>JAJBSL010000050.1 GCA_020540725.1 Lachnospiraceae bacterium EP-SM-12S-S03
CTAACAGAGAAAATGCACCGGAAAATCCGGTGCAAATCTTTTAATTATTTCGGGACATTTTCAAAAACGCTTGACATCAAGGAACGTTCTCAAAATCACACGAAAAACCGCCTTTTCTTGTCCTATGTCAAGCGCTTTTTTGATTTTTGATTTAAAAAGATTGCACAACTGTGCAATCTGCGCGCGAGCGGTTACGAAATAATAAACTCCTTGCCGCGAGCTGCACATCCCCACACGAAGTGTGTTATTTATGATATAGGATTCCGAAGGAATTTCCTATATCATAAAAAGAGCAGAGCATGTATTTCTACATACTCCACTCTGATTTTCGATTTATTCCCAATGAAATCACACGGTATCTTTGAATTATCGAAAATTTATCTCACGAGCATAATATAAGTTGCTGTATTACCACTGGGAAAGCATTTGCAGCTATACCATCCATTTCCGCAAGACACCAAGTGCAAACCCAAAAAGGATTATTCCTGTTGTTTCAGCTATCTGCCTATTGAGTGGAATATCTTTTCTTGGTCTCCTAACCTTTTCAAGAAATCATTTAAATTTCAACACCTCCACAAATTTCAAATCTTCGCATTACTGGAATTTACGAAACCCACCAATCTCCATTTGCAGATTTATTTAAACATCCAATCTCCTCCGAAATTGTATTGCCTTCAAAATTCTTTATGATAATTTTATTATAGTATTGATACGCATCAGTTGCGCAATCCTTTTCCTCATCCCAACCTTCTTCTACCCATTCCTCTAAATAAACCTTTTCATCCTCTATCAAAACAACGGACTCTCGTTCTTGAAGCGGAAATGAAATTTTTTCTGGATAGTAGCACCGAAACCCATCTTCATTATCCTGACTAATAATATAGAGAGGATTACCAATGATTGCCAAGTTGTACAAATTCACTTCTTCCATGTTTAATTCTGTAACCTTTTCCAAAACCTTTTCCGGAATATATCTGTATAAAGTTACTTTTTTCTTATCATAATCCCCCTGTAGAAAATATAAAAATTTCTCTACATATACAGGTGCACCATAGACAACATTTCTTTTCTTATCAAAAGGTTTGTATACCTCCCCAGTATGAAAATCATAAAACCGTAATTCAGAACCTTGATATCCTCCTTGTTCAGCCCATTTAATCAAATCATACAAATCTTCAAAATCAGACTGAGAATATCCGAATCTATCTTGCCCATATATTTTTTCTATGCATCTGCCTTCAATCCTATTGAACTTTTTTATCACATTATCATCCTTTGTCAAATTCATATTTACTGCATCTTTTCTCGAACTTTTCCATTTCCAAAAACAATGTAGTTTCTGACCTATCAAGTCCTCTGCTGTATCATGGTGCTGTTAGTTGTATCCATTCCGCTTTGCTGGTTCATATTCCTTTTAATTCTTCCATGCAATTGGATATTCATTGCAAAGCAATCGGTAAGGCATCTCATCTTCCACAATCTCAGGAAAACGCCCCACATCTTTATTATAGAAGAAATTATCATTTTCATCATCATTGCACATCGATACTTCTCCCAACAAAACTGCTCCTCCAGTTTTTGGTGTTATAAAATCGTGGTACATATATGGAGTGATCGTGATACTTTGTCCCGGTTGAAGTCGTACTTTTGTCCCTGCCAAAACTACTTCCTTCTTGCCATCTGAGTAAACTGTAACATCCGTATCTAATATTTCCCCATTCGGTCCTCCATTATATACCGTTATATAAACATCATTTCCTCCACGATTGATAATATCCTCCATTTTTGCTATATGATAGTGCATTGCTGCTGTCTGCCCCTCGTAAAGCATCAATAATTTTTCAGCATATGGTTTCGGATACTTATCCGGCATTTTCCTATTTCCATTACGAATAGTAAACAGTGAAAAACCCACCTCTTCAAATTTCCCCAAACCAAAATCAGTAATATCCCATCCCAGTTTGTTATCACGAATTTCGTCATACTCACGCCCGACTCTTTTCCATTCCTCCGGCGTCCACGAAGCAAACGGCGGCATCTCAAAGCCATGTTTCCTCACCAGATTCTCCATATCTTTAATTACTTTATTAATATCAGAACGTTTCATACTTATTATTCCTCATTTCATAATTCCAAAAATGCGGGGATTTCCCCTCTTCTGTCTACGAATGAGATCCCCCGCACTTTCCCTACTTTCAGCCAAAATTATATTTTATTCTCTGACAAAATAAATTCCAGCTTATCTGCATGTCTTGTCTCAATCATTTCTTCATTTGTGACAAAGTTAAGAAGCGCATCAATTACTGCCGTTTCATTTAAGTGTGCATATTCTTTATAATAGTTAAATTCTTCCGCTGTTCCTGCCGACAAAAGTACGTAATCTGCTATATATGAAAGCGGAGATCTTGCATAGGCTGTTATCGCAATAGATTTCAATCCTTTTTCTTTCCCTAATTCAACAGCTTTAATTACCTGTTTGGACATTCCGGATTGCGAAATCGCTATCACAATATCATGTTCTTCTGCAAGATTAACATGATTCAAAAAATATTCCGAAGCAACATTATATGTACATCTTACTCCCAAACGCCCAAGCCGAAATCCCATATATTGTGCCAAAGGACTAGAGTTTCCAACTGCCACAATATGAGCATGCGCACAGTTTTTCACTAAATTAGCACTTGCAATCATCACATTCGCATCAATTCGTTTTCCTATAGCATACATAGCTTCCGCATACCGCCCAAACACTTTTTCTACAGCATCTCCTTCTTCTTTTAACACCATGCTGCTATATTGTTGCTTACCTAAATCACGCGATAAAGTAATCCGGAACTGATAGTATCCCGTATAACCAATATGATGGCACATCCGTACAACCGTAGCATCACTAACACCGCTTGCTTTTGCAAGTTCAGAAACATTTAATTCTACAGTCCGCCCAGGATGTTTGAGCACATAATCTGCAACCTTCTTTTCAGCGGCAAAAATATTCTCGTATTCATCCTTAATCACCTGTAATACTTCTCTTCTGGTAATGTCATCATTCGCCTTAACTTTACTCACTAAATCTTACCTCTTATCTTTTCTTTAAAATATTTTTAATATAAAGAGGCTTTTCCTATTGTCTGGAACAGTTCCAATTTATGTCTTGCAACCTCTTTCATAGCCTCCATACATACGGGTTCAATTACATTCGGCTCTCTTAAACTCTTGTCTTGTAAAACTTCTCTCATCTTCTCAAAATATGCCGCTTTTATATCAGAAGAAATATTAATCTTATTAATACCAAGCGTAACTGATTCCCCAATCTCTCTATCTGGATTATTAGACCCTCCATGTAATACGAGAGGAACATCTACCTTCGCTGAAATTTCCTTCAAAATGTCCAATTTAAGTTCCGGTTTCATTCCTGCCGGATAAAGTCCATGGCATGTTCCAATGGCAATAGCCAACGTATCCACACCTGTCTCATCCACAAATTTAGCTGCATCATCTGGATCCGTATAAATGATGCGAGCCGTACCACCTTCCAGGTCTTCCGGTTCCAATGAACCAATTGTTCCAAGTTCTGCTTCTACAGATACATTGACCGGATGGGCTGCTTCTACAACCTTCTTTGTGCCCGCAATATTTTCTTCAAATGAAAGATGTGCACCATCAAACATTACTGATGTAAAACCACTTTGAATTGCCCATATAATTTTACCAAAATCTCCACAGTGATCGAGATGGATGCATACAGGAACGGAGGATTTATAAGCTTTTTCTTTGATTGCCGTTACCATCTCTTCACCAATAAAGCTCAATTCATCCGGATGGATCTCGATTATCACCGGTGAATCCGTCTCTTCACAGATATCCATAATCCCAAGAAACATAGAATAATCACTAATATTAAATGCCGGAAGCGCAAACTTATTTTCCTTTGCTACAGCCAAAATATCTTTCATGTTCATTAACATAGTTTTTCCTCCATATCTGTTCATTATTATTTTAATTTCATAAATATACACTGTCAACCCAGTGCAGCAACATTCATTTTCCCTAAAAGCACATTTGTACACCACCAACAAATGAATCGCCCAATCCAATTGTGTACTTCGGCTTATCTATATATTTTGATGGTACAAGTACAACTTCTTTTGCATAATTACTTTTCTCTATTATGCCATAGTTTTCTACTCCTTTAGGACTAAGATTAAATTTCAAAATTTCTTTGATCGTTTCTTTTGTTCCATACCAACCATCATAAGCTTTTGCTGTCGCAAGCATATTGCCATACATAAGACCCCTTTCAATATCAGCATTTAATTTCTCTCCCACATACATAGAATAATCTTTTGTATGTACGATCACTCCTTTTTGAATGCCAAATTTCTTTCTGATGGATTTTGCTCCTTCTACACATGCAACAATATTATTGATATCCACCGGAAAATCACACATTTCTTCTAGTGTGTATTTGAGTTCTTCTTCATTGAGACTTACAATATCCACACAGGAATATACCGTCTCCAAACACAGCTTTCTAATCTCATAATCATGGTAGTGTGCATCTTCAAAAAACACAATTCCTTCCGTATTGTTTGCGCGATATTTTTCTACATGTGTTTTCACAACTTCTAATCGCTGTTTCAATATCATCGGATCCAGAATCGCATTTAAACTGGATAAAACATTGCTTCTTACATAATCTGCATTTTTCTCAATCCAATTCAAATATGGTTTTGAAAGCGGCACAAATTCATTCACAGTTATTTTTGTGAGAATCAGTCTATTGGAACACGGTATTTCAATCATCTCTTCTCCAAGACAGATTATATCTCCCTTTTTGAACTGTACAATACAATGCACTTCTTGCTCCTGTGTTTGTTCTACACCTTCTGTATGAATCAATTCTTCTCCTTGTGAAACCGTATATACATAAGGGGATTCCAGTATTTCACACACATCTTTTGAGTCATCTGTAAGATGTACAATTGAGTCACACCCAATTTCAGCAATTGCTAACGCCGCTTGTACAGCCGTTCCTCCCATCCCCTTCTTATAGTGGAAACATCTTTTTACAATTTCCATATCCAATACATCCGCTTCTCCTCCTATTCCGCGTGTGCAGTAATAGACAATTGTACTTAAAAGTTCTTCCACATTTCGGATAACCGAAACCGTTTTCATATCTGACAATGTACGATTGGTCATATACTCTTGCAATAATTGATTCAAACGTTTCACATCAAACTCACACAACAAATCAAGATTGCTTGTATAACCCATAGCCGTATATTGACTTTTTTCTCTTCTTTCTCTTCCTACATGCAGAAGCGATTCATACGCTTCTTCATATCTTTTCTCCAAATCCATCTTTTTCTCTCCTTGCATGTTACAAATAAGCTAACTCTTTACGGAGCCTGCTGTCATACCTGCTATAAAATACCTTTGGAAAAACAGAAATAAAATTAGAATCGGCAAAGATCCAAGCACACTCATCGCCATCATTTGATTCCATTCATAAGAATGTTGCCCCATAAGCAAGTTAATCCCAACCGGCACCGTTCTCATATCATTTGTTTTTGTTAAAGCCAATGCAAACAAATATTCATTCCACGCTTGCATAAAGGTATACATCCCAACCGATACAAGTCCCGGGATTGCTGTAGGAACTAAAATTCTCCAAAGTGCTGTAGATCTTGAGCCTCCATCGATCATAACAGCTTCATCCAACTCTTTTGGCAACGTGTTCATATATCCTGTTGTCATCAAAATACAATACGGCAATGTAAACCTGGATTATTCACGGCGTAGCCGTGAAAGTGGCTGAAAGCCACATAGTTACTATATTTTAATTGAATATTGC
>JAJBSL010000051.1 GCA_020540725.1 Lachnospiraceae bacterium EP-SM-12S-S03
CTGGCTCCATGGTCAAGCGGTTAAGACATCGCCCTTTCACGGCGGTAACACGGGTTCGATTCCCGTTGGAGTCATTAAAGATATTGAATATGGCGCCATAGCCAAGTGGTAAGGCAAAGGTCTGCAACACCTCTATCACCAGTTCAAATCTGGTTGGCGCCTTTAAAACAGGAAATTCTGAATGAGTTTTCCTGTTTTTTTGCGTTCAAATTTAACTGAGATGAAAAAGTATAAGGAGAGGGAAATATGGAACTGATAAAGGCTTTGCAAAATGAAGATGAGCTTGTTTGGATCAACCCTAAATATGGGAAAGAAACGAAGAAAATGGATCAGCTATCCATGAAAGATGTGGAAGATGCTGAAGACAGACTTCAAAGATTTGCACCGTTCATTGAAAAATGTTTTCCGGAGACAAAGGAGGCACACGGTATCATAGAGTCTCCGTTATGCGAAATCAAGGAGATGGCGAAGAACTCAAACATAGGAGGAAGACTCTTTTTGAAAATGGACAGTCACCTTCCGATTGCCGGATCTGTGAAAGCCAGAGGCGGAATTTATGAAGTATTAAAACACACAGAAGATCTGGCCTTTGAAAATGGATTTTTGACAGAAGATGAAAACTATGCAAAGCTTGCAGAAACAAAATATCGAGAGTTCTTTTCCCAGTACACAGTACAGGTAGGATCTACGGGGAATTTGGGACTTAGTATTGGAATTGCCAGTGCAGCTATAGGCTATCAGGTTATCGTGCACATGTCGGCGGATGCAAAGCAATGGAAGAAGGATCTACTGCGTTCCCACGGCGTTACGGTGATGGAATATGAGTCCGACTATAGTGCAGCGGTGAAAAACGGAAGAATACTTTCTGATGCAGATCCTAAAAGCTATTTCGTTGATGATGAAAATTCGAAAAATCTTTTTCTTGGTTACGCAGTGGCAGCAAAGCGTTTAAAGGCACAGCTTCAAAAAAAGCAAATTCAGGTAGATCAAGAACATCCGCTGTTTGTCTATATTCCATGTGGTGTAGGAGGGGCGCCGGGAGGAGTGACATACGGATTGAAAGAGATGTTTGGTGAAAATGTACATTGTTTTTTCATTGAACCTACGCAAGCTCCGTGTATGCTCTTGGGTATGGCGACCGGAAAACAGAATGAGATCTGTGTACAGGACATCGGTTTGAGCGGACTTACAGAAGCCGATGGTCTGGCCGTAGGAAGACCATCAGGATTTGTGGGAAAAGTTATGGAGACGAGGCTTTCCGGAATTTTTACAATAGAAGATAAGAAATTATATGACTATATGCGAAGATTGAAGAAAACAGAATGCATTTTCCTTGAACCAAGTGCATGCGCAGCCTTTGAAGGACCGATAAAAATACAAAAATATGAAGAAGCACAGAAATATTTGATAGAGCATAATTTAAAAGAGAAAATGGATAAAGCTGTGCACATTGCATGGGCAACAGGAGGAAGTCTGGTGCCGGAAGAAATACAAACCATATATGAAAACACATATTTTGAGAATTAGACAAATAGGGAATTGAATTTTCAATTGGAAAATGTTATGATAACGAAATTGTAGAATGGATATATTGAGATAAAGTACTGTGAGGAAAAAGATGAAGCGTAAGTGGAAAGTGAAATGGAAAGCGTTAAAAATGGAGATTGCAGAGCATAAAAGTTCATTTGTTGTGTATATGGTGCTCCGTATTCTTGTTATACTGATTATGATACTACAGATTCTAAATAGAAATTTTGAAGATGTTTTTTATTGTGTTCTTACTTTGATTCTGTTACTGGTACCGAGTTTTTTGCAAATGGAACTTAAGATAGAACTTCCAACTCCTTTAGAGATTATTATTTTGCTTTTTATTTTTGCGGCAGAGATTATGGGAGAGATTGGTTCTTATTATACAAAATTTCCATATTGGGATACTATGTTGCATACCATGAATGGATTTCTTGCTGCGGCAATCGGATTCTCGCTTGTAGATATTTTGAACAGACATAAGAGTGACAAATTTCATCTTTCTCCGTTATATCTGGCTATTGTTGCATTTTGCTTTTCTATGACAATTGGTGTGATGTGGGAGTTTTTTGAATGTGGTATGGATTTGTTTTTTGGAATGGATACGCAGAAAGATACAATCGTCCATAGCATTTCGAGCGTAATGCTTGATCCCACAAGAACGCAGACGATTGTTCATATTAACGATATACATGATGTGACGGTAAATGGACAGAGTCTCGGCGTGAATGGATATTTGGATATTGGACTTTTAGATACCATGAAAGATTTGTTTGTCAATTTTATCGGCGCCGTTGTATTTTCGATTATTGGATTTTTTTATGTGAAAAAACGCGGAGAAGGGAAATTTGCGAAAAAATTTATTCCAACAAAAAAGAAAGCAGAGAGAGACTTTATAAAAATCGTGGAAAAAAATGAAAAAGAAAAATTGACGGAAAAAAATTAATCTGTTATAATTTTTATGTTGATGAGTATACTTATACTATCAACATAATACGGCGCCATAGCCAAGTGGTAAGGCAAAGGTCTGCAACACCTCTATCACCAGTTCAAATCTGGTTGGCGCCTTCAAAGTTAAAAAGGTGTAAAATACGGGAAACGGCCGCAAAATTCTATATTTTCGGTTGTTTCTTTTTTATGATATACGAAATTCCTTCGGAATCCTATATCATAAAAAACACACTTTGTGTGGGTATGCGCAGTTGTAGCGTAGGAGGTCTGATTTACGGAACGGTCTTGACATTATATGCAGTTCCGTGTATCGTTGACTTGTTCCATAGAAAAGAAAAGGCAAGATTAAGAGACAGCATCGAAAGAGATTATGGGGAAAGAAAGGGAAAGTAAAATGGATGCAAAAGAGAGAAAAAAATTACATCGACAGCAGATGAAAGAAGAAGGCAAGTACAATACACATAAAAGTGCAGGGAAACGACCAGGAAACAGAAAGAAAAAAGAGAGTAAGAAAGGCTCGATTCTTAGTACGGTCGCTTTAATCCTTGCGATCTGCGTATTTTGTGTTTCAGCGTTTCAACTTTTTAAAATATTTTCATCTTATAAAAAGGGAGACGATGAATATAAGAAAGTACAGAATCTCGCGGTAAAGGCCGAAGAGCAGGATGGGGAGACACTTTTTTCGGTAGACTTTGATAAACTGAAAGAAATCAATCCGGATACCGTGGCATGGATACGCTTTGAAGAACCTTCCATAATCAGTTATCCGGTGGTACATAGCCATGATAATAAAGAATATTTGACGAAACTTTTCGGAGAAGGAAAGAATACATATGGAACACTATTTGTAGATAAAGATAATACAGGAGATTTTACAGACAGAAATACATTTATCTACGGACATCGAATGAAGAGTGGTTCCATGTTTGGTAAACTGGAAGAGTACAAAGATGAATCGTTTGTTCAGGAACATCCGTATTTTTATATTTATACTCCGGACGGAAAAGAATTAAAATATGAGGTATTTGCGGTAGGGGTAGTAACAGATACATCCCAGACATACACAAAGGAGTTCGCCGATGACGAAGCATTTCTGAAATATATCAGCCATATCAGAGCTGAATCAAATTACCAGACAGATGTTAGTGTGAAAGCAGATTCACAGATTGTAAGCCTTTCTACGTGTACCGCGGACAGTAATGAAGACAGATTCGTAGTTCATGGTGTAAAGGTAGCAGAAAGATAAGGAGCAGATATGGCAGTACAGTATGAAGTGGGAGATATTGTAAAAATGAAAAAAAAGCATCCTTGTGGGAGTTTTGAGTGGGAAATCCTCCGGGTGGGGGCGGATTTTCGCTTGAAGTGCCTGGGATGCGGACATCAGATTATGATATCGAGAAAGCTTGTGGAAAAAAATACGAAAGAACTGAAAAAAGGCTTGAAATAGAACGGTTTTTATGTTAATATATCAAATTGTGATATATTATTTTATCCTTGTTCCCGTAAAGGCGGGGGCCAAGAGACCATAAGGAGGTATAAGACATGAACAAATATGAATTAGCTGTTGTTGTCAGCGCAAAAATCGAAGATGACGCAAGAACAGAGACTGTTGAGAAAGTAAAAGCATTAGTTGAGCGTTTTGGCGGACAGATCTCAGAAGTTGACGAATGGGGTAAGAGAAGATTAGCTTACGAAATCCAGAAAATGAAAGAAGGATACTACTACTTCGTTCGCTTTGAAGCTGACTCTACTGTTCCTGCAGAGATCGAAAGCAGACTTCGTATCATGGATAACGTGCTTAGATTTTTATGCGTTAGACAGGAAGCATAGAGAAGAGAAATGAGGAAATCGTATGAATAAAGTAATTTTAATGGGACGTTTAACAAGAGATCCTGAAGTAAGATATTCACAGGGAGCCAATGCAACGGCAGTAGCAAGATATTCCTTAGCTGTTGATCGTCGTTTTAAAAGAGACGGAGAGCCGACAGCAGATTTTATTAACTGTGTAGCGTTCGGAAGAACAGCAGAGTTTGCAGAGAAATATTTCCGTCAGGGATTGAAAGTCGTAGTAACAGGACGCATCCAGACAGGAAGTTATACGAACAAAGATGGTGTGAGAGTATATACAACAGACATCGTAGTGGAAGAACAGGAATTCGCTGAGAGCAAGGCTGCAAGTGAGAATCATAGTTATCAGGCAAGTCCTATGCCATCACCGAGCGCAGATATCGGAGATGGTTTCATGAATATTCCAGACGGAATTGATGAAGAGTTACCATTCAGCTAAACGATGATGATTGATAGTGTAGAAAATTAGGAGGTAAACCAAAATGGCTTTTGATAAAGGTAATAAAGCAGATTCTCCAATGAAGAGAAGAGCTCCACGTAGAAGAAAAAAAGTTTGTGTATTCTGTGGTAAAGAGAATAACGAAATCGATTACAAGGACGTTGCTAAATTAAGAAAATATGTTTCTGAAAGAGGAAAAATTCTTCCAAGAAGAATCACAGGAAACTGTGCAAAACATCAGAGAGCTCTTACAGTAGCAATTAAGAGAGCTAGACATTTAGCATTGATGCCATACGTACAGGACTAGGCAAAAATAGCAAATACGAATAATAAGTAAATGATAGAAGAACGGCTTTTGGCTGCTATGTTATTCACGCATACCCAAAGCCGTTCTTTTTTATGCTATAGGAAATCCCTGTGGAATCCTATAGCATAATCTTATTTATTCTATAAATGAGCAAATTTGAAAAATTGCACAAAACTACACTGCGAATTTCATAAATGAATCAAAATCATTACTTTC
>JAJBSL010000052.1 GCA_020540725.1 Lachnospiraceae bacterium EP-SM-12S-S03
CCTCTCAAATAAATAGTGAGGCTTTATCATACACTATATTTTCCATTTGGGACATAATCATAAATGATATATTAGGATATTATCATAAATGGTTCATAAATCACTGCTAAAGTGTCAAAAAAAGGTTGACAGTATTGTTGCCTTATAATATAATGATAAAGTATGACGTGAGAAGAAACAATTTACACCAAAGCCCCGGAGTGAATTGTTTTCCATAAACAAATAATGATAACAATGAGATTAATTAGGAGGTCGACCAATGAAAACTTACATGGCTAATCCAGATAAGATTGAAAGAAAATGGTATGTAGTTGACGCAGAAGGATGCACATTAGGACGTTTAGCATCTGAAGTTGCAAAAGTTTTAAGAGGAAAAAATAAACCAGAATATACACCACACATTGACACAGGTGATTATGTGATCGTAATCAACGCTTCTAAAGTGGCTGTAACAGGTAAGAAATTAGATCAGAAAATTTACTACAATCACTCTGACTATGTAGGAGGAATGAAAGAAACTACATTAAGAGAAATGATGGCTAAAAAACCTGAGAAAGTTATTGAACTTGCAGTAAAAGGAATGCTTCCAAAAGGACCTTTGGGAAGATCAATGATTAAGAAATTACATGTATACGCTGGAGCAGAGCACGCACAGCAGGCTCAGAAACCAGAAGTATTAACATTTTAAGGAAAGGTTGAAAGGAGGAAGTTACAATGGCTAATGCAAAATTCTACGGAACAGGAAGAAGAAAAAAATCAGTAGCAAGAGTATACTTAGTACCAGGTACAGGTAAAATTACAATAAATAAAAGAGATATCGATGAGTATTTCGGACTTGAGACATTAAAAGTTGTTGTACGTCAGCCGCTTGCTGCAACAGAGACAGCAGACAAATTTGACGTATTAGTAAACGTTCGTGGTGGAGGATACACAGGACAGGCTGGAGCTATCCGTCACGGAATCTCAAGAGCTTTACTTCAGGCAGATGCTGAGTACAGACCAGTTCTTAAGAAAGCAGGTTACTTAACACGTGACCCACGTATGAAAGAACGTAAGAAATACGGTCTCAAGGCAGCTCGTAGAGCACCACAGTTCTCTAAACGTTAATCATACGTTTCAGAACGTACAATTTCAGAAAAGAATTTCAAACCTCTCAGGGAGAATTCCTTGGGAGGTTTTTAATATGTATTTTAGCCGGAGATAATGATATAATCTATATAAGTCTATATTTTTGTTATTGAAGCCGATTTTCCTGTTTTCAGGAAAATCGTTGAATGAGAGATATGAATTTGTGTCACCAGTGGTGACACAAATTTATGAAAAGGAGAGAATGAAATGGGAGACAAACTTCTTTTGGCTGGAAAGTTGATAGAAATTATAGAAACTTCAAGGAATAATGCCCTGAGAAAAGTGAATGAAGAACTTATTCAAATGTATTGGTTGGTAGGAGAGTATTTAAGTGCTGAATCAAAGAACATAACTTTTGGTGATAAGTATATAGATGCGATATCTAAAGCAATCCAAGAAATGTTTCCGGGAATTAGAGGGTTTAATCGACGAGGTCTATATAGAATGAAACAGTTCTATGAACTTTATCAAGATAACGAAATTGTGTCACCACTATTGACACAATTAAGTTGGTCAAATCATTTGCTGATTATGTCTGGATGTAAATCAGATGTTGAACGAGAATCTTATATGAGATTATGCATCAGAGAGGGCTATTCCAAAAGAGAATTGGAACGCCAGATTAATAGTGGATATTATGAACGATATATGCTTTCACAAGAAAAGCCTCTGCCAGAACAAATAAAAGAATTAAAAGAAAATCCATTTTGGGATTCATATGTTATTGAGTTCTTGGATTTACCAAAGAATTTTAAAGAGTCAGATTTGAGAAAAGGTCTTATTCAGAATATGAAGGATTTTATTCTTGAGGTAGGCAAGGATTTCACATTTATAGATGAAGAATATAGAGTGCAGGTTGGTGGAGAAGATTTTCGAATTGATTTATTATTTTTCCATAGAGGTCTGCAATGTTTGGTGGCTTTTGAATTGAAGATTGGAAAATTCAAACCAGAATATATTTCCAAAATGGATTTTTATTTAGAGGCATTAGATCGCCAAAAGAAAAAAGAAAATGAAAATCCGAGTGTGGGAATGATTCTTTGTGCGTCTAAAGATGATGAAGTTGTAGAGTATGCCATGAGCAGAACAATGTCTCCAATGATGGTGGCTGAATATAAGTTGCAATTACCGGACAAAACCGTATTACAGAAAAAATTGCAGGAATTAATCAATATGCCTTTGTTGGAGGAATAAATATAATTCTAGCTATAAGGTGTGGTGAGGAGTAACGAGAAGCCCTGCGTTTGTAACGTGTTTGCAACACCATATTCCAAGAATCCAGTAAAATGAAGCTTTTCAAGTTACCTAAACGTTAATCATACGTTTTTGGAACGTACAATTTCAGAAAAGAATTTCAAACCTCTTAGGGAGAATTTCTTGGGAGGTTTATATTTTGATAAAATTGTAGAATTATATTGATTTTTTAGGAGAAATTGCATATACTTATTATAGACAAAGAATTGTCTTAGGTGAGTTTCTACCATAAAGTGGAAACCTAAAAAAGTAGGTGAGTCTCCACCATAAAGAGAGAACCTAAAAAAGCGGTGAGTCTCCACCATAAAGAGAGAACCTGAAAAAGAGGCGAGTGATGTCGTCTCTTTTTTTGACAGATGAGGAAAAATGAAATTTTATAATATCAAAGATGAATACATCAATTATTTGAAAAAATATGATGCAAAAGTTTCAGATAATAAAAAGGGAAAGCGACCGTATGTAGGTGTAGTGCTTGAGATTGAGGGGATAAAATATTATACTCCGTTTACATCGCCCAAAGAAAAGCATCGTAAAATGAAGAACACAAAAGATTTTAGGAAAATTAATCAGGGAATATATGGTGCGATTAATTTTAATAATATGATACCGGTTGTGGACTCGGCATTGTTTCTTATTGATATTGATGCAATGGAAGATTCAAAATATCAGCGTTTGCTTCAAAATCAATACAAGTGTATTAAAGCTGACCGAGAACAAATTCAGTTGACGGCAAAAAGATTAAGAGATACCCTTTTTAAGAAAAATGAAGAATTGAATGGCAATGATAGGCGAATAAAGGAAAGATGTTGTGATTTGCCATTGCTGGAGAAGGTTGCAAAATATTATGACAACCATTAGTAAAAAAGAAGTACATAAATTTTTAGATAAGCACCCGGATATACCTTTTTCAGCAGCTAAATTTGAATACAGTTTATATCTTGCTCCTGAAGTGGTTGAGTATGCAAATGTGATTTCAGAGAAAATCCTTGTTGAATCTAAAGAAGATTTGTATTCGAAAAAAATGATTGAACAGGCAACAACAGCAGAGGAACTGCTGAAATTGATGAGAAAGCCTTTATCGGGCGGAAACAGAAGAAGGTTAAGAAGAAAAATATTAGAATACGAAACAGTGATGATGCCACTTATAAAAGAAAAAACTATGAAAAATGGGCAGGATATTTTTATAGAAAATACTCTTTATTTTTTGGCGCTGTGAAGAAAACTGTTGCGATTGGCTTATGAAAGAATATGCCAATATTCGGAATGAATATTTAAAATCTATGTTGTGCTTAGTAATTGGGTTTCGAGGAGATGTAGAAATGATTCCGTTTTTGATGAAAGAAACAAAACGTCTGGAAAGAATGGATCCCCAAGAAGCATATGCACAAGGTCCGATACTTGCTATTCAGGAACTTGCTGTCAGATTTCTTAATTGAAATTTATGAGGATGGTGAGGAGTAACGAGAAGTCCTGTGTTTGTAACGTGTTTGCAACACTACATTCCAAAACTCCATTAAAATCAAGCCTTCCCAGTTACCTAAACGTTAATCAGAGAGTATGAAACTTTTTCTGTAAATAATGTTTTAGAAGGTCTTCTATGGTAAAATATTTTATCATAAGGAGGCCT
>JAJBSL010000053.1 GCA_020540725.1 Lachnospiraceae bacterium EP-SM-12S-S03
AACAGAGAAAATGCACCGGAAAATCCGGTGCAAATCTTTTAATTATTTCGGGACATTTTCAAAAACGCTTGACACAACTTTTTTCAATTTTTTTGCTTTTTTCTTATTTTTACACTTTGTGTATTTTCCCAAAAGAAGTTTTTTGCAAACGTACTTCGCAAAATAAAGTTCTATTACATAACAAAAAACAGCGTATGCCAATTTCTACGACATACACTGTTGTTCTATTATGTTTTCCTCTATCCAAGTTTTGTTGCAAATTCTAAAATAATATTTTTGTCATACAAAAATGTCAGCAATTCACTTTCTCCAATCCATTTAAAACACTCTTGTCCAATTTGTGTATTATAGATCAGTGTGATTACAAAGAATCCAATCCACACCACAATTAAGGCTATCAACATCCCGACCAGAATTCCCGCAAACCGATTCAAACCTTTAATAACAGGAAGTGCAGTGATAATATCCAAAGCAAATATAACCGCTCTCACTAAAATAGTTATGATAATAAATGTAAGAAGGAATGCTACCATTTTAATAATAATGTCCGACAAATAGGCTCCTACATATTCCGGGAAGCTTTTCACCTTCAACACTTTATACGCTTCACTATTATTATTTTCAAGAAGTCCATTCTTAAACAACGCCGGAATATCAGCAGCTTCCAGCATTTCTACCTGTTTTTGTCTCGGGATTTCAATATCGCCTAATTTTTCTTTGATTTCCTCCATTGTAATACCGGAAGACTCAATATCCACTCCTTCAAGTTCTGTTCCACTAAAATCAATGTCACCGATATCCGGCGTCATCATAGAAACCATTTTCTTTTGAATCATGTCATCGATTGGCGTATATTTTTTCAGAGCATCCGCCACTTGCGGCGTTACCGTTATTACAAGTATAACCGTCGCCACAGTTACTCCGAAGGAAACTATGATTTTCACAAAGCCCCGGACATAACCTATAACCATGCCTATTAAAAAAATTACGCCAACTCCAATTAATAACCAGTTCATAATCTCTCCTATTTTGTAAAACGGACTTCTTCAAACCCGTTCGCATTTATCACCAAGTATCTATTGATCCCCAAAAGCGGCTTTATTTCCAAAATATTCGTCTCAAACTCTCCCGTAAATCTTTGTACGCCGTTTTTCGAAAATACACTGCATTGTTTCCCACTATACATAATAATTAGATTGCCAGAAATTTTCGCGTTGTTGTACTCTCCTTCAAATTTTTGTGACAAAACTCTCTGTCCTCTCTTATTATACATCTGCAGTTCATTTTTCCCGTTTTCATTGGAAACTACCCCAATATACGTATCATTGTGGAAAACACTTTTCATTCCGTTTTCCATTTTTACAGATGTTGTTTTCTTCGGGATATCCTCTCCTTTATAGATTGCTATCTCATGATCTGCAATCACAGCGGATGTCTCATCATCCATAAAAAACACAGTAGGAATCACAGAACCGGAATACACATCCTGCGTTACAATGTAATCTTCCTTGCTTTTTCCTGTATCCCCAAAATTATAGTAGACAGCTTTCCCTTTGATCACTCCATCTTCCACCAATAAATAGGACACCAACAGAATGTATCCATTATCAGATATATCAATATCCATCGGGTATCCGGTTGTCGACGGAGATGTTTTGTGTTCTACGAGAACATTTCCCGCCGCATCATAACAAACGATACGGAATGTACTGCCATCCTTTAAAATCGTACTTACGATTCCTTGCGAAGATACTGCCGCCTTTTCAATCGGCAAATTTGTATGGATTTCTCCTTTAAGACCTTTCTTTCCGAATACGGAAATGTCATTGCCACCTTTGTCAGCAATAGCTGCCGAATCCCCTTTCACGCTAATAATTGGCGTCTGAATCTGATAGGCAGCGTTCCACTTTTCCTTTCCCTTATTATTAACAAACGCAACACCGTCCCGGGTATATTTCAAAATACCGCCCGCAAATTCCTCATATTGTTCCCCATCTTCTACCTCATCACTGTATGTATTGACAACCTGTACCTTGGTATATGTTTGATGCGTCACATACATAATCCCTCCTGTAAGGGCAAGCACAATCGCCGCAACGATAATGCCTACTTTCTGAAGATAACGTTTTTTATGATGACGGATCTTTTCTTCCAATTCGTCCAGAATATCATTTTCTTCCCGAATTTCTTCCATAATGGAATGCACTTCCTGCTCCCCCGAATTCCCTTGACCTATAGTCTGTAAATCCGTTTTATCTATTTCTTTCATACTTGTCCCCTTTTATTTTGCCATTTGTACAAAGTATAACGCTTACTTTGTGCACATTATACCATACTTTTTCTCTAAGGGAGAACTAATTTTTGTCCCACATAAATCAGATTGCCATTTTCAAGATCGTTGGTTTTACTGATGACTTCTACATGTGAAAAGTCTCCGTATGCTTTTTTACTGATTCCGGCAAGCGTATCTCCTGCCTGCACAATATAAATATCTTCTTTTTCCCCTTGCGTTTCCTCTTTTTCATTCAGTTTTTCTTTTTTCTCTTCTTTGGATCTGTCTCCTGATTTTTTCTCTTCCACATCCTTCGCCTGTACGGTATCCGACATGGCTTCCATAGCCATCTGTACCGCTTTCATTCTGTCATAATTATTAAAAACCGAAATTCCGGCAATCAAAAGCACAAGGATAAGAATCATTCCCGCGCCACAGGCCAGTTTACTGATCTTGTATCTTTCCTGCATTACCATCTTTGTCTGCACTAGGTCGCGAAAACTCTTTGCAGCTCGATCCGCAACCACTTCACTGGGTGTCACGCCGATCTTTTTGCGCGATGAAATCATATAATTCTGCATTTCCGGATTTTTTTCATAGTAAATGTAATGTCCATTCATCAACATCAAATCATTGAACTTTGGAGCAAAATACATCTCATCTCTGCAGACCGGATCTTTCAATATGAAAATCCCCGTATCTTTCGAAAACAGTTTCTGATGCATTTTTTTCAACGCGGAATTCATTGCGAGTGGAACTCCCGGAATCACCGCACACCAACCGATGATCTCTCCCTCTTCAAAAAATGCCTTACATACCTCGCAGCAATTCTTCCATATTTCATCTGTCACTTCAACGCCGTCATCTTCTCGCAGAAGCCCTTCCATCCGTACTGCGCCATAAATATACTGGTATTCCTGATCCTCTTCTTTGACTATCTTCCCGATCAAAACCGCACCAACCGGACCATCCGCTTCCTTGTCACACAGTTGATTCAAATATGTATCCACATAGTCTTCCACATAAATCTTCAAGGAATCACTTACATTCCCGATTTGTCTCACGTTTTTAGGAACTTTTCTTTCCATAATGTCTCACCTCTCTGCATATTTTCTCTCATGTTAGCATATGGAAAACGCTGATTTTATCGGATAGTGTCAGCTCGTCCCTAAAATCTTTCGACTTTTTCAGACATCTTAGGCTTTATAAGACGAAGGAATTTCCTATGTAGAGTAGGTTAGAGGGCTTCTGCCCTCTTTCCCCTCATCAAACCGTGCATGAGGTTCTC
>JAJBSL010000054.1 GCA_020540725.1 Lachnospiraceae bacterium EP-SM-12S-S03
CAATATTCAATTAAAATATAGTAACTATGTGGCTTTCAGCCACTTTCACGGCTACGCCGTGAATAATCCAGGTTTATTCAAAATTTTCAAAAAAATTTGCACCGGAAAATTCCGATGCAAACAAATCATTTTTTCTATTTACTTTTCCCTTGAAAATACACATTTACCTTTCCACCAAGCAGCATAATATACATGGAAAAGTAAAGCCAGAGCATGATCAGCACAATCGTTGTAAGACTGCCATACATATCTTCAAATCCTTTAAATATCTCCATATACTTTGACACAAAGAAAGAAGTAAACAGCCACCCTACCGCGGTAAATACCGCTCCGGGAAGTTGTGACAAAAGCTTATCCTTCCGGTTCGGAAGAAATTTGTAAATGCAAAGAGAGAACACCATAAGACCAAAGGAAATGGTCACCGTACGGATCTCAATAAGAAACGTTGTAATATGAGATGCAATGGGTACGTGTTCTTCCACAAATAAACTAATACTATTACCAAAACCAAGTACCACAAGCGTTACTACGATCATGACAAGGAACGCTACCGTATAGAATGTGGATCGAATCCGTAGGAAAATGTAATTTCGTGTCTCATGACTCTTGTAAATGCAGTTTAGCCCTGCTGTCATGGCAAGTACTCCCCTACCCGCAGACCATAAAGCAACAAGAATCGTAATCGGAATGACCGCTGCTGATTGGTTATATACTTGGTTCACTATAGCCAGTATGGCCGGAGTAATAGAATCCGGTACAACATTTGCAACGGCAGACATTACATCCACCTTCGTAAGAGGAGTATACTGTACAAGTGTCAAAAGCAGAAGAATAATTGGGATCAAAGAAAGCACGAAAAAGAACGCTGACATCGCAGCGTAAGCACCGGTGTGATCATCTGCATCTGCCACAAGTAACTTGCTAACTATTTTCCTCACTTTCTTCAAAAATTCCTTCATTTTTTCTTCTCCCATCTAATGAACTCATGAAATCATACCACGATTCTTCCTAATATTCAAGCTTTTCCCGTTTCGGTTATATCTGGCTATTTTTTAATCTCTATCTCCTGGTAAAAAGTTTCAAGAATCTGTTTATAATTTTTCCCTTCTTTCGCCATCTCATTCGCTCCATTCTGGCTCATGCCAATTCCATGACCATATCCGCCACCATCCACTATGTATTCGTTCTTTTCTTTTTTAATTGTAAAAAAGGCACTTGGAAGGAGTTCTTTACTTTTTGCAATTGTTCCATCATTCTTTTCAATACGATATCCATCTCCTCCAAGAGCCCGGCGGATTTTATTCTCTGTGTCCACGGTCACACTTCCTTTTTCTCCTGTTGCCACAATTTGTAGTGCTACTTCTCCCGGTCCTCTTTTGGTAACTTCCACACTTTTTAAATTTCCGATATCTTTTCCTATATTTTTACAAATCAATTCTCCAAGAAGTTTCTCCGGTATTTTGGCTTTCCATCGATACCATGGAAGTTCTTCCTCATAAGCGCCATCTTCTCCCTTGATTTCTGCCGATTTCAGATAGGAATTCTCTTCGCTCGGTTTTGTTCCCCATGCTTCTGCAGAAGTCGTCCTGCCACATGATGTAGAAAAATAGTAAGTGGTTGCAACTTCATTATTATGCCACACCTTCTCTCCTACAGTCGCATTTACCGCCTGGATCGTACTTTCCTGTTCTTTGGAATTCCCATACACCTGAAAAGAAACGCTATCGTCCACATGCGCCTTATATTCCGGATAAGCATAGTCTCTCATCTGTTTGACCGCATAACTTCTCGCGCAAACGGCCTGGGCCTTCAGTGCTTCCAAACTATAAGAAGCCGGCATTTCACTAGGTACGACTGCATAGAGATACTCTTCCATAGGAAGTTCATTCACAAGGATTAGCCCTTTCCCTGTAGAATAAAGTTCTAATTTCCCTCGGTAAGAAGGAATTCCGTATCCTCGTTTTAAAGAATCTACTGTAATTTTTCCTCCTCCTTTCTTCGATTCCACAACAATCGTTCCCTTTTGGAACATACTGTCATCCGGTGCAATCGCTATCTTCTCTCCTCCGGCACATTCTTTCATCTCATTTCCATATCGAAGAATCAGTCCATTATCATTTTGAAGAATTACTTCCTTGTGTTCCATGTCACGGAACCCATTTGTCTTGATCACTACACGAATATTTTCCGAAATGTTCTCACTTTTTTCTCCTTTTTCCTCAACTTTTCCTCCTGGCTGTGCCTTTTTTTGTTCTTTTATCTCAATGCCTGACATCAGACTTAATAATCCGACTACCAACAGAACACTCAACAACAACGCCGTTATGAGATAGACATATTTCTCTTTTCTATTCCATCGCATCTTTGTACCTCTTGTCCAACACTTTTTTCTATATCTATGTATTCTTCCAAAGAAATATCCGTAATCCATAAACAAAAAGAGAAAAACACATAATCTCTACATGTCTTTCTCTTTCTATTATAATTCAAACACTTAGATTGCTCTCGTATATTTTTTGAGCCACTCTTTTTCTTCCTCATTCAGATATGGCGAAACTTTCTCATATACAGTCTGATGATATTCATTGAGCTGTGCTTTTGTTTCCGGCGAAAGCATTTCCACTTTTATAGCATCCAGGTCCATTGGAATGTAAGTAATGGTTTCAAAATACATAAACTGACCGTACTCGTTTTCTTCTCCTTTTTGTACAAGGAGTTCATTCTCAAGACGAATTCCATGAGAGCCTTCGATATAAATTCCAGGCTCATCTGTAAGAACCATGCCTTCCTCAAGAACTGCCGTCTCACCTGCACGATATCTCCAACGGAATCCGGCCGGTGATTCGTGGATACTCAACAGATATCCCATTCCATGTCCTGTTCCACATTTGAAATCCAGTCCTCGATCCCACATTGGTTTTCTCGCCATTAAGTCAAGATTCATTCCGGTACATCCATATAAGAATCTTGCATTAGCAAGCCCCAAATTTCCCATCAATGTTAAGGTAAAGTGTTCTTTCATAATATCCGGAATTTCTCCCAAAGCATATGTTCTTGTAATATCTGTAGATCCTTCATAGAATCCTGCTCCGGTATCTGTCAAAAAGACATTTCCTTCTTTGAGCACAACATCTGTCTCCGGTGAAGATGTATAATGCATCAATGCGCAATGCTCACCATAAGAAGCAATCGGTTCAAAGCTTGGACGAATGAAGTTCCCCATTTCCGCACGAAATTCATCCAGTTTCTCTGACGCACTCATTTCTGTAATTGTAGTTTTGCTGACGTTCTCTTTCAGCCACTTCATAAATTTCACATGCGCTACACTATCTTTTAGCTGTGCATTTCGAATATTTTCAATCTCTATCGGATTTTTAATTGCCTTACTATAAATGAGCAAGTTCGTGATTTTGCATAAAAGAAAGACACCTCGATTCCATGTGTTGTATAATGAAAGTGCCT
>JAJBSL010000055.1 GCA_020540725.1 Lachnospiraceae bacterium EP-SM-12S-S03
TTTGACTTAACTTTTTAGACTATTATCTCAAACATCAAAATTTAAAGAAAGGTACTTGCTATTGAGCGTTTACGTAAAATCAAGGGCTCCAGCCATTTTAGGAAAATCCCCAAAACTATTTTGGGAAGAAGAAAACGTGTTTTTGGGGAAATTCTTTCATTTTTGGGAACGGATTTGGGAAGATGCTTGAAAGGATTGAAATACAAATGTGAAGGGAAAATGGAACAATGAGAAGAAAGAACTACAAGCATGTGCGAGGAAGATTGTGAATAAGGAGATGATTTATCAATAAGGAACGTGATCTGGTGGAAAGCAAGTCTGAAAACGGCTTGCTTTTTGCTTTACAATGTAGACAGTTGATGTATATAATTATGATAAAGAGATAAATTTGATTTTATATTTTTGCTTGATATTATGATGTTTATTGCAAATAGTTTTTCTATGATTAAAAAGATATAGTGGAAAAAGTTCAAGTATTAGAAGAGGAAGAATAAGGAAATGATAGGGTAAACGAAAATGAAAAAGATTAGTGAACAAACAAAAAATTTTTTATTATACGGCATAGAAGATGTGATTAAGCCGAAAGAAATCTACAAATTAGATGGAGCGATTTTGTTTATATTATTTTTATTTTTCTTTTTATCTGAAGCAGCTCCATCACCGGCTTTTTCAAAAATATTCTTGGTTATTGTTTATCTTGGATTTGTGATTCTTAGTTTTTCAAGAACAGAAGTGACAGGGAAAAAGGTTTTTTGGATCTATGGAATACAAAGCCTGACGTTTTCTATTTTGTTATGTTGGGCAGGAACCATCCTCATGCTGACAACCCTGAAAGAAGAATATTATAAGAAGTATTTAGCCATACTTGCTATCATTTACGTACTGTTAATCGCAGCATACATTTTTCTTATAATAACCTTGATTAAAAGGGATATCTACAATCCCCCTTCTTCAAAAAAGCTGGCTGGAGGATGGTGTATTACTAGTTTTGTATTGCTTGGAATGGGTGCCGCAAAAGCACTTAGTAGCAAAGTTGAATATACAGCCATGATAAGAATTGCAAGCCTTTGTTTCTATTTTTGTTCTTTGCTTTGTATCTTAGGAGTTTTTAATCTGGTAAAGTATTTTGCTGTCAAAAAATGGGAGGTTTAGATGAATATAAGGGGTTGAGATAAAACCAAATTCTATTTTATGGAGAGAACAGAATGAATACTTTTATGAAAAATATTCTATCAATCCTGCCTTGGGTTGCGGTTTTGTTGGTTATAAAGACAGTAAAGATAAAAAAGATAAATCGTGAATTGAAAACTTTAGAACAGTTGGAAGAAAAGGATATAGATGAAAACAATTATAGCATCCAAGAGGAGGAGGGATGGGGATTTTATTTTTGGTTGGAACTAGATTTTCTCAGGATTATTTTTGTATGGTTTTATAGACGGACAGGCGACTTTTCCCGTTATAGTGGCATGTGGAATATTGATTGCTTTTTCTGGAATCTGTACCCCTGCATTTGTTTATATGGAGAGTCAAGGTAAATCATGATGTAATTGAATACCGGTCGCTTTTTGGAAAAAATATTATAAATTTTCAGACATAACAAGAAGTGTACATAAAGAAAATGGTGCATTAGAAATATATGTAGGAGATAAAAAATATTCAAATTTGATGAAAATGTAAGCACATCATTGTTTGAAAATAGCCTGTATAAGCATAAAATTTCACGAGAAACATGGTTAGGCTGTAGAGATAAATAGTGCATAATAAGACCGAAACAAAACTGTTGTGTTCTACCGGCATTTTCTTTTTATATCTAGGTTACAGTAGTGTGATACTTATAATGGATAGAAATGAAATGGATTTTTAAGGAAGAACTGTAAAATAAGATTAACGGATATTGCCCGGAATAGAAATGTGGACTGGCCGAAAGTAAAGATTGCAGAAATAAAAAAGGACAAGAAGAAATTAGAACGTAAAAAATGAGGAATGTGAATCATATAGGGAGATGGAGTTTATGGATAATATCATTAGATTAAGTAAACTTGTAAAAAATTTAGGAATAGTAACAATGGTTCTTTTTTTAATAATCGTACTGGTAACATTTGTTACAGGAAATATGGGGGCTGCGATATGTTTTATGCCTTTTGTATTTTTAGGTATTGCTTTAATTATGGCATACAAGAAACAAATTATCGTCGTAAATGAAGATGAAATTGTATTTAGCTATCTGGTTAAGAAAACTCAGCATATAAAATATAATGATATTCGTTGCATTTTAATGATTCCATTAAATAATAGAACGGATGTTGTATTAATTGATAAGAAGTACGATAAAATTATTACTTTGGATCAAATGCTGGTAAATCATGATATTTTATATGATGCACTTATAGAACATGAGATAGATCTTGTAGATTTTGGTGAGCTAGTTGAGCAAAACAAGGATGTATCAAAGTATGTACCTGTTTTGAATTGGATAGAAAAGAATTACTATAAATCTATATTTTATGAAGAAAATATCACCAAGAGAATGTCAAAAGCAATAGAAAAAGAAAAAATCCAGAAGACAAAACAAAGGCTAAAAATTCTGGGGTGGAGCCTTATAATTGCTGATGCTTTAGCGTTTTTTATTGGTGGAAGGGTTATGGTAATTATATTTATAGCGGCTTTATTAATTACATATGCTGTATATATAAAATACTATCCCTATATATTTATAGAAATCACAACAAAAAAAGGACAAGAAACAGCCTATCAATTACCATTTATGGGTGCAGCAATCGCAGTAATTTTATTATTAAATCTTGGTAAACTCTTTAATTATGAATTTGGAAACTTTATGAAGATTATGGCAATTATTACTGTTTTACTTGCACTACCGTTTATTATCAAATCTTTAAAAACGGATGTGCCACAGAAATTTGGTCGTAAGCTTTCGGTTATGTTTGCCGCTTTTATAATCGCATTTACAATCAACTTCCCAATAAATTTCTTATTAACATTTGAGGGAACAAGTCATGAAACTGTAACTATTACAGATAAAAATATTAGCGGAGGAAAAACCAGAGATAGAGAGCTATATGTAAATTGTAATGGAGAAACTTCAAAACAAACTATATCTGACAGCCAAGAAGTGTGACAGCCGAAGATTTCATGCAGTTTACGATAAAGTATATCGGGATGATATACTTTTCGAAGCATGGAAACGAGTAAAAGCTAACAAAGGTTCTAGTGGAGTGGATGGTATCAAAATTGAAGATATTGAAGAGATGGGAATTGAGAAATACCTATCAGAAATCAAATCGGAACTGAGGGAGGGGAAATATAAACCATCCCCAGTAAAAAGAGTAATGATACCAAAGCCAGA
>JAJBSL010000056.1 GCA_020540725.1 Lachnospiraceae bacterium EP-SM-12S-S03
TAATCAAGACATCCGAGGTAATTGTTAAAAATTACAACACGTTTGAAGAAAACAAACTAAAAAATTGACCTTAAACCAAACATGTCACGCTAGACATGTGAGTGGAAACCCATTCCCGTGGGTGGAAACGATTGGTTATGCTAGAAAGAGCGTATGGTGGATGCCTTGGCACTAAGAGCCGATGAAAGACGTGATAAGCTGCGAAAAGCTTCGGGGAGGAGCAAATATCCAATGATCCGGAGATCTCTGAATGGGGAAACCTACCTGAGCAGACCTCAGGTATCCTTAAGCCAATACATAACTTAAGGAAGGGAACCCGGTGAACTGAAACATCTAAGTAGCCGGAGGAAGAGAAAGAAACATCGATTCCGCAAGTAGCGGCGAGCGAACGCGGAAGAGCCCAAACCAGAATGCGTGCATTCTGGGGTTCGGACTGCAGGATTGACGAGTGAGTCTAATGGAAAGGTTTTGGGAAAGCCTGCCAAAGAGGGTGAAAGCCCCGTACATGAAAGACGAGCGAGCATGGCAGTATCCAGAGTAGGTCGGGACACGAGAAACCCTGACTGAATACGCGGGGACCACCCCGTAAGGCTAAATACTCCTTAGTGACCGATAGCGCATAGTACTGTGAAGGAAAGGTGAAAAGGACCCCGGGAGGGGAGTGAAAGAGAACCTGAAACCATATGTTTACAAGCTGTGGAACATCTTTAAATGATGAACCGCGTACTTTTTGTAGAACGGTCCGGCGAGTTGCGCTGGCTGGCGAGGTTAAGGACTTTTGGTCCGGAGCCGAAGGGAAACCAAGTCTTAAGAGGGCGATATAGTCAGTCGGAGCAGACCCGAAACCGGGTGATCTACCCATGTCCAGGTTGAAGTTGCCGTAAAAGGCAATGGAGGACCGAACGCACATCCGTTGAAAAGGGTGGCGATGAGGTGTGGGTAGGGGAGAAATTCCAATCGAACCCGGAGATAGCTGGTTCTCCTCGAAATAGCTTTAGGGCTAGCCTCATGAGAGTCTTTTGGAGGTAGAGCACTGAATTTCCTAGGGGGCGTCAAAGCTTACCGAAGAATATCAAACTCCGAATGCCAGTAAGATGATTCATGGGAGTCAGACTACACGAGATAAGTTGGGTAGTCGAAAGGGAAAGAGCCCAGACCTGCAGCTAAGGTCCCAAAATGTGTGTTAAGTGGAAAAGGATGTGGGATTTCAAAGACAACCAGGATGTTGGCTCAGAAGCAGCCATACATTCAAAGAGTGCGTAATAGCTCACTGGTCGAGAGGTCCTGCGCCGAAAATGTCCGGGGCTGAAACACACTACCGAAGCTCAGGAATTGCCGCAAGGTAATTGGTAGAGGAGCATTGGATGCGGGAAGAAGCAGTACCGGAAGGAGCTGTGGACTGCATCGAAGAGAGAATGCCGGAATGAGTAGCGAGAGGAAGGTGAGAATCCTTCCGGCCGAATATCTAAGGTTTCCAGAGTAAAGCTGATCTGCTCTGGGTAAGTCGGGACCTAAGGCGAGGCCGAAAGGCGTAGTCGATGGACAACAGGTTGAAATTCCTGTACTGCAGTATAACAGAACTGTGGGGACACGTGTGGAAAGCATAAGCCGGGAATGGAAAGACCGGCGCAAGCAAGGTAGGAGTTACGTAGGCAAATCCGCGTAGCAATCCGAAGGTGTGATGCGTACCGAAATTTGAGTAGGGAAGTATGTGAGCCATGCGTCAAGAAAAGCCGCTATTGTTTGTACTGTACCCGTACCGTAAACCGACACAGGTGGATGAGGAGAGAATCCTAAGGCCGACGGGAGAAGCATTGTTAAGGAACTCGGCAAAATGACTCCGTAACTTCGGGAGAAGGAGTGCCAGTGAGAACTGGCCGCAGAGAATAGGCCCAAGCAACTGTTTAGCAAAAACACAGGTCTGTGCAAAACCGGAAGGTGAAGTATACGGGCTGACGCCTGCCCGGTGCTGGAAGGTTAAGGGGAGAGGTTAGCGCAAGCGAAGCTTTGAACTTAAGCCCCAGTAAACGGCGGCCGTAACTATAACGGTCCTAAGGTAGCGAAATTCCTTGTCGGGTAAGTTCCGACCCGCACGAAAGGCGTAATGATTTGGGCACTGTCTCGACAATGCACCCGGTGAAATTGAAATACCAGTGAAGATGCTGGTTACCTGCGCCAGGACGGAAAGACCCCATGGAGCTTTACTCCAGCTTGATACTGGGATTCGGTATTGCATGTACAGGATAGGTGGGAGACGAAGAGACGGTAACGCCAGTTGCCGTGGAGTCGCTGTTGGGATACCACCCTTGCAGTACTGGGTTTCTAACCAGCGGCCGTAAACCGGCCGGGGGACAATGTCAGGTGGGGAGTTTGACTGGGGCGGTCGCCTCCGAAAGGGTATCGGAGGCGCTCAAAGGTTCCCTCAGAATGGTTGGAAACCATTCGAAGAGTGCAAAGGCAGAAGGGAGCTTGACTGCGACACCGACGGGTGGAGCAGGTACGAAAGTAGGACTTAGTGATCCGGTGGTATAAAGTGGGATTGCCATCGCTCAACGGATAAAAGCTACCCTGGGGATAACAGGCTTATCACTCCCAAGAGTTCACATCGACGGAGTGGTTTGGCACCTCGATGTCGGCTCATCGCATCCTGGGGCTGAAGTAGGTCCCAAGGGTTGGGCTGTTCGCCCATTAAAGCGGTACGCGAGCTGGGTTCAGAACGTCGTGAGACAGTTCGGTCCCTATCCGGCGTGGGCGTAGGATATTTGAGAGGAGCTGCCCTTAGTACGAGAGGACCGGGGTGGACTGGCCGCTGGTGTATCTGTTAGACTACCAGGTCTATGGCAGAGTAGCCAAGCCGGGACGGGATAAACGCTGAAGGCATCTAAGCGTGAAGCCCCCCTCAAGATGAGATATCCCAACGCAAGTTGTAAGACCCCTTGAAGACGACAAGGTAGATAGGACAGAGGTGGAAGTGCAGTAATGTATGGAGCTGACTGTTACTAATCGGTCGAGGGCATAACCAGGACGGTTTAAGGAAGAACAAAGGATGATTTCTTGTATGTGGTTTTGAAGGTACAT
>JAJBSL010000057.1 GCA_020540725.1 Lachnospiraceae bacterium EP-SM-12S-S03
AAAAACACTGATTACTACAGGAGATTCGTATTTTAAGATTTAGAGCCTAAAAATTGGCATTAACCGACAGCCCCTTAGCAAATGGACGTTTGCTGTACAGATAGTAGTGAAAAAGGGAAAAAGTTTTGGATTTTGGTTACGTTTCCCCTCTTTTCCAACGCGGTATATAGGAAAGATGATTTTCTTCTTTCGTGTTCTTTGACAACTGAATAAAGCAATTCAATACGTTTGACAGACAGCGAGCCGTTGAAACAAATACGCTACGACCTTTCCCCTGCAAGAGCGAGCGAAAACCTATTTGTGTTCTTGTAAAAGATTTGTCCTCTTTTATCGCCATGACCTGTACTGTCAGATAATGATACTCCCGTACAGCCACAGCTTGAGCGTTCAGAGCGTCGCACGCAATGGGTACGGCTACATAAGAACTATGCAGAGGTGGAAATCCTGTGGGCTATGACAAAAGCCGTTGAATTGCTTAGAAAGATTTTACAGAAAGGGGGTATGTGTTATTGATAATGCTGTAAAAACAATTCAAAAGAAAAATGGCAAGTGTGGCATTGGCAACAGAGGAAAGACAAAGATTGTAGTAAAAGAGCATTTTTCCGAAAAGGGCAAAACAATGGAAGAACTTCTAACTGATGTCATGCTGGAAAAAGCAAAGCAGACAATCGCATAAAATCGGTGCAGTTGTAAGAAATAGATTGAATGACAAAAAGTACCCATGTTATACTTTACTTGCAAGCAGGTATTGTAAACACGGGTTAGTTATAAAGGAGGATAACTGACAATGAAACAACAGATTTACAATACTGCACTTTATCTTAGGTTAAGCCGAGATGATGAATTACAGGGCGAAAGTTCCAGCATTACTACACAAAGAAGTATGTTGCGTCTATATGCAAAAGAACATCATTTGAATGTCATTGATGAATATATTGATGACGGCTGGTCGGGAACAAATTTTGACAGACCGAGTTTTCAAAGAATGATTGAGGATATAGAGGCAGGAAAAATCAACTGTGTTGTAACGAAAGACCTTTCTCGTCTTGGCAGAAATTATATTATGACAGGACAATATACAGAATTGTATTTCCCTAGTCATAATGTCCGCTACATAGCGATTGATGACGGTGTAGACAGCGAAAAAGGCGAAAGTGAGATTGCACCATTTAAGAACATCATCAATGAATGGGTGGCTAGAGATACAAGCCGTAAAGTCAAATCAGCCTTTAAGACAAAGTTTGCGGAGGGGGCTCATTACGGTGCTTATGCTCCGTTGGGATATAAGAAACACCCTGACATCAAAGGAAAACTGTTGATTGATGATGAAACAAAATGGATTATTGAAAAAATCTTTTCCCTAGCCTATCAAGGTTACGGAAGTGCAAAAATCACAAAGCAGTTAAGAGCAGAAAAAGTTCCGACAGCGTCATGGCTGAATTTTACAAGGTATGGTACGTTTGCACATATCTTTGAGGGAAAACCCGAAAGTAAACGTTATGAGTGGACGATTGCTCATGTCAAGGCGATATTGAAAAGTGAAGTCTATATCGGAAACAGTGTCCACAATATGCAGTCTACGGTATCGTTCAAGAGTAAAAAGAAAGTGCGTAAACCCGAAAGCGAATGGTTTCGAGTAGAAAACACGCATGAGCCGATTATTGAAAAGGAAGTGTTCTATCGTGTGCAGGAGCAGATAAAATCAAGACGCAGACAGACAAAGGAAAAGGCAACGCCGATATTTGCAGGGCTTGTCAAGTGTGCGGATTGTGGCTGGTCTATGAGATTTGGAACGAATAAGGCAAATAAAACGCCATACAGTTATTATGCTTGCAGTTACTACGGACAGTTTGGCAAAGGTAATTGTTCTATGCACTACATTCGTTATGATGTGCTGTATCAAGCCGTATTGGAACGATTGCAGTATTGGGCTAAGGCAGTACAGCAGGACGAAGAAAAGGTATTGAACAAGATACAGAAAGTCGGCAATGCAGAGCGAATACGGGAAAAAAAGAAAAAGTCAAGTACATTGAAGAAAGCCGAGAACCGACAAAATGAGATTGACCGTTTATTTGCGAAAATGTATGAAGATAGAGCCTGTGAGAAGATAACAGAGCGAAATTTTGTGATGTTGTCCAGCAAGTACCAAAAAGAACAGATAGAACTGGAACAGCAGATAACAAGCCTAAGAGAAGAACTAAGTAAAATGGAACAGGATATGATAGGTGCTGAAAAGTGGATAGAGTTAATCAAGGAATATTCCGTACCAAAGGAACTGACAGCACCGTTATTAAATGCCATGATAGAAAAAATCCTTATTCATGAGGCAACAACGAATGAGGATAACGAAAGAATACAGGAAATTGAGATATATTACCGATTTATCGGAAAAGTTGAGTAATCAACAAGAGTAATATTTTTAACTAAGGGAAACCGGATTATCGGTTCCTGACTCAAGTATGCTTGTCTCGTTAGCAGAAGAAATGGATACGTCTGTAAGTACTTTGCTCGGAGAAACTGTACAGGAAGAATGTTTGAATGAAGGAAATTTAAAAAATATTTCCGAAAAACTCGAGGTTATCAATCTTCAACTTGCTAAAAGAAGTGAGATGAAAATTCGGACAATTCGTTATCTGCTTATTTTAGTGTGTGCAATTATTGCGGTAGTATTTATTGCTTTTGCAGCTATGAATGGTGAATATTTGACTTGGGATTTTAATAACCCGGAGTTAGCGATTGCAGGTACTCTATTGCATGGTTTTGAATTTTTATTTGTAAGATTGGCACCATTCATTTTTATTAGTTCTGTAATTGGGATTGTACTCACATATAGAAAGCGATAATTTCCAGTTTGACAACTTCATATCCATGCATATACGGCAGTTCACTTAAGATTGGAGAGTATGAAACTTTTTCTGTAAATAATGTTTTAGAAGGTCTTCTATGGTAAAATATTTTATCATAAGGAGGCCT
>JAJBSL010000058.1 GCA_020540725.1 Lachnospiraceae bacterium EP-SM-12S-S03
ATTGCGGAAGAATGAGCACCGTTGATTGTATCAATCATCTGCCAGTTTTTCTTGCCGATGCAAAATCCCCGGATTGCTCGTTCACTAGCATTATTATCAATTGGAACTTCTCCATCCTCAAGGAAAACACGTAAGTATTTTTCTTGATTTAAGATATATGTGTAGGCTTTCCGGAGCTGTCCGCTTGCTGGAACTGTTGGTTCCATCTTTTTCAGGTACACAAACAAGGCATCAACTAATGGTTTTATAACCAGTTGTCGCTGCATAAGTCTTTCTTCCGAAGATAATGTATTTAACTTACCCTCTTCGCGATAAATCGCTTGGATTTGTTTGATTACCAGAAAAGCATCTGACTTGTTCTGATGAGCTTTTGGAATCACGTTGAGTGCTTCATCGAACTTCCTTCTGGCATGAACCCAACACCCTGCGATCCGTAAATCTTCACGTTCCTTTTCAATCGTGTGATAAACTTGATATCCATCGGTTACACAGATCCCAGAGTAGTCCCTGAGGAACTTTCTCGGATGTGAGCTGTTTCGGGTTTTGTGATAATCATACAGGACAATCTGCTTATCTGTATATAGATGCCCTGAGCGATATACCCACATGTAACTTTTGGATCCTGCCGATCGTCCATCACGATTGACTAAAACAGGAGTTTCATCTGCTTGGATTACATGATAATCATAAAGCTTTTGATGAAAGTAATCATAAAGTACTGCCAAGTAACTTTCTCCCAATCGAATCATCCAGTTTGCCATGTTTTGACGTGTGATGGTAAGACCATAACGAGAGAATTCTTGTTCTAAACGATAAAGAGGAACAGCATTTACATACTTTCCATTTATGATTGCAGCTGCAATTGTAGGGGATACCAAACTTCCATGCAACAATGTTTTTGGATGATCTGCTTTTAAAATACGACCATCTTTTTTACTTGCATAAACACCTACATGATGTTCATCAATCTCCACTTTTGCAGGAATAAAACGATACTGTTTGGAAATCGCATCTGGAAGCTGTTTCCATCCGTTTTCTCCGAACTCTGCCGTTAATTCTTCCTCTGTCATATAGTGATGGATGACATTGACTGGAAGACCTTTGATATCAGCCTCTTTTTTACCAACAGATTTTGGTTTTCGGGCTGGTTTGCTTTCTAAAGTATCCGGTTCTTCTGCATCTAAGTCAGATACAGCTTCTGCTTCATTGAAGAAAACAATGGTTCCATCAACTTCCATAAAACAGATCTGTGCAGTATCCATCATTTTTCAGAAGATCTGCCAAATCTATTTTTATTAGCAAGTGTGATCTGTTCAATCAATACTTCGATTTTTTTGTTCAGCTCCTGGATTTCACCTGACAGATTGTCATTCTGCTCCTGAAGTTGAAGGAATAAATTTACGATGAAAGACTTATCCAATGTATTCAGTTGTTCTTCCGTGAATTTAAATGCCATTGTTTTGAACTCCTTTTCTTTCTAGCAGTATTTTAGCAGAAATTTAGAGTTTTGGCGAATTCACTTGTTTTTGTTATTCGTCATTTTGACGGTGAATAACAATCATAAATATCTCAAATTTCTGAGGTATTTATGACTGTTATCCACAACCTTGACATCAAATATATTTTTCGCGAAAAGAATTCTTATATCTGAATTCTGGTTGTGGATAACTAATTTAAAAAATCATATCTATCGTTTTTTCGTGTACAAAAAGAAAATATATTTTCTACGAATTGCACAATACTACATGGTTTTGGGTGGATCCTTCAGTTCCTCGATTGGATGCTTTGCGACAATAGAAAGTCCATGCATTAACATTTGAAACTGCTCTGGAGTAATCTCCATGGCTTCTTCCTTTGTTCGTGGCCAACTAAAAGCACCAATATTCAACCTTTTGTAAAGAAGTAAGAATCCGTCTCCTTCCCAAACGAGTCCTTTGATTCGATCTGTTCGTTTTCCACAGAACAGGAATAAGACATGCTTTTGAAAAGGATCCAGATGAAATTGAAATTTAATAGTAGATGCCAGACCATCAATCCCGCGCCTTAGATCTGTGTATCCTACAGCAATAAATATTTTCTCAAAGCCGACAGCATCATTGAGCATGATTGATTGCTCCTAAAAGATTTTTAATAAAAGTTGTTGAAGCAGTATCAAACAGATCAATTGAGAAACTTTGAGTTATGTGCAGCACTGCTGACACACAAGATTGTCCTCGGCTGTTGTCTATTTCATTAGGAATTGGCATTTCTACAAACTCTGTTACAGGTGTTTCAGCAGAGTCTAGATACGCTTGTCTAACACACTTTAAACGATAATAATATGTTGCTTTTGTAATGTCATGCTGATCGCACCATTCATCAACAGTCATTGCTTTCGGGCGATTCTGGCATTCATTGATTTGAACTGCCCACTGTTGTAAGCGACAGCTTTTTGCAACTAAACTTGTTTGAGAACTCATAGTCTAACTCCTTCCCGGTATAAAAAGTTGAGTGTTAAACTTTTTATACTATTTTGACTTAACTTTTTAGACTATTATCTCAAACATCAAAATTTAAAGAAAGGTACTTGCTATTGAGCGTTTACGTAA
>JAJBSL010000059.1 GCA_020540725.1 Lachnospiraceae bacterium EP-SM-12S-S03
TGCAAATTCCGTCTCATCTGACCACGCATTCCGCTAAGAGCTGATCAGTCTTTCCGGATGTAACTGAACGCGTTTCCGCTTCAGCTGATCAATAAGTTTTCAACGTGTTATAGTTCTTTCGTAGTCATCAAATGATTGCGAAAGGAGGCATAACTATGCAAGACTACAACACGATTATCGGCTCCATCCAGATGCGTTTGAATGGATGCCAGACCAGATCCGTTATGGACCGTTACAAGATTGGCTCAGGTACATTAAATCTAATCATGAGCCGCTACCATGCCAACGGAATCTCGATCGAGGAACTCCGAATGATGGCACCTAAGGAAGTTGAGGACCTTTTCTATCCGCAGAAAAATCTACAGAGGAAAGATGTCCCACTTCCAGATTTCCAGTATTACTATGACAGAATCCATGCACCAGGGAGCCGCATGAACATTTCGTTCTGTTGGCTGGATTATAAAGAAAAGAATCCTGATGGTTATGAGAAGTCACAGTTTTACGAATACTTCAACCGATTCATAGCAGAAAACTATGGTGGTCAGAAGGCATCAATGGCCGTAAACCGAATCCCGGGTGAAAAGATGTATATCGACTGGGTCGGTGATAAGCCGGAACTGTTAACAGATACCGAAACGGGCGAGATCAAAAAGGTCCATATCTTTGCGACCACGCTTGGAATCAGCAGCCTGATCTATGCAGAAGCTTTTCCAAATGAGAAGCTCCCATGTTTTATAGAAGGCTGTGCTCATGCTGTTTCATTTTATGGTGCTGTTACGAAATACTTTGTGCCCGATAACCTGCGAACTGCTGTAACCAAGCACACAAAGGATGAACTTATCCTGCAGTCTACATTTGCAGATCTGGAAGATTTCTATGAAACTATAGTTCTTCCACCACCCGCTAGAAAGCCGAAAGGCAAGCCTACAGTTGAAAATCATGTACGTTATCTTGAAACACACCTGGTTGAGAAATTGAAAGAAAAGATATATGTATCATTTGAAGACCTGAATACTGAAATCAAAAAAATAGTAGCGGTCCTCAATAAACGATCTTTTCAAGGCAAGGATTTCTCAAGACAGGATGCTTTCGAAAAGTATGACAAACCATGTATGAAACCACTGCCAGGCGGATGTTACACGGCTTGCGATTATAAAGCGGTCTTAAAAGTTCCCAACAACTACCACATCGAGTATGACGACCACTACTACTCCGTATTGTACTCTTACTGTGGCAAGCCTGCAATCCTGAAGGCAACCGCTTCAGAGATCAGAATCTGTGATCAGTATAATCGGCTGATCTGTACACATAAGCGGTCTTATAGGGAGTTTCCGCTTTATATCACAGTAGATGAACATATGCCGCCAGAACACCTTTATTATAAAGAAGTCAATTCAAAGGATGGTAATTATTACCGCCGATGGGCTTCTGCCATTGGTCCTGCGATGTCAGAACTGATTGACAGACTCCTTAAATCATCAAAACATGAAGAGCAGTCTTATAATGCCTGTGCAGGTATCCTGCATAAAGTAAAAACAATCCCGAAAGGTGCTGCTGAAGAAGTTGCCCGTAAATGTATAGAGATCAATTCCTGTAAGTATTTTACCTTCAAGCAGATGCTGAAAAAGATGGATGTGAAGGAACTCCCCGAGCATTCACCAGGAACACTGCCCAATCATGAAAATATCAGAGGAAAGGACTACTATAAGTAAGGGTGACGTACTATGGCATACAGATTAAAAGACTATCTTTATAACGATAAACTCACAAAGGAACAGAACACACTCATGGATCGGCTGTATAAACTTCGCATGTCCGGTATGGCTGAAGCCTTTGAAAAGCAGCTTCTGGAACCAAACACAGGTCTCGAACCATTTGAAGTCCGCTTTGCTGCTATTGTAAATCAGGAGTGGGATCAGCGTGAGAGTAAAAAGTTTAAACGTCTCATGAAGAAAGCGACCCTGAAATATCCTGCAGCTGATCTTGATAGTTCAATCTATGATCCAGAACGTCAGCTGAATACACACGTCATAGAACTTCTGGCCAAGTGTGATTGGATCGATGAGCCGAACAACCTGCTGATGACCGGAGGGGCAGGTGCTGGAAAAACGCACATCGCCTGCGCCTTATGTATCACAGCAATGCATCAGAACCGTACTGTTAAATATATACGTGCGAACACTCTTTTAAAGGAATCCGATCATGCCAGGCAGGAAGGTACTTACTTTGAGTATTCGAATGAAATGGCAGCTTATGATCTCATGGTGATAGATGATTTTGGCTTAATGGATCTGGACATCGAGAAATGCCGCGATCTATTTGAAATCATCGAGTCCAGAGACTGCCGCAAGGCAACTATTATTATCTCACAGATTCCAGTATCCGGATGGTATCAACTTTTTGGGGATTCCACCTACGCAGATGCCTGCTTAAGCCGAATGACATCCAAGGCATATCGTCTTGAATTTCCTGGCAGGGATCGCAGAGTAAACAATGGTAACTAATTAACCTGCTGAGTTTTGCTCAGTTTGAAGCGGAATGG
>JAJBSL010000006.1 GCA_020540725.1 Lachnospiraceae bacterium EP-SM-12S-S03
GCTAACAGAGAAAATGCACCGGAAAATCCGGTGCAAATCTTTTAATTATTTCGGGACATTTTCAAAAACGCTTGACAGAAGAATTCTACTTTCTACAAAAAATTTTTCAATACAATAGCCGAATGTTTTCCCATGTTCAACACGATTTCTCCATCTCTTATGAGATACTCCTCATGCTCCATAGTATAACCTCCATCATAAGTATACATCAGCCGCCTAAGCGCCCCCTCTTTCGGAAGCCCCGTCTGCCATACAGGAACAGTGACCGTCGCAAGTTCACTTCGGTTATTTACAATAATAATACATTGCTCTTCATCCGTAAATCTTCCATATGCAATCACATCCTGCTCCCCGTAAAGCATCCGTAAAGAACCTGTCCTGAATGCCCGGTAGGACTTATGGATCCGGATCATTTCTTTATGAAACTCCAGCAATTCTTTATTTTCCTTCCCCCATGGATATGTACGTCTGTTGTCGGGATCTGTAAAACCGCACACTCCCGCCTCATCTCCATAATATATGGTCGGAGCGCCTACCCATGTCATCTGCATCACAACCGCCTCTTTCATCACCGGAATACTCACATATTTATTTGCCGCCTCCGGTCCCAACGCAGCCGTCCGTCCTACCATATGATTCGTTCTTGTGAGAAATCTGGAATGATCGTGATTCGATAGTTCATTCATAGCCACCTGCAGCGAAGACATCTTCATTGCCGCCATATGATGCTTCATGGAATCCATAAAATACTGTGCATTTCCCCAAAGTTCCGTTCGTTCTTCGTCACTATGTTTTTCCATACCCGTCAAAAACCAAGTAACCGGTTCCATAAATGCGTCATAGTTCATGACTGTATCCCACTCATCGCCTCCAAGCCATTCCCCCGGATCTCCATAATGTTCTGCCAAAATAATAGCCTCCGGATTCGCTTCCTTAACTGCCTTTCTGAATTTCTTCCAGAAATGATGATTATATTCATTACTATAACCCAGGTCGGCTGCCACATCCAATCTCCATCCATCCGCATGATAAGGCGAAGATACCCATTTTTTCCCAATGCTCAAAATATACTCTTCTAACTTCTCCGACCCTTCATAGTTTAATTTCGGCAAAGTGTCATGTCCCCACCATCCGTCATAATGTCCATTGTAAGGCCAATTTGCATCTTCATTTTCCGTAAAATTAAAAAAATCATGGTACGGACTGTCTTTCGATACATATGCACCTTTTTCATATCCTTCCTGATGTTCATAAATATGTTCACGATCCAACCATTTATTAAAGGAACCACAGTGGTTAAACACACCATCCAATATGACACGCATCCCCCGCCTGTGAATCTCTTCTACCAAATGACAAAAAAAGCGATTGCTCGCTTCCAGATTTTCTTTATTTGTCGTGCGCTTCTGATACATGCTTGCATGCACATTATTTTTCACATTTTCGCCTACTGTCTCTCCACCATCTTCTGCAATCACTGCATAATGGGGATCAATATAATCGTAATCCTGGATGTCATATTTGTGATTGGACGGAGATACAAACAAAGGATTGAAATAGATGACTTCCACTCCCAATTCCTGCAAATAGTCCAGCTTGTCCAAAACTCCCTGAAGATCTCCTCCGTAAAATTCCCGCACCCCCATAGAAGCCGGATATTTATTCCAATCGGTCACTTTCACAACCGGTTCCCCAATATAAATATATTCCCCGCTCTCCACATCATTACTTGTGTCCCCGTTATAAAAACGGTCTACAAAAATCTGATACATCACTGCACCTTTTGCCCAGTCCGGTGTGGAAAATCCAGGAGTAAGGGAGAAATAATACCGATATATATTCTGATCTGATACGCCGCATTTATTATAGTAGCAAAGCGTGTTCCCGCTCACAATTTCAAACTGGTAGTAGAACGTCTCACTTCCGAGAGATTTTTCCCCATAATAATAATCAAAATCCCCGATAGTTTTTCTTTTTATCATAGGGATTCTTTCATTTCCAGATATAATTGTCACTTTCTCTACATCATCTTTTGCAGTGCGGAACCGGATGGAGACTTTATCACCCTCCACCGGTTCAACAGGACAGATATAATCCGCTGTCCCGTCACTGAATAACGCCTGTCTGTTCATACTTTCTCCCTTTATGCTTCAGATCCAACCTCTTCAAATAACGCTTCAAACTCTTCTCTTGATATTTTCTCCTTCTCAAGGAGCTCATCTGCACAGGCATGAAGTACAGATTTGTGCTGCTCAATGATCTCTCTTGCTCTTTGATAACACTCATCAATAATTCGCTTTACTTCTTTATCAATTTCTCCGGCTACTTCCTCTCCGTAGCCTCTGGAAGCGTGACCAAAATCGCGTCCTACAAACACTTCATCACTATCATTGTCATAATTGATCAGACCCAGTTTTTCGGACATACCAAACTTCGTCACCATAGATTTTGCCATTGCTGTTGCCTGTTTGATATCCTGAGAGGCTCCGGTTGTAATATCGTCAAAGATAATTTCCTCCGCAATTCGTCCTCCAAGAGACACCGTAATGTCCTGCAGCATCTTGCCTTTTGTATTGAACATCTCATCTTTCTCAGGAAGCGGCATCGTATAGCCTGCTGCCCCTGCTCCCGTCGGAATAATGGACACACTGTATACCGGTCCTACATCCGGAAGTACATGGAACAAAATGGCATGCCCCGCTTCATGGTACGCTGTGATCTTCTTCTCTTTTTCCGAAATAATACGGCTCTTCTTCTCTGCACCAATGCCAACTTTTACAAATGCTTTTTTAATATCATCATGCTGTACATACACCCGGTTTTCTTTTGCCGCAAGGATTGCCGCCTCATTAAGAAGATTTTCAAGATCCGCTCCCGTAAATCCTGCCGTTGTCTGTGCAATCTGTTTCAGATCCACATCATCTCCAAGAGGCTTGCCCTTCGCGTGTACACGGAGAATCTCTTCCCTTCCCTTCACATCCGGTCTTCCAACCATGACTTTACGGTCAAATCGTCCCGGACGCAGAATTGCCGGATCCAAAATATCCACACGGTTTGTTGCAGACATCACGATGATTCCTTCATTTACACCAAATCCATCCATCTCTACAAGGAGCTGGTTTAAAGTCTGCTCTCTCTCATCATGTCCGCCGCCAAGACCGGTTCCTCTTCGCCTTGCAACCGCATCGATCTCATCAATGAAAATAATACATGGTGCGTTTTTCTTGGCCTCTTCAAATAAATCTCTGACACGGGAAGCACCTACGCCGACAAACATCTCCACAAAGTCAGAACCGGAAATAGAAAAGAACGGAACGCCTGCTTCTCCCGCTACTGCCTTTGCAAGTAATGTTTTTCCTGTTCCCGGAGGTCCTACAAGCAATACTCCTTTCGGGATACGGGCTCCTACCTGAATATATTTTTTCGGAGACTTGAGAAAATCTACAATCTCTTCTAAGTCTTCTTTTTCTTCCTGCAATCCGGCTACCTGAGCAAAAGTAATCTTCCGATCTTTATCTGTACTTAGTTTCGCGCGGCTTTTCCCAAAGCTCATAGCTTTCGCACCAGCACCGCCTCCTTGGCGGTTCATCAGAACAAAGACCAAAAATACTGCACCTACTGTAATAAGTGTTGGAAAACCAGTGGTCATGAACCAGCTTTCCTTTGGAACGCTGAGCGTGTCATAATCGATCCCTTCCTCGTCAAGCAAGTTCTTTACCTCGGCCATATCCACTACATAGAGAGACTTCTGTTCATTGTCTTCCATCGTCACTTCCACTTTACCTGTGACTCCGCCTTCATCCGGTGCAATCACAGCCTCTGTAACTTTTCCCTTTTCTATGTCTTCTTTCATCTCTTTATAAGTATAGTTCTGTTTTCCGTTTGTACTCTGGGATAAAGACCACCACACCAGCACAAACATCAACACCAACAACACAAGGGAAAAACCACTCATGCCTCTGTTTTTACTGTTATTCAATTCTTGTTACTCCTTCCTACTCCACACCTTCTACAACACCGATGTATGGTAGATTTCTATATTTCTGCGCGTAGTCCAGTCCATAGCCTACCACAAATTCATCCGGAATCTCAAATCCCACATAGTCTACATGTACTTCATGTGTACGGCGATCCGGCTTATCCAAAAGCGTACAAAGTCTCATGCTTGCCGGATTTCTCTTTTGAAGTACCTCAAGAAGGTAAGACAGTGTTCTTCCCGAATCAATAATATCTTCGATCACAAGAACATCCTTTCCTTCCAATGTCTCATCCAGATCTTTGGCAATCCTTACGACACCACTTGATTTTGTTCCGTCTCCATAACTGCTGACACTCATAAAATCCATGGATACCGGTACTGTAATTCGCTTTGCAAGCTCACATGTAAAAAATACGCTTCCTTTCAGGATACATACAAGATGCACCTGTTTCCCCGCATAATCTTTACTGATCTGATCGCCCAGTTCTTTAATTCTTGCATCCACATCGTCTTCTGAAATCATAACTTTAATTTTTTCTTCCATTGCTATCTTCTCCTTTGTTTATTAAAATTTCCACTATTTTCTCTGTATCTGGACCTACATAATATGCGTGTCCCCGCCGATAACCGATGATCCAAAGCACATGGTTTCCTTCCGCTAAAAGAAGGATCCTGTCTCTGTCTTCCCGCGGAATTTTCTCATTGACAAAATAGGACTTCAGCTTTTGTTTCCGTCCGTCTCCATCAATGGTAATGTAATCCCCGGGTCTTCGTGTCCGAAGCGTTACCGCACGGTTTATTATATCATAGTCAAAGTATTTCGTGTAGACTTTTTCCTCATGCCTGTCATCTCTTCCCATAATTTTATACGAAAGAACCAAATCTTGAACCTGCACCTTTTCTTTCCTATGAAAATTAACTTCCACACATTCTGTTTTTTCTTCCTTCTTTTCCTTACCGGAAATATAAATCCCATCATAACATCGTTCTGCCACAAGGCCGTAAGGAAGATCGACCCGCCTTCCCGTCTGCTTTTCCATCAAAGCCTCCAGACTCTCTACATGAACCCGGTGAATATCCTGTTCTTTTCCGGATATCTCTTTCATTGCCCTTTTTAAAATATTGCTCCTGAATACTTTCGGTATCTCATAATATGTTTTTTGCAAAATCAACAGACTGGTTTCTTTTTGAAATACGGATCTGCAATAATACTCTTCTGTCTGGCTTTCCATATATTCCCACACTTTAAGAAGCTGTTCTGCCGTATCTGCCATATGAACAACTGCCTTTTCGTTTACCTCGTTTTCAAAAAGCGGTAAAATGTGATTCCGGATACGATTTCTCGTATAGGCAGCCGAAGCATTGGTTTCATCTGTGCAATACCGTATATCCCGTTGTTGGAGAAAAGCTTCAATTTCCTTCCTTGTAAGACAAAGAAGCGGACGGATAATGTTTCCACTTACCGGCCGGATCCCCGCAAGTCCGGAAAGTCCGCTTCCCCTGGCAAGATTCATCAAAATTGTCTCCGCATTATCATTTTTATGATGAGCTAAGGCAACCTTTGTTCCTCCATACTTACGAAGAACTCTTTGAAATGCAGCCCGTCTTACATTTCTTCCGGCTTCCTCTAAAGATTGTTTCCCCTTTTTCGCAATTAATTCCACATTCTCCCGGCATATTTCCAACGGAAGATCGTATTGTCTGCATAAGTTTTCCACAAACTGCTCATCCCGCAAAGCATCTTTCCCCCGAAGTCCGTGATTGATGTGGACAACCACAATATCGAACGGAAGATTTTCCCGCAATTCCAGCAACATCAAAAGAAGGCATACCGAGTCTGCCCCGCCTGATATGCCCGCGATTACTTTATCATGTTCTTTTAACATATTATGTTCTGCCATAAAATCGGCCACTTTTTTCACCATAGTACCTTATCCTTCTGATTGATAGTTCAACTATATAGAATTCTTTTTCAAAATGCAAGTCCCCCATTTTATTTTTCCAGTTTCCAGATTCCCGCTGCGGCTACCGTCATATCATCCAGCGGTTCTTCCCCTGTCCATTCCAACACCTGTTCCAGTATGTAATGCGCCATTTCTTTTGGGTTATTTGCCTTTGTTCCACCTATGATCATCTCCATCAGCAGATCTTGCTCTCCCACCGGCAGAGAATCCAGCACTCCGTCCGTCACCATAATGACAAAATCACCATCTTTGAGCTGTTTCCTGGTTGTCTCAATCTCCAGATACTGTACCACCCCGATGGGCAGACTTGTAGAACTGATTCGCTCCACCTGCTCTCCACGTTTGATGTACGTTGTCGATGCCCCCGCCTTTACAAACTCACATTTCCCTGTATAAAGATCAAACACACTCATGTCGATGGTGGAAAAGCGAATTTCCTCACGCCCCATTACAAGGGCTGTATTCATCATCTGAATCGCCGTCTCTTTCGGAAACCCGGCTGTCAAAAGTTCCTCTAACATTTCCACGACCATCGCACTTTCTTGAAAAGCCTTTTCTCCGGATCCCATACCATCCGAAAGAATGATCCCGTTTTTTCCACCAGGAAGTTCCAGCATGGAAAAGTTATCCCCGGATATCTTCTCGCACCCTTTTCCAATCTTCGCAACTCCTTGCAACGTATGATATCCGGGTCCTTCCATGGTCACAATCGTACAATACTCTTGTCCAATAATTGGTCTTTCCCCTTCTTCCGGTATCATTTTCCTGCCCACTGCGGCAGAAAGATTCTTGATAAGCTCTTTCGTAGTCACACACTGCCCCTTTTTCGACCGGACCGTCACATGAATTTCATATTTCCCTTCCGGCGTCACAAGGAAAACACTGCTCAAAAGCCGGACTCCCAGTTTCAGAAAACGGGTTTGTATTCGTTTCTCCAGCGCCTCGTCGGAAAATATCGCCGCATCCAGCTCCCTCGTAGCATGACGAATCATTTTCGCAAAGGAATCCAATTGTACCGCGCATCCCTCCCTGTTTTGTGCAAGACGATTATTAAAAAGAAGATCTCGTTTCGCCCCTTGAAACACTTCCAGAGTTTCCCGCAAAAACCTCGGCGCCTGAATGCACTTCTTCTGTAACTTCTTTTTAATTTCCATGTCCAAATCCAAACCAGACTCTTCCACCGCAGATAAAATTTCATAAACCATTTGATACGTACAAATGGCATTCTCTCCCATACACCAATGTCTTTTTTCACAATCTTTGCAGACTTTTTCATCTATTTCAAGGAAAATGTTTTCCGTTTCTGCCTGCGTCAAAAGCCCTCGTTTTTCTTCCAGTTTCAAAAATGTATCCGATAAGTGATGAAGTGATGCAGCAAACTTGTCCATCTGCACCACATACGGATTATATTCTGTTTTCATATCTTCTCTCCCCTCTAATATACGTTCCCTCCATAGGATTTCGTAGAACTTTCCTATGGCTTACCATTACAAAAAAAGATAGATTGCACCTGCAACCTATCTTTTGTATCATCCAGTCTTATATTATTCTGCCTTAAACAGTGTCTCGTTCGGGTATGCGAGCCCTAATTTTTCTTTGGCTTTGTCTTCCACATACTCGTCTGTCTTTACATACTCTTCAAATTCTTCGATGTCTTCTGTCTTCTGTTCTTCTTCTTTGATCTGCTCTTTCAGCTCTGCCTCCTGCTTTTGGTATGATGCATTTTTCGCCTGGAGTGAAAAACTATCTACTGCCACAACAACGATTAGAAGTGCAAGAGCAGAAACAACAAGTAAAATACTTCTCTTATGGCGCTGAAGCTGCTGTCCGCGGCGTTCATGTGCTTTTTTTTGTTTCATTGTTTTCATTCATCTTCCTCTTCTACTGATCCTGCATTACTGTTATCAATCCATAGTATAGAGATATATTATCTTGTTTTCACTGATTTATCAACACTTTTCCTGATTTTCTTCCAGATTTTTGCTGCTAACCGGATGAGCAATGATAGAAATGCCATGCCTGTTGCAACACCCAACACAAAAAACCATCGTACATTACCGTTACTTGTTTCATAGATTTGTATAAACAAGTAAAAGCTTACTGCTGTCCAGAACAGAAAATCTTCCACCGAAATAGCCCATATATTGTGTCTTATGATTCTTCTTACAATTCTGATCCCTGTGTAAGCCCCATAGACAAACACTCCCGAAATAACCGCGTGGACAAATATGTGAATCTCCTTCTCAAGTCCTAACATGAAATCAACGGAACAGTTTCGCGATCAGATTCTCGCTTGTTTTTCCCTTCGTATGGATTTCTGAATATGCGATACTGTCTATGCTTCCGGAGAGGTCCACTTCTCCCTTTTCAAGACTGAGACGGTTGACATGCATATCCGTTCCCTTCACCATCAGCATCCCTTGTTCCGTTTCGAGAAGAATTTCATTCAGATCAAAGGAAAGCACGTCCAAAACTCCGGTCACAACACTGGTTTTTCGATTATTGATCACTATTTTATGTGCCTTCGGCATCTGTCTTTCTTCCAAATTATGTACACACCCTTTCCGCTATCCGCAAATCACTTGTTCCTTTCTCTTATTATATGAAAGGGTGTCCACATTTATGATAACTACAAATATTTAAACAAGTCTTTTGCCTCGTCCTTCTTGGTTGTGTCCTGAATATCCAGCACTTCCACTTTTACGCTCTTTGTTCCAAACTGAATCTCAATAATGTCTCCCACTTTCACTTTGACAGACGCCTTGGCAACTGCACCATTTACAAGAACTCTTCCTGCATCACACGCTTCATTTGCCACTGTCCTTCTCTTAATCAATCGAGAAACTTTCAAAAATTTATCTAATCTCATATTTTCTCCTTCGGTTTCACAAAAAATAGAGGGCAAGCCACCCTCTATTTCAAACAATCCTTTATTCGTTTACAGCATCTTTTAAAGCTTTTCCTGCTTTGAACTTAGGTGCCTTGCAAGCTTCGATCTTCATTGTCTTACCTGTCTGTGGGTTTCTTCCTTCTCTTGCTGATCTTTCACTTACTTCAAATGTACCAAAACCAACTAACTGAACTTTCTCACCTTTTTTCAGTTCGCTTGTAACCACATCAACAAATGCTTTTAAAGCTTTCTCCGCATCCTTCTTTGATAATTCCGCATTGTCAGCAACTGCTGCAATTAACTCTGTTTTGTTCATGGATAAATACCTCCTCTAATTGTGTCTATAAAATCATGTGAGATTCTATAATTTCCAAGCAATCTCCTCGGACGGCTCTAAATACTGTTATACCGATTTTATGCCCTTTTGTCAAGCTTTTATAGCATCTTATCTATCATTTCGAGGACGAATTTACCTAATTTCTCGGATTTTAACTCCGCATCCTCCAAAGAGACTCCCTTTACCCCGTAATAGAACTTTACTTTCGGTTCTGTCCCGGACGGCCTTACACAAATCCAGGCATCATCTGTCAGATCATAATAAAGGACATTCGACTTCGGAAGACCTGTTGAAGTCACTTCCCCTGTTGCGAGGTCCTGAATCGTATCCGCTTTATAATCTCTTGCTTTTAATACCTTATATTCTCCGAAGGATACCGGCGGCTCTTTTCTAAGCGTCTCAAGAATCTGCTGAATCTTCGCAAGTCCTTCAATGCCTTTTAATGTGATCGACTGGATGTCATCTTTGTAATATCCGTATTTTTCAAACAGATCAATCATGGCATCCCAAAGTGTTTTCCCTAATGTTTTATAATATGCAGCCGCTTCACAAAGAGCCATGCTTGCCACAATCGCGTCTTTATCTCTTGCATATGTACCGATCAGGCAGCCATAGCTTTCTTCAAATCCAAAAAGATATGTTCCTTTTCCTGTTTTCTCAAACTCCAGGATCTGCTGTCCGATAAACTTAAAGCCTGTCAGAACTTCGATCAGTCTCACATCATATGCTTTTGCAATGGCATCTGCCATATTCGATGTGACGATAGATTTCACAAGGCATCCGTCATCCGGGAGACCCTTTGTTGCTTTTCTTTGGCTGATCTCATAATCTGCAAGAAGACAGCCGGACATATTTCCCGTAAGAACCTGATACTCTCCTGATTTGCTGTCCTTCACATAGACTCCCAATCTGTCTGCATCCGGGTCTGTTGCAAGAACAAGATCCGCATCCACTTCTTTTGCAAGCTTAAGCCCTAATTCAAACGCTTCTTTTGCCTCCGGGTTCGGATAAGAAACTGTCGGGAAATCGCCATCCGGAAGTTCCTGTTCCTTCACCACATATATATTTTCAAATCCCAATTCTTTCAGAACTCTTCTTACCGGTACATTTCCTGTTCCATGAAGAGGACTGTAAACAATTTTCAGTTCTTTATTCATCGCATCAATGGCATCCTGATGAATGACCTGTTTTTTCAGGGCTTCCATATATGCATCATCGATCTCTTTGCCAATGGCTTCATATAAACCTGCTGCTTTTGCTTCTTTTAACTCCATCGTTTTCGCATTGGCATAGTCTGTCACCGCTTCCACCTCTGCCATAATTCCATGATCATGAGGCGGTGTGATCTGTGCGCCATCTTCCCAGTATACTTTATATCCGTTGTATTCCGGCGGGTTGTGGCTTGCCGTAATATTGATTCCGGCAATACAATGCAGTTCTCTTACTGCAAAAGAAAGTTCCGGTGTCGGGCGAAGTGCATCAAATACGTAAGCTTTGATTCCGTTTGCAGCCAGACACAATGCAGCCTCATCCGCAAACTCCGGTGACATACGGCGTGAATCATAAGCAATTGCAACTCCGCGGTCTTTTGCCCCACTTTTCACAATATAGTTTGCAAGTCCCTGTGTCGCTTTTCTTACAGTGTAAATATTCAGACGGTTTGTCCCTGCTCCGATAATCCCCCGTAAACCTGCTGTTCCAAATTCAAGATTCTTATAGAAACGCTCTTTTATCTCACTCTCATCATTTGCGATTGTCTTTAATTCTTCTTTTATACTCTCATCAAAGTAAGAATCAGTCATCCATTGCTGATACGCCTTTTGATAATCCATACTTTCGTACCTCCTGTCATTTTCTATCCACCATTATACACTACTCTTTTACAAATGAAAAGAAAATATACTTTTCAGAAGCCTCTTCTTCTTCTCTGTCTGATCGATCGCCGTCTGAAGTTTCTCCACATTTTTCCCCGGAATCCACGCCTTGTTTGAGTGATAATAAGAATTCACAAGTTTCCAGAACTTCTCCGGATAAGAAAGCCGAATCGCCATATACTCCTGTTCTTCTTCCGAAAGAGGTCTAATATCCTGATAGGTCCGCAGCATTGCTCTTGCAAGTTCTACATTCCACTCATATTTCTCCATAACCTTCCGCATAAAATAATAAAAGTCTTCGATTTGGATATCGTTCGTAAAATGTTCAAAATTAGTTGTAGCCATTCCTTTTGGTGTCATGAGTACATTATGATAATTGTAGTCTCCGTGAGTCACAGCGCCTTCTTCCCGGCTTTTCTGTAAAAGCCTTTCATATCCAGATTCTGCCAGCCTCTCACCGGCAGTTCCTGCCCACTCATACATAGCATCAAAATGCTTCAGTACCGCATTCTCAAAATCTCCCTTTGCCGTCCGTCCACGGATGAATGCACGTACTTTTCGAAGTTCCCGGTTGTGCCTTAGAAATTCTTCCCGCAGATCATTTCCTGCGAATTCCCGCACTTCCTCTCCCGGCATTTTCATAATTTTGTGAAGTCTTGCAAGATTTTTTACCGACTCCAACACTTCCTGTTCTTTTTTCACATCACATTCCCGACCCGAAAACCAACGTTTTAATACATAACGGGTTCCATCTTCTGCTTTTGTAATAAATTCCCCTTCTTTGTTAAGAAATATGCTGTCAACACGCGGATATCCATGGTGCGTTAAATGTGTTGTAAGCGCTTCAAGAACCGGTACTTTCTTATCCGACACTGCCGCCTCGCGAAGAAGCAGCACTCCCGCATTCGTGTCGCATAAAATAGCACCCCTGACTTTTCGGGTACCGCTTACTTCTATTTCATACTGTTCCAGCACATTCAAACTGTAATCCTTCATAACTTCCCCCTACATCTTATTATTCTCTCTAATGTATGATTTGGGGGAAGCAAGTATTCCTTATTATTTTAATGTTCCACAATCCATCTTAAATACTCGATTCACATAACTCAGATATTCCAATTCATGGGTACTGAGTATGACTGTTGTCCCTGATTTACTAATGTCACGAAGCATCTGCATTACTTTATGCGAATTTTCCGGATCCAGATTGCTTGTCGGTTCATCTGCCAATATCACTTTCGGATTGTTTATCATAGCACGCACGATCGAAACTCTGCGAATTTCTCCACCTGATAGATTAGCCGGATATTCATTTGCAAATTCTTCTAGTCCAATTTCTCTTAAAAGTTCTTTTGCTCGCTCCCTAAACTCACTCATGCCCGAAGATAAATATGCCGGCATACATATGTTATCTAGAATTGTAAAATTGTTCAGCAGACTCTGTCCCTGCAGCACATATCCCATATTATGGTTACGAAATACCGCTTTTTCATTTTCTGTCATTTCGGTAATTTCTGAATCATCTATATAGATTTTTCCAAAATCCGGTGTGATTAATCCTGCAATCATATTAAAAAGCGTTGTTTTCCCGCTTCCTGAGTGCCCAATAATCGCTGCAAACTCACCTTTTTTCACTTCCAGCGATACATTATGGACTGCATCAAAATCTTTTTCATTTCTTATAAATTTCTTTGTCAAACTTTCAACCTTAATCATTTATTCATTCTCCCTAAGCAAACGATATACTTCACCTTTTCCAATCTGATAAACTGAACATACTGCGGCAACAATACCTGTTCCCAGAGCGATCGCAATACAAATTCCTGCGATTGGCATAGTCTGCACCATACTCACATCCAAATAAGGCACATCCAATTTTATGCTGATGACATCTTTAAAAGCAGCAACAATTCCATATGTCAAAAACGTTCCTGTCACTCCACCAATTCCACTGATGATCAAAGCCTCTGAAAGAATGATATTCCTCATCTGACTCTTCTTTGCTCCAAGTGCATATAATACTCCAAACTCATATTTTCTCTCATTGATCGTAAGGACAAAAATGCTGATCAGTGCAAGTGCAGTAGAAATCAAGGAAATATAAATCAAAACATTTCCATAACCGGACAATTGCTTCACCTGATCTGAAATGCCGCTTAACAGTTCATCCGTCGTACCCGCATACATTTTTTCGCCTTTCGGACCACATTGGGCTATGTCTAGTCTTAAATGAATCAAATCTACATCTTCTATGTCATCATCAATATCGACCATTAACATAGAAACTTTATTTTCTATATCCTCCATTGGCAGTGTTGACCTTGCAGTTTTCGAATTTTTCAATTCATAGAGTGTGTCAAATGTCATAAAAACAGACCCATCATATCCCATGCCTGTTTTTTCCAGTTTCCCCGCTACTTCAAACTCTGTTGAGTAAAATTGTATTTTTTCTCCCGGCTCTGCCTCTACTCTATCGCCTACTAACACCTGCCCTTTCTTCAACTTCACCACATTTTGATCTTTCAGCCACGGTTGAACCACGAAGTCTGTTTTAGGATCAAACGCAATCATTTGTACAGGCAAATCACAACAAGAAGTAGAAAGTGTTCCAACATATAATTGTGAAGATACTCTCTCTACTCCTTCTACTTTCCCCACTGCTTCTTTCCATGATTTATCAAAAAATACCGAACACGGTGTCCCTGCAAACAAAGAATCCCTAATGTCTTCTGTCCCTTCATTTGGTACTACGATGATATCCGCTCCTGCTCTTTCAGTTGTACTCTTAATTCCTTGTTTTAAATTTTTCATTAATATCGTGCTAAAAAACACAGTAGCCGACATCAGCATTACAAAAAACATCATAAAAATCGTGCGAAATTTCTTTGATTTTAAATTCTGAACCGCCATATTCAAGGCACTTAACTTTTTATCCTTTTTCATTACTGAACCTCTTTACTTTTATTTTGTATCCTTTAACGCTGAATAAACAGAAAGACCACCGACCACAATACCAATTCCACCAAGAACTTTTACAAACGATGCTGTAAAATTACATGGCATCTCCGGGTTCATGCAAATTCCCGTTCCTATTTTCGAACTCAATGCCACAAACATGAATACAGAAATTGCAATGGTCATTGTTCCACATACTACCATTTCTTTTCGCACCGCACATAAAACGGCATTTACAAGTAAAACTATTCCGAGAAATACGAATACTACACTTGCGTAATGACACCTCATCGGCACTTGTTTTCCTGCTGCTGTTTCTACCATTCCATTACATACCGGTGCAATTACTTTTACGATCAAAATGAGCATAATTGCAAGCGCAGCTTCTATTCCTGCAAATATCAAACTTTTTTTATTCTTCATTTTCTTCCCTCTTCTTTCATTTTTATATCCGTAACAAAAATTCCCATCGAATACTTCGACGGGAATTTTTAAGAATTTCGTGATATAGATAGAAATTAATCTAAAACCGGAGTCCAAGCAAGGGACATGATTTCATCAACATCATCCATATTCTGAATCAATCCAAGTTTTACATATTTTTCAACAACATCTTTCAGCGAAACTTCTGTGAAATCCTGATCCAAACCAAACTGAAGTGAATTATTCAGCATAACATTCATCTCATAGTCTCCACCATTCCATCCCTGGTCGATCAACATCTTTGTAGCTTCTTCCGGATTATCACGCATATAAGCATGCGCCTTCTGAACAGCCTGTGTGATCTTCTTTGAAATAACCGGATTTTCTTTTGTAAATGTACGATTCATAGCAATCATACAGCAGTTTTCATCTGCAAAGTCTTCGTCCAAAAGAGAACGAACACATTTCAATGTTCCGTCTTTTACTAAACCATAAGCAAAAGTATCAGAAAGAAGAGCTGCGGAAATTTCTCCATTTGTCATAGCTGTCAGGCACGCATCTGCAGAAACAGCCGTAAGATTTACATCTTTCTGTGGGTTGATTCCATCCGCATCAAGCAGCAAACATGTAATATTGTAATCAGATTTACCGATACCATTTGGCACTGAAATTGACGTTCCTTTTAAATCTTCTGTTGTCTCATACTCGCTGTCAGCAAGAACATATAAGGACTTACATCCTATATGTGCACCACCTGTGAAGGTAATATCCACATTATTTGTAATCGGAACAAGCATTGTTGCAATGTGTCCTACGGCAACTGTTGCCTGATTATTACCAAGAGCCTCTGTATACGAATTGCCTTTTACACCTTCCGACTCAAGTCCTGCTTCTTCGTAGTAGCCAAGATGTGCTGCAACAGTAGGTCCTGCCGTACATCCATCTGCCATATAATAAAGTACTTTCTGACCATACGCTGGTTCTTTCTTCATTGCTTCAAGTTCTTCCTTTGTAGGTGTCAAATCAAAGTTTGCCATATCAATAGCACGACCTTCCATTTCGACCGGAGTAAACATTGCCTCCCATTTTCCTGAAGTAGAAGCTTCAAAAGAATCTAAATGCTCCCCTTTGTTTTCTTCGTCTACCTCGACATCGTCCTCTGTTCCCATGTCGATCTGACCATCATTGTTTGTGTCTCCGGCAATAGACTGCTTGTCATCTTTCTTCGAGCATGCCATCATACTGCATGACATAGCTAAAACCAGAAACAACGCTAAAATTTTCTTTTTTTTCATAATTCTCTCTCCTTTATTCTTTTTATTCTCAAAACCGCGTCTCAACACGATTTTAGAAACCTGATCACGCATTGTGCTTTCCGCCAAAATGCAATTTATTCAATATCTCATTCCTGTATTCTACGAATTGTGCAGAAGAACGGTCACGCGGAAATGCTTCATCAATCTTGATATTCGCAACAATACGTCCCGGATTTGCATCCATGACAAGAACTCTGGTTCCCATGTAAATAGCTTCATCTACATCATGTGTTACCATAAGCGCCAACTGTTTTGTATCCGCCCACATGCTTAAAATCTCATCCTGCATGTTCATACGGGTAAATGCATCAAGAGCCCCCAATGGTTCATCTAAAAGAAGAATTTCCGGTTCATTGATCAAAGAACGAACAAGAGCTACCCTCTGTGCCATACCTCCTGAAAGTTGTGCAGGATAATCATCCTTAAACCGCTCTAATCCTATGACTTTAAGCATTCTTTCTACTTTATCTTCATTCCCTTTAAGTTTTCCTTGCATTTCCAGACTGAATGCTATATTCCTCTCAACTGTCAGCCATGGAAATAATGTTGGCTTCTGGAAAACCATTCCACGATTTGGTTCCGGTCCTTCTATTTCTTTTCCATCTACAGTAACTTTTCCCAAAGTAGGCATGATCAATCCCGCAACAAGACGAAGAATCGTTGACTTCCCGCATCCTGACGGTCCAACAAGAGAAATAAATTCTCCGCTTTCCATAGTAGCGTTCACATTATATAAAGCATGTGTTACTTCATCACTTTCTACTTTCGCAAAAACTTTACTCACATTATCAAGTTTTAGTGTAACTTTCTTATCTCCCATTATTTTTCAACTCCATTCTGCCAACGCAATACGTAACGTTTAATCCGTTCAAGTACTTTGGTAACCAAAGTAAAGATCAAGCAGATTACGAATAACGCTGCAAAAACTTTATCGTAGCTTGCCCATCCTGTCTGCCATGTCATATACCATCCCAATCCGGCTTTTACACCAAGCATTTCAGCAATCATAAGTGCAACACATGAAGAGCTCATCGCTTGTGTACATCCCTGGAGAATAGACGGCATTGCATGTGGGATTGCTACACGAAAAACAAGCTGTCTCTTATTCGCGCCAAGAGTTCTTGCTGCCTCAAAGAAATCCTTATCTACGTTTGAAATACCGGTAAGTGAAGCAACTGTAACTGCAAACCATGAACCAAGAGCAATGATAAAGACAGCACCTGCAAACAAAGAAGAGGCAACTACCATAATCACCGGAATCCATGTCGAAGTCGGAATAGGTCCGAGGAATTTGATGACCGGATCTACCCAATAACGCACTTTTTTAGAATAACCACAAGTAATCCCCGTCACAAGGCCAAGACTGACACCAATAAAATATCCGATCATCAATAATTTCAGCGTATGGAATGTACACTCTATCAACATCGGATAATCCGATACAAATGCATTAATAATAAAATTCATGCAGGGTACAAAAGGCTGTGTCAACGTACCTGTTTTCAACGTCAGATAATCATACACTGCCAAAAGCAAAAACAGTACAGAACACAAAGGGGCCATATAACGCAGTTTCTCATAGAACACCTTATCGCCTTTCCTTTTTCTATATCCAGCAAATGCACCACAACAAACATACACTGCTACAAAAAATACCAATACATACACATAATACATTGGATTTTTATTTCTACTCAAATCCGGAAGCAGAACATATTCCAACAATGCAATTACTCCACATGCAATCGGAAGTATCATTATAATGACTTCTAGTACTTTCTGTATTGGAGTTTTTTCCCTCTCTTCGAGCTCTTTTAATTCTCGCCGAGTCAGATTCTTAAGCTGAGCCATATCAGAATCACTCTCAATCGTAACTTGAACTTTTTCAGACATTTCTCTCATCTCCTGTATATTTCTCTTGTCTTATAGATTATCATGATTCCTTTTTGTTGAGAAATTGTTTTTATTTATATAAAAACTTGATTCATTTGAATTCTCTATAAAGATATCTTCTCACTCTCTCTTATTCAAACGACACATTCATCCATGCCTTATATATGTTGTTTTTAAACAAATGCTCTTCTCGAATCTCCGGTAAATTCAACACGCAATTTCCATCTTCTATTCTGTAAAGGAATCCACTATGCAACGCTTCTTCCGTAACTCGATATCGGTCTTTCTGATCCGCAAATAACTCCGGATGCATCAGATACACTGCCGCAGTCACATCCCAGTTATAGAACCCTTCAATCCCATAATCCTCCTCATTGTAGCCAAACCAGTAATCTGTTTTCTCCCGTATATATACCGCGGCAGGATTCTCTGTTTTGAAGAGCCGTTCTCGATATTCCGCCCTTGTAAAAAGAACTTTCAGACAATTATTTCCTGTAACGATTGATACATTTTCCCCTTTTGTAAGTACACACCAGGAAGCATATGGATCACAAGAGAAATTCAGTTCATCCATCACCTTTTTTTCAAATACAAGAGGACTTGTGATTCCTCCCATCAGCACGATTTCCTTCACCTTATGGAAAAACAGATTGTCTTTCTCGTAAGCCCCGCAAAGATTGGTAAGAGACCCTGTAGCGAGAACAGAAAGTTTACCCGGATAGCGATTTGCCATATCTACAAGGAAATCGGATGCTTCGCTTTCATACTCTCCCTTCGTCTCTCCCCCTCTTTTTACCGGAATATCCTCCCTTTCAAGGTCACAGAGAAGTGTATGAAGGGCTTTCCATACTACCGGGAGACTGTTATTCCCGTAAGTTGCCGTTACTCCAAGCACTTTTGCCTCTTCGCATCCTAAAAGGTACATCAGAGCCAGACCATCATCCACATCACAGTTTTCCACTCCAAATGTGCAGTCACAATCAAACACAATATATTTCTTATTCATTTTCCTCCCCTTTCCGGAACCATGTAATTCCCGCCTTATATTCTCCGTCAGGTAAATCTACTTCCGCTTCAAATAATCCGCTCGTGAACTTTCCGCCTTTCACAATTCCTTCCACGTAATTGATTTTCCCAAAATATGCTCGCACTTTCTCATCTGCCGGATGCTCCATCATTCCCTTGGGCGTATCATATTGAAGGATACTGCCCTCGCTCATCATCGCGATCTTATCTGACATCTGTAAAGCCTCCCGGATATCATGAGTTACAAGTATGGTCGTAATCTTCCATTCATCATGAAGTTTCTTTACAAGCCGCCCCATTTCTCCTCTCAGCTTTTCATCCAGACCGGAAAAAGGTTCATCAAGAAGCAGTACTTTCGGGTTCGCCGCCAATGCCCGGGCAAGCGCCACTCTCTGCATCTGTCCCCCAGACATTTCTCTGATCTTCCGCTTCTCAAATCCCGGAAGCTGTACCGCTTTCAAAAGACGTTTTACCGTTTCTTTCTGTTCGTTCTTCGGCACCTTCGCAAGTGCCATTGGAAATGCAATATTCTTCTCCACCGTCATATGTGGAAACAACCGAAGGTCCTGAAACACAATCACGGTTCCTCGTTTCTCCGGCGGAAGTTCCAGTACTGACTTATTCCGGATGGATATATTTCCCTCCTTCACCTCAAGAAGTCCTGCAATGCTTTTCAGAAGTGTCGTCTTTCCACATCCGGAAGCTCCCAAAAGAGAAATGAATTCTCCTTCTTTGATGTCAAGACTCACTCCATGAAGAATTTCTTTATTCTGCAAAATCACTTTTAAATTCTCTATCGTTAAGCTCATAACTCACCTCTTTTATCCGCCATAATAATCTCCGCTACTGTTTCTCATAAAACGCTTTGCAATCCAATCAAATATTCCAAATACTACCAAGGTAATTGCCAGGAAAATCACGCTGTAAATGCATGCTATGTTCCGGTTTCCGCTTTGCAGGTACGGAACCATAACGATCGTAAACGTCTTCACATTTCCTCCTCCAATCATCAGTGTCAGGAAATACTGACTGAAAGACACAATATAAGACATACTGACCGCAGATAAAATCACCGGCACAAGCATTGGCAAGGAAGTCCGGAAAAATGCGGTAAAAGGAGAAGCTCCCAGAACTCTCGCCTGCTCTTCCAAACGGTTTCCTACAGCCCGGGTTCCGTCCATCAAAAGACGCACCGCATAAGGGAGAGAACAGATTAAATGGGCAATGATCACACCTACAACCGTGTTATTAAGCCCCAACTTAATAAATGTAATCTGTACCCCCATTGCAAATACGGTTCCCGGCACCATAAATGGGAGAATCGTAAGAAAGGAAATGATCTTTTTCCCTGCAAATTCATAAAACACAAGTGCCCTTGCTGTCATAATGCCAATCGCTGCCGAACAAAACGCCACCACCGTGGAAATCGCAATACTGGATACAAAAACCTTCGCAAGTTCTTCCTTTCTCATTAGTACTTCCCTAAGTGCACGGGTAGAAAACACCTGCGGCACAAGATCCGGCCACGCCCATCTTTCTGTAAATACCCATATCAAAATGGTAATCATAGGGACCAGAATAGAAAGCACCAGAATACTGATTATAAAATTGGTAACAAACTTGTTATTTTTCTTCTTCATCTATTTTCTTTCCGTCAATTCCTTTATATTTTTCTGCATCATCACGAAATAAATCAATGCGCCTATCAATGAAATAATCATAATGATTCCGTTTAATGCCATAGCATAAGGCCGGTTCCTTAAGTCGGGATGAATGTACTGCTGATAAGCAAGTATCGGCAATGCTTTCGGTACGGTTGCTCCAAGAATCAATGGAAGTTCATAAGCGCCAAGAGCAAACACGAATATGATCAAAAATCCACTGATGATTGTGTCCTTACATAAAGGCAATGTAACTTTTCGAAATGCAGTCCACTTCCCGGCCCCCAAATTCACTGCTGCTTCTCCCAGTTTTCCATTGATGTTTGCCATCAACGCAATAACAAAATAAATGATAAATGGAATCTCCTTCCACAAATACGCCATAATAATCCCGATTCCATTTGCATCATATAGAAACATGGGGAATTGCTGCTGATCGTTTATCAACCCCATCCAGTTAGCAATTCTTGCAAGAATCCCGTTTTGTGAAAAAATATTGATGATAAACAGCGCCGTCACTACATGCGGCACAATGATGGGAAGCTGAATGACACGCATGGCTGCCCCTCCGGTCTTCTTTCCCATCACCAGTATCCCGCAGAAAATGACTCCCAAAACGGTGGCAATAGTCGCTGACAAAAAGGCAATCTTGAGGCTATATATCACGGAGGCCATCATATCCGGTCTTTTTAATACTTCCTTATAGTATGAAAGCGTTGGCTCCTTTAACCCAAAAGCCGGAACCACCCCCAAACTTTGGGTGATTCCGGTAATCAGACCTGTCACAAATAGAATTGCAAGCAAGATTTGAGGAACCAATAATAAATATGGTACCATCTTTTTCATGTTATTTTCCTACAACTTCCTCTGTCCAAATTTCCTCAATAATCGGAACAAGTTCTGCCGGCATCTCCGGAAGACGTTTGGATAAAAGTTCATCCTGCGGAATCGTTCCCTTGCCAAGATCAACCTTATCAAATGCTGCTTTCTGCTCATCCGTAAGTTTTTCGTTGTCAAGTACAGGAATGACTTTCATTGTATCGTAACGGCTTGCCTGAATCTCCGGCGAGAGTATTTCATTGATTGCCACCATAGCTCCTGCTTTGTTTCCTGAGTTCTTCGCAATTGCCATAAAGTTTGTATTTCCGATTGTTCCTTTATCAAACTGGAAAGATTGCACCGTCTCCGGGTACGCTCCATCTTCAATTTTTACAGCCGCATCATATGCGCCATATGTCATATAAAGAGCAACTTCTCCATCCGCAAACATATTGTCAAGTGTTGTAGAGGAATCCGGGAATGTTTTCCCTTCATTCCAAAGGTATGGATTCAGGCTTCTTAAATACTCCATTGCCGGAGCAACTGCTTCTCTTACAGTCTCTTTATCTGCTTTCATATCGAGGAACTGCTCGTAACCGCAGATCTCATAGATGATATTTCTTACAAATACACTTCCTGTGAAATCCGGAAGTGCTGGATATGTAACTTTCCCCGGATATTTCTTTACAAACTCTTTTAGCGCTTCTGCACTTGTCGGAAGATCCGGTGTCTTGGCCGTATCTGCCATCATAACAAACTGCGCTTTACCATACGGCGCCTCATACCCTTCAATCGGATAACCAAAATCAAGTGTTACATCTTCTCTTTCCGCATTTACATAATCCTTGAAATTTGGAAGTTTGTCTGTAAAAGGTCCATATAGCATGTCATTTTCTTTTGCAGATTGGAAATTCTCTCCATTGATCCAGATCATATCGATGCTTCCATCTTTTTCTCCTCCCTGGATTTCTCCGGAAAGCTGACTTAGCACCTGATCGATATCCATCGGAACACGCTCCATTGTAATGTCATATTTTTCTTTCATCTTCGGAGCAAATGTCTGATCCAGCCATTCATTTAACTTCTCGTCTCCACCCCACCCATAGAATGTTACGGTCGTCCCCTTAGCCGCCTCTTTCATCTCATCAAAAGACATATCATCTACACTTTTTTCTGTTTTATTTGTTTCTTTTTTCGTGCTGTCTTTTGATCCGCTCTCTTTGCATGCTACAAGAGACACCGTCATCAAACCAGCCAAAAAAAGTGCTGCCAGTTTTTTCATTTTCATTTCTTCTTTCCTCCATTTCGCAAATAAAGGCTCCTATGTTTTACCACAAGAGCCTTTCCATCATCTAGTCTGTTATTTTACAAATGCGGCGGAAATATCTGCATCTTTTGCACCATTTTCAATGATAAATAACTTCTCTACCGGGAATCCTGCATCTTTAAATACAGAAATTGCTGTCTTTGCACATTTATTACCGCTGTAGCATAAGAAATATACAGGTTTTGTGTTATCAAGTGTTTCTGCAAGTTCAAATGCCGCTGTCTGAGCGTCTGCACTCTCAATCTCTTTCAATGCAACCTGCTTAGAACCTTTCAGATGTCCTTTTGCATATGTGTCATCATCACGCACGTCAACGATCTGCGCATCTGTCTCTTTTAACACATCTGCACCTTTTACATACTGCCAGTCAATGGCTTCATCCACACGGTTTGTTGTAAGCGCTTTATCTACTTTTGCAAGTGCTTTTGCTCCGCCTTCTACTGTGAAGATCAATTTCTCATCAATACCTGCATCTTTGAGAACTTTCGTTGCCTTCTGAGCTCCTCTTGCTCCACTGTTACAGATGATATAAATTTCTTTTCCATCTTTTAAGTTCTCTTCTGCATATGTTGTCATTTTTTCTACTAAAGATTCATCCTCTAATGGGAAGATCGGACACCATTCTGAGTTTACAACTCTTCCTTCTACATATTTGTCCCATTCTCTTACATCCAGCACATGTAATTCACCCGCTTTTTCCACTGCATCTTCCGGTGATACCATCTGATATCCGTCCACTACTTTCACTTCGTCTGCACTGTCTTCTGTTTTTGTTTTTCCTGTATCTGCACTCTGTTTCTCTCCACAACCTGCAAGCATGGATAATGCCATAACAGATACGAGCATCATTGCTACGATTTTCTTCTTCATTCTTTTTCCTCCTTACAAATCAAATGCATTTTCACGCATCAAATCGATTATATTATATACATACAACCTCTGCTGTTCAAGCAAATTGACCTGAATCGCTTATTGATTTTCTCATATATTCATAGATATTTTCTATATTTTCACAGGATATTTAAGTAATCTTTCTCCATTCTCTGTAAGAACTCCTCGCTCAAATAAGCTTCCAGTTTACGGAATGTAGATTCATTAAAAATAGCCTTATTCGGATCCTGATATTGTACCCATGCCATGGCACACCACGTAATTCCCCGAAGACATGTAATGGGAATATACACCTTGACGCGCTCTTTTAGCCCCATTGTGTCAAACCTTCCTGCAACTTCTCTTACATATGCTTTCACAAATTCATCCACTTTTTCACGACTGAGAATCACATCTGTTTTCCAAAATGTAGTTGTAGGTGCAAGAAAATGTCCCAAATCCTGAGCCGGGTCTCCATAAAGAGGTTTCTCCCAGTCCACCAGATAATTCCCTCCCTCTTCTCCATTGATGAGAAAATTACCGGAATTAAGTTCCGTATTGATGCAGCATCTATATGACGGTTCGGGAAGACTATCCGCCTTTTTCCATCCCATATCCAACATGTCTCGTATCTTCTTTTTCTTACTCTCATCCCCGAGGGAGGACTCTCTATATACTTGAAACATCTCTTCACACTCTTCTAAAATCGCCCGCAGCGGATTCTTTGGTGCCAAAAGTGTTTTCCCCTCCACCTTTACACTATGGATATCTGCCAGACAGCCTACTCCATAGAAAAGTTCCTTCTCATAGTCCATGGCGTGTCCCGGAAGATATTCCATAACCATAATTCCTTGTGAAATGTGTTTCAGGCTTCCATCCACATAAAGGACTCTCGGTGTTCGTCCCGAATCTTCCAGAAGCTTCAAAGCCTGATATTCATATGTAATCTGATCTTCCAAATGCATCTGACTTCCGAAATTCACTCTTAAAACAAGTTTTTTCCGGCTGACAGGATGTGTAAAAACATAGTTCCTATTATATTCTCCCTGTGCAAGCATCTTATAACTTTCTTCCACTTCTTTCGGAAGCCCCAAAGCCTTCCTATAACTTTGAAGTCTGATATATTCCTTCAATCCACATACCTGCTCCACAATCTTTCACCTCTATCTTATATCTTTATACATCTTCGAAATGGTTTCGATATCCACTCCGTCACGGTACATCTTCCGCAAACGGTTCATTTTCCACATTACCTTCAGTTTCGGAATCGTTCCTTTTGGAAATCTTCTGTCTGACGTATAAATACGGCTTCTCGCCATTCCAAGTTTTACACCCATTTCTTTTAATATAAGAGAAAACTGATAATCTTCCATAATTGGAATTTCCGGAAACATTCCCACTTCAAAAAACAAGTTTCGATCCACAAAAATCCCCTGATCTCCGAACATGACTTTCCGGTCTTTCACCCTATGATTTGAAATCACCCTGCATGTCCACATGAAGAAATTCCATGAATGAAACGCAATTCCAAAGCATCCTGCCGCATGATCCCGCATGACTCTCCGGATGGTTGCAAGAGGATTTTCCGGCAGCTCGCTATCGCAATGCAGAAAGAAAAGAATGTCTCCATGACTTTCTTTTGCTCCCGCATTCATCTGCTTTGCCCTGCCTTTATATCCTTTTATCACTTTATATTCCGGCTTTATAAGTTCCAGCGTCCGGTCTTTGCTTCCTCCATCCACAAAAATGATCTCGCATTTCTCTTTCAGTGTTTCCAACTGCTCCTGCATCTTTTCAATGATATTTTCTTCATTATAGATTGGAATGATTATAGAAATTTTTGCAATCTTTGCCACATATTTTTTCGTCTCTGATTCCTGCAAAGGCGAAATATTCCGCATTCTTCCACGGTATCTTTGGAGATCCTCCGGTGTATCCATATCTTCCAGTATATTCGTATATCCCACCGTAATGTTTGCTTTGTGAAGAACATGTACGGTCTCTTCCAGCACACTGCCATGTCCATATTCAGAAAGTCCAAACACTTCTTTATAAGGTTTTTTCATTCCTACAAGATAATACCCTCCATCCATGGTTTTCCCAAAGACTACGTCCTTCTTCTCTAATACTTGAAATGCCCGCCAAAGATAATCCACCTGAAGTTCCGGCACATCTGTTCCGATCAGTATACATTTCCGATATCCTTTTGAAAAAACAGTTTCCATTGCACAATACATTCTTTCTCCGAGCGTTTCACCCTTTTGCGGAAAATATCCCTTCTCTTTTCCAAGAATTGCTTTTATTTCTGTCTCATTCTCCTCTCCGTTTGGCGTATAACAGACAAAAATATCTGCTCCTGTTTTCTCGCATTCTTTTCTGATGTCCTTCAAAAAATATGTATGAAGTTTTTTACATTGTCCCGCGGTTAAATGGGGCATCATTCTTGTTTTTGTTTTTCCCGCCTCCGGTACCCGTGTAAATATAACAATTGCCTGTTCCATTTTAGTTTTTCCCTTTTTTCTTCTGACTCTCCACATAAATTTTTCTGGCCATTACAACAAACGCAGATAGAGCAAACAGAATCATCAGACCCGTCACAAATAATTTCGCACCTCCTGTAAGCATTCCTCCTACATAAGAGTACACGATTGTCGCCGGAAGCTGTCCGATCCCTGTCGCGATAAAGAAAGATCCAAAAGACATGGAAGTAAGTCCTGCAGCATAGCTTACAATATCAAAAGATACGAATGGCAGAAGACGACAGATCAGAATGGTATTCTTCCCATACTTCTCAAAAAATGTATCAATCTGTGCCAGCCCTGCTTTGCTTGTCAATTTCTCCGCTGCATCACGCCCTAGAATTCTTGCTACGAAGAAGCAGACTGCCGCTCCCGCCATGGCACTTGTCCACGAAAGAATTGCACCTTGCCACCATCCAAAAAGATTGGCATTTGCAAATGTAATCAAAAATGCCGGAAGGGGTGCCGCAAGGGACTGGAATATCATAAGTAAAAATGAAATCAAGGCCGCATATGCTCCATAGGATGCGACAAACTCTTTTACAACCGTAAAGTCCCCACTGGCAAACATTTGAAATACTTTATTCATCATTGTTTTTACGGATGGAATCAAATAGTAGCTTGCCACAGCAGCTATAATCACCACAATTACAATGATTTTCTTCATCCAACTCTTTTTCTTCTGTTCCATTTCTTTACCCTCTCCAATACTTTGTTTTTGCTCTGTTAATGATAGATTTCTTTGTATCCGGTTTTTCCGTCAGTCCCAAAACAGAAAGTAGAATATGTTCTGCCTCCAAATACCCTTTTCTTACAAAATTTCCGGAACAGGATGCACAATATGTGTAAATTCTGTTTTTCGTATTCTCTGCTTCTTCTGCCATGACCCGCACCATGTCGCCTGCCAGTTCCGGCTCTTTTCCTCCTGCACATCCTCCAAGCCCACAACATTGTGCACTATCTATAATTTCGGGTTTTTCTTCAAGAAATACACGGATATCTTGTAAAATTTCCAAGCTTTCCCTATCAGGACACGGTGGAAAAATATGTAGTTTCCCCAAAAGCTTCCTGCCAAGTCCCAATTCATGCAGCTTTTCATAAATACTGACTACTTTCACCTTCAATCGCGGTTTTAGAAAATGATAGCAGTTTGGACAAAGCAGAATGATTTCCTCAATTCCCGCTTTTTCCAACCGCTCCTCTATTCTTTTTATAATCTCATTTTCCTTATCCAAAAGTCCTAATTCTGCTATCGGTTTGCCACAACAATCGAACACAACACCGATTCCTGCTTCTTTTCGCAAAAGTTCTATTATTTGTTTTGTAGCTTTTGGAAAAAAAGACGGGAAATTGCATCCAGGAAAAAGGACACTGTTTTTTGTCTGATTTTTATAATTTGCAAAAATATAATCCTGCTTCTCCTGAATCAGCATATCATATCCTTTTTCCCTCATTTTCCCCCCGTTTTTTTGGACCTGCTTTTGCCGCATATGAAGAATTATTTCTCTTCCGTCAATTCCCATCGGGCAAACCGCCGTGCATTTTCCACATAAAAAACAATGATAAATCAGATCTTCATGATCTTTCATATTCCCGATATCTATTTTGTACTTTTCAAGAAATTTACAGTATCTAGTACATTTTCCACAATGGACACATTCCTTACTCTTCATCCTTATCTTCCCCCATATACTTTTTCTTCAGAAAAATACCGGCACCTGTCACGATAGCTGCAAGGACAATTGCAATTCCTATATAAAGGATTCTGTTTTCTTTATCCGCAATCCCCGCCGTCCCTACTGTATACATGGCTGTCCCTGGCAGCATGAAAATCAGGGAGCCCATTGTATATGTGCTGAATTTGATGTCTGTAATTCCATAAGCAAAATTCTGAAGATTATACGGAAAAATCGGCACAAGTCTTGTAATCATCAGGATAAAAAGCTGATTTTTCCCGGAATGATCAAAAAGCCACTTTTTCAAATATTTATTCTTAACTACCATAGGACGGATGCTGTCCTGTAGGAAAAAACGACCCACTACAAACGCAATTGCTGCGCCAAAGGTCGTTGCCACAGAACATGCAATCGTTCCAATCCATGGACCAAACAACAATCCCGCCAATATGGCAAATGTCACTCCCGGAAGAGCCAGTACTACACAAGCTACAATTGTAATTGCTGTATAAATGAGAAGAGCCGCCGCCAGATTCTTCTTCACGATCCGGTTCAAGAACATAAGATTGTCCATATCACTGATATAAGAAGACCAGCCGAATATGTGATTCAAAATAAGAATCAAAACGATGAGTCCCACAAATATCCATAGTTTTTTATTTTTCATTCTCTTACTTCTTTCTGCACCAAATCAGTGCCATTCCATTTCTCAACACTTGCATAAATACAGCCATACCGAGAAGAGGCATCATGAAATAATATGCTCTTAGTTTCTCTGCACTTTGAAACACCGTAAATCCTGCATATACACAAACAAGTATCAGCATAAAAATCATCATGATCCCGTCCACTTTTCCAAGCCGGGTCCGCTTCTTTAAATATCCGATCATCACAATTACTGCAAGTACACCAATGCCAACTACCGCCACATATTTCAGGATATCTAAAGGCATTTGTTCCTGTAAGTTCATATTCGTGTAATTCAGCCAGCGTACCATTCCAAGTTTTCTCTTCGCAAAATAGTGGAAGGCATAGCTTCCTATAAGAAATGCCAGTGTCAGTATATCAAACAACACACATAGTATTCTTTTCATAATTCCTCCGCGGTAATTTCATAGTTATTCTCTGTCACGAAAGACGCTGCCACCATGTGACAGCGTCCGTCTGATTTTGCTCTTATTTTGCAGCTTTTCCCGTTTCAAGTTCTGCAACTGTTACATGCTTACAATCTGCACTTGCAGGATCTCCTACTTGTACCGGATAATCGTCGTGCATCAGCCATTCATACCATCCACCATCATATACGGAAATGTCTGTATATCCGTTCTCATATAATACAAGGAACGGAACGGTTGCTCTCCAGCCAGTACCACAATAAAATGCAAGGTGGTTATCTAACGTGAAATCACAGTCTTTCCATACTTCCTTGAATCCTTCCAAATCTTTTACTGTTCCGTCTTCATTTAAGAACATAGCTACATCAAAAGCTGTTTCGGCTCCTTTTCCCCATACGGCGCCCTCCGGTTCCCCGGCCTTGTCCATATAATTATAGCCACTTGTTTTTCCAAGCCACTCATCCTCGCTTCGAATGCTTACAAGTTTAAAATTGTCATCGTTCTCCAATCTGTCTTTTGCCTCTTCAATAGAAGTCCAGTATTCCGGATGTGCCGGAACTGTTGTACCAAAATCAGTTGCCTCTTTTCCTTCATTTGCGTCTTTTTCAACGTCATAACCAGCAGATTTCCATGCTTCTATACCGCCATTCAAGATCTTCACGTCTTCCACACCAGCCCAAAGATATGCGTATGCCTGACGTCCGGTGCCGGCTACATCCGCACCATAAAGCACAACTTTTGTATCTTTTGTAATTCCATGTGCAAGCATGAATTTCTCCACTTCTTCTGCTGCCAAAAGATTGTATTTTCCTTCTTTACTTCCGGTAGAATCTTCTACTTCACAGTTGTCTACATAAATTGCACCCGGAACATGTCCTTCGTTGTAAGATACACAATCTTTCACATCTCCGTAACCGACCTCTGCCACCACAACGTCTTCGTAACCCTTCTGGTTCCCATTCATGGCACTGTTTAGCCACTCCGGAGTTACATAAACCGTCTTCTGGTCTACAGCCTCTACATCTTTGCCTTCATCTTTCGATGATTCATTTGTCGTCTTGTCTGCTGTTTTATCTTCTTTTGGAGTAGAACCGCAGCCAACCAACATCGTTGCAGTCATTGCCACACATAACAATGCGGCCAATACTCTTTTTTTCATAATATGATTCCTCCTGATTACTTTTACACCGCTTATTATAATCAGAACATCCTTTTCCGTCCAATTGATATATTCAATAAAACAAATTATTTATAGGTTTTTTCTATGAATATAAAATTTCTTTTACTCTCTCTTCTAACACTTCTTTTTTATTTAATTCCGGGTCCTCAATTACCATTTCAAGAAGATGGTTTAACATGATCCCAATTTCTTTTCCCGGCTTCATTCCAATCGCAAGCAAATCACTTCCGGTTACTGCCAGATTTCTCAAAGAAACACATTGGTTTTGCTTCACTATTTCTTCATAACACTTTTGAATTTCTTGAATATTAGCAAGTTTTTCTTCTCTCTTATAATCACTTTGGGCAAGAGTATCTGCAAGATGGACTTCTAGATAAAGCGGAAACAGCTCCTCCCCCATCTTGCACATAGCGCGCCGCACATACTTCATTTCTGCAGGCATTCTATCATCATGGAAATATACCAGTTTCGTCACTTTCCGCAATGTATCATTGTCGAATTTCAATCTTCTGAGAATCGCTTTTGCCATTTTCTCGCCTTCCAGCTCATGACCTTTAAAATGTGCCCGTCCTTCATAATCCAGCGTCTTTGTCAAAGGTTTCGCCACATCATGAAGAAGCATGGTAAACCGAAGCACTTTATCCGCCCGTACTTTTTCGATGGACTTTACAGTATGCTCTCCCACGTTATACATATGGTGCGGCGTCTCCTGTTCTGTCTTCATCATCTGATCAAATTCTGGAAGAATCACTTTCGTAATTCCAAGTTCATATGCCGTTTGGATCATCCCCGGATTCTCTGAGGTGAGCATTTTCACAAGTTCCACCTGGATACGCTCTGCACTGATATTGGCAAGGGTCGGTGAAAGTTCCCGGATTCCTTCTTTCGTCTTTTCTTCAATTTCAAATCCCAACTGAGCCGCAAATCTTACCGCTCTTAATATGCGAAGTGCATCTTCTCCAAAACGTTCCTTGGCTTCTCCCACACATCGGATGACTTTTCCACACAAGTCCTCCATTCCGCCAAAGATATCCACAATACCCACTGCATCATTATATGCCATAGCATTGATTGTAAAATCTCTTCTCTTCAAATCTTCTTCTAGATTTCTTGTAAACTGTACTTCCGAAGGATGTCGGCTATCTTCATATTTCCCGTCGATCCGATATGTGGTGACTTCAAATCCTTCGCCGTCTATGAGCACGGTTACCGTTCCGTGCTCGATTCCCGTATCAAATGTCCTTTTAAACAACTTCTTCGTTTCTTCCGGCTGTGCTGACGTTGTAATATCCCAGTCTCCCGGTACTCGGCCAAGAATAGAATCACGCACACATCCACCTACCGCATATGCTTCATAACCGTTTGCACATAAGGTATCTATAATTGTCTTTACTTTTTGCGGCAATCTGATCTCCATTTTATTACGCCTTTCCTGATCATACTTATTGTTTCTTCCTAATATATTACGATTTCATTTCCATTACAAATCAATGCCGGGACTATTTTAAATAATCCCGGCATCCAGTATTTTTTAGTATGATTTTCCCCAGTAAACCATGTGTTTTGCAGGTTTTCCACAGAAAATACATGTATCTGACAGGTGTTCCTGCTCTGGTGGAATACAACGGGAAGAAGCTCCGCCTGTTGCGGCCTTAATCTCTTCTTCGCATTCCTCACATCCACACCACATTGCTTTAATAAACCCACGGTTTTCCTGGAATTTTTCAATCATTTCATCCATAGTAACCGCTGTATCAATATGTGAATCCAAAAATGCCTTTGCCTTATCAAACATATCTTTCTGGATTGTTTCCAAAATCTCACCTAATTTTGTAGTGATTTCATCTAAAGATACTACCATCTTCTCTCTTGTATCACGACGAACAACAACAACCTGATTCTTTTCAATATCCTTTGGTCCGATTTCAATACGAGTTGGAATTCCTAGCATCTCCTGTTCGCTGAATTTCCATCCCGGACTCTTATCGGAATCATCCATATTCACAGAATATCCTGCTGCCTTTAATGTGTTCATAAGTTCTGTTGCTTTCTCAAGAACACCTTCTTTGTGCTGCGCAACCGGAATGACACGTGTCTGAATTGGCGCAATTCTTGGTGGAAGTATAAGACCACTATCATCACCGTGAACCATGATGATCGCACCAATCATTCTTGTTGTTAATCCCCAGGATGTTTCATATACACTGTGAAGTTCATTGTTTTTATCCAGATACTTAATATCAAATGCATCTGCAAATCCGCTTCCGAAGAAGTGGCTTGTTGCTGCCTGAAGTGCTTTTCCATCATGCATCAGCGCTTCTACCGTATACGTATCTTCCGCACCTGCAAATTTCTCGCTATCTGTCTTTTTACCTACAACAAGCGGAATGGCAAGACTCTCCTCAATAAATTCTTTATATACTTTCTGCATCAGGATTGTTCTTTCCTCTGCCTCTTCGTATGTTGCATGGATCGTATGACCTTCCTGCCATAAAAACTCTCTGGAACGTAAGAAAGGTCTTGTTGTTTTCTCCCATCGAAGTACAGAACACCACTGATTCCACACTTTCGGAAGGTCTCTATATGACTGTATCGTCTTGCTCCAATGGTCGCAGAATAATGTCTCGGATGTTGGTCTGATACACATTCTTTCCTGAAGTTTTTCATTTCCTCCGTGAGTTACCCATGCCACTTCCGGTGCAAATCCTTCGATGTGATCTTTTTCTTTCTGAAGAAGGTTCTCCGGAATCAGCATTGGAAGATATACATTCTCAACGCCTGTCTCTTTGAATCTCTTATCAAGGTCTGCCTGAATTTTCTCCCAGATTGCATAACCATTCGGAAGATAAACCATACAACCTTTTACATCTGTGTAATCACACAACGCCGCTTTGCTTACGACATCTGTATACCACTGTGCGAAATCTTCATCTCTCGATGTAATCGCTTCTACAAATTTCTTTTCCTTTGCCATAGCACTCTCTCCTCTTTACTATTTTATTTGATAGCTTACAGAAACGAAAAACCGCCGGCTCTTCGTTCCCAAAAAGGGACCGAAAAATCGGCGGTACCACCCTAATTAACTGCAGTCCATATACCTGTATCCTGCAATTCACTCTGTCACCCATAACGCTGATGTGCGCTGCATTTTCATGCAGAGACTCCGAGGCAGGTTCTATACATTTCTTGCAAAGCCTTTCACCAACCGGCTCCTCTCTGTGGCGCGTCCTGCATATACTATCCCTCTTCACAGTCACTCATCTATGATTACCCGTAATTTTAAGGGATTTTTGATTCTTTGTCAAGTCTGGATTCCAGAACTTTAAATCCTTCACCTCTTGGTCTGATTTCAAACTCCATCCATTTCCCCGTACCCGGATGTTCAAACTTCAATTTATATGCGCAAAGAGCAATCTGTTCCCATCGTCCGGAGCTTTCCGTCATAGGATTATATTTTGCATCTCCAAGAAGCGGACACCCTATATTGGCCATCTGAATCCTAATCTGATGAAATCTTCCTGTTTCCAGACAGATATGCACAAGATTGGTCCCATCTTTTCTTTTTTCTAAAAGATCATAATAAAGAACAGCTTCCTTTGCTTTATCCCTGTTCTTTTCGCAAATGAATGCTCTGTTTGCCTGTGGATCTTTCACTATATAATCTCTAAGTCTTCCTTTTTCCTTCGGAAGTTCTCCGCACACCACTGCTTTGTACTCTTTTCCGAATCCTTTTGTCTGAAGCTGGCGGTTCAGCTCTTTTGCTGCCGACTTATTCTTCGCAAATACAAGCACCCCTTCCACAGGCTGGTCCAAACGATGGATGACAGCAAGATATGGTGCCTGTCTTACTTTTCTTTGTTTATATATATGGTTTTTCAGAAAACTTTCTACATCCTTCTCGCCGATCTTACCAGTCTGAGTTGCAATCTTTGCCGGCTTATAAACAACGATTATATCCTCATCTTCATACAAAATTTCAATTTTTTCTCTCATATTTATATCCTTTAGCCATTGCAGCTTCCTCTTTGCTTTATTTTTCTTTGATGCCTTTAATATCATAAGTTTTTCTTTCAATCGGATAAATGCTTTGAAAATAAGCCCGAAACAAAAGATACCTTACGGCTTGAAATATTCTGTGGACAGATCTCCACACGAAACAATCTTAGAATAACACATTGTGTCAAAAAGTCAAGGCTTTTCCTATAAAAATCCGACAGGAAACCTGCCGGATTTTTCTCTTCCTCCTATTTGTAAACCCGCGTTCTTATACTTCTTCTTTCGCGTTAAGTAAACTTTCCTCATATGTCTTGAGAATTGTTCTCTGGATTCTTTCTCTTGTATCCGAATTGATCGGGTGAGCAATATCTCTATATTCCCCATCGGTTGCCTTCTTGCTTGGCATTGCAATAAATAGTCCTTTCTCACCCTCAATTACTTTGATGTCATGAACTACAAATTCCTCATCCATTGTAATAGACACCACTGCTTTTAATTTTCCCTCTTTTGCTACTTTTCTAACTCGTACATCTGTAATCTGCATATCTTTTGCCTCCCTTTATTTATTACAATGCGTATCTTTCATTCTCTTCTACTACTACTTTCACTCCATTTTCTCCGATATGACGCGTATTGGCCCGGATTGTATCCCGACTTTCTACAATACAGTTTTCAATATATGTATTATCCCCCAGGTACACATCATTCAAAATAATTGAGTTTCTGATCACACAATTGTTTCCAACAAATACCTTTTTAAATAATATAGAATTCTCTACCGTTCCGTTGACGATCGTTCCGCTCGCCACCAGACTATTCTTTACTACCGCCCCCGGATTATATTTTGCCGGCGGCAAATCTGATACCTTAGAGTAAACTCCTGGTAACTGCTTGAAAAAGTATTCTCTGATTTCCGGCTTTAAGAAATCCATGTTCGTCTTATAATAAGAATCTACCGTTGCAATATTGCTCCAATAGGTCTTCATCTTATATCCGTAAATTTTCTTCAGGTTTTTGTAACGAATCAAAATATCAGTTACAAAATCATGCCTGTCTTCTTCCGCACATCTCTCAATCAAATCAATAAGTTGTCTTCTCCTTAAGATATAAATGCCGGTGGAAATTGTATGGGAATGGGCGATCATCGGTTTCTCTTCAAACTCTTCAATCCGGCATTCCTCGTTCATCTTAATTGTTCCAAATCTGCTGGCATCTTCCCCAGGCTCCAGATCCTTACATACAACCGTAATATCTGCATTTTTCCTGATATGATAGTCCAACACTTCATTATAATCCAACTTATACACCGCATCTGCCGAGGCGATGATCACATATGGCTCATGGCATTTTTTTAAAAAATCGAGATTTTGGTGAATCGCATCCGCAGTTCCTCTGTACCAATATCCGTTATCATTTGTGATCGTCGGCGTAAATACAAACAACCCACCTTGCTTTCTTCCAAAATTCCACCATTTGGAAGAATTCAAATGTTCGTTCAACGACCTTGAATTGTATTGGGTCAGCACCGCAACCTTCTGTATATGGGAATTTGTCATATTGCTAAGTACGAAATCGATACATCTGTAACTTCCCGAAACGGGCATAGCTGCAACTGCACGTCTGTGTGTCAGTTCCCGCATCTTATGACTATTTCCGCCTGCCAAAACAACTCCTACTGCTTTCATACTACATGTCACCTGCCTTTATTAATGTTTCACCACTTTCAAGTACTCCATCCTCGTAATCTTCCCTGGATGTAACACCACTAAGGGCGGTATTCTTTCCAATTTGAATATCCGGCGGAATTACTGTTTTTTCACCGATTGTCACAATCTCTGCATTATAGATGTCCGGCCGCATCTTGTTTGGTGTATCGCTTCCGATACCAATTGTAACTCGATCTCCGATCACCACATCTTCTGCTATGATAGCCTTCTCTATCACACAATTCTCACCAAACTTCGTATCGCTCATGACAATCGAGTTCCGGATCACCGTCCCCTTTCCGACAGTTACACCAGATCCAATAATAGAATTGTAAACCTCTCCGTAAATATCCGCTCCATTACAGATGATACTCTTCTCCACAACTGATTGTGCCGAAACATACTGTGGCGGGAGAGAACCGGAATTGGTATAAATCTTCCAGAATTCTTCATACAAATTAAATTCCGGGATGATATCGATCAATTCCATATTCGCTTCCCAATAAGAGCTCAATGTTCCCACATCTTTCCAATATCCGTTATACTCATAGGCAAACAATCTCTTGTTCTTGCTATGACAATATGGAATAATATGCTTTCCAAAATCACAGTTCGGCTGACTCGACAAATCCTTCAATGCATCCCTTAGTACCGGCCAACTGAATATGTAAATGCCCATGGAAGCAAGGTTGCTTCTCGGTTTCTTCGGTTTCTCTTCAAACTCTTCAATCTTCCTGTCATTGTCTGTAATGACAATTCCAAAACGACTGGCTTCTTCTATTGGTACAGGCATTGCAGCAATGGTAACATCCGCATGATTCTCCTTGTGAAAATCAAGCATCACCTCATAATCCATTTTGTAAATGTGATCACCAGATAAGATTAATACATAGTCTGGATTGTAAGTTTCCATATAATCCAGATTCTGGTAGATCGCATTTGCCGTACCTGTATACCACTCGCTGCTTGTGCTTTTCTCGTACGGCGGCAATACTGTTACGCCTCCCACGTTACGGTCAAGATCCCACGGAATCCCGATGCCGATATGCGTGTTCAGTCTTAGCGGTTGATACTGTGTCAGTACTCCCACCGTATCAATACCCGAATTAATACAGTTGCTTAGCGGAAAATCAATGATCCTGTATTTACCGCCAAAAGCGACCGCGGGCTTTGCCACTTTCGCAGTGAGGACACCAAGACGGCTGCCTTGTCCACCTGCTAACAGCATCGCAATCATCTCTTTTTTTATCATGTCATCGCCCCTCTCCCAGTAATAATGATATTATTATAACATGCCCATTCCATTTTGCGAACATTTTTACAATTTTTTTTGAAATTTTCCTATTTTTTTATCTAAATATAACAAAAAGAAATGGTTGGCTTTTTACCATACAATAGTTATAATATAAGAGTAAATGCCAAAATATGATTAAAAATGAAAAAAAATTAGATTAGGAAGTGTATTTATGTATAAAATTAATTTTCAGACACCAATTCACGTGCATTTTATCGGAATCGGTGGCATCAGTATGAGTGGACTTGCCGAAATCCTTCTGAAAGAGGGCTTCACCGTTTCCGGTTCAGATAACAAAGAAACACCACTTACAGATCATTTAGCAGAAAAAGGAGCGACTGTTTTTTACGGACAGAAAGCCTCTAATATCATTGAAGGAATTGACGTTGTCGTTTACACTGCCGCTATTCATGAAGATAACGAAGAATTTATGGAAGTAAAACGCCGGAATATTCCGATGCTCACAAGAGCCGAGCTCCTCGGACAGCTTATGACCAACTATAAGACACCGATTGCAGTATCCGGAACTCACGGGAAAACAACAACAACTTCTATGCTTTCCCATATTCTTTTAGAAGGGGAGAAAGATCCAACCATCTCTGTCGGTGGAATTTTAAAAGCAATCGGAGGCAATATCCGTGTTGGAAGCTCCGATGTATTTGTGACAGAGGCTTGCGAATATACGAACAGTTTCTTACATTTCTTTCCAAAAATCAGTATAATCCTGAACATAGAAGAAGATCACATGGATTTCTTCAAAGATATTGACGATATCCGTAATTCTTTCCATGAATTTGCCAAACTTCTTCCTTCCGATGGAACACTGATCATCAATAATGAAATCGAGAAAATGGAAACGATTACAGAAGGGCTTTCCTGCCGCGTTATTACGTACGGTCTCAATGACTTTGCAGATTACTCTGCAAGAAACCTTGCATATGATGAAATGGGATGTACTTCTTTTGATTTTTACAGATTTGGTGAGTTTGTGGAGCGTATCAGACTTTCCGTAACCGGAGATCATAATGTCTCCAATGCTCTTGCTGCAATCGCAGCCGGAGATCTTACGGCTGTTCCGCTTGATGCAATCAAGAAAGGACTCCTTTCTTTTAGAGGAACAAACCGCCGCTTTGAATATAAAGGCGAAAAAAACGGTGTTACGATCATTGATGATTATGCCCATCATCCAACGGAGATCAAGGCAACACTTACTTCTGTGAAACATTATCCTCACAGAGAAACGTGGTGTATTTTCCAGCCTCATACTTACACAAGAACGAAAGCATTCTTTCATGAGTTTGCAGAAGCACTTTCTCTTGCGGATCATATCGTTCTCGTGGATATTTATGCTGCAAGAGAAACGGATACACTTGGAATGTCCTCTGCTCTTCTTGCCGAAGAACTTAAGAAGTCCGGAGCAGATGTTTACTACTTCCCAAGCTTTTCCGAAGTGGAAAAATTTGTCACAAAACAATGTATCCACGGTGATTTGTTGATAACTATGGGGGCCGGAGACGTTGTAAACATTGGAGAATCCATTCTTTCCCAATAGTTATCCACATTATCCACAATTTTTTTATCCACAAAAAAGCCGGGTTTTCCACCCAAAAGTTCTTTGTCCCTGACAATTATAATGCTATAATATGCACACAACAAGCATATGATAGCATTGCGCATCAGGCAGTTTCTGCCCCGCAGAAAGCTGTTGTGCATCTCTCGGAGGGGATATATCTGCTTACAGATATATCATAATACGCATCACAAGAAGAGTATACTTAATGAATGGAAGGGATATGAGATACGATGAAGACTTTAAAATTACGCAATCATTTTCAAACAGACTCAACTTTGGTTGAGAACGGATTTATAGATCATTACATGGCTGATGCCAACGGAGAATTTGTAAAGGTTTATTTGTTTTTACTCCGCCATCTGCACAATCCATGTATGCCTCTTACAATCTCTACGATTGCGGACTGCCTGCAGAATACAGAGAAAGACATTTTAAGAGCTTTAAACTACTGGCAGAAGGAAGGTCTTCTTACTCTTGAATATGACAATTCCGGCAATGTGAGTGGTATCACTATGGGGACGATTCCTGAAGGATCTACAGATGAACCTTTAGATGAACCTAAGGAAAATCCTATACCGCCGCAGCCGGTACAGACGGCAGCCGAATCTTCTTCTGTAGCTTCAGAACCGACAAACATTGAACCGTTCCGTAACCGCAAAGAACTGAAATCTCTGCTTTTTATTACAGAGCAATATCTTGGGAAGACACTGTCTGCCAAAGATATTGAATCCATCCATTATTTCTATGACGGACTCCATTTTTCTGCGGATTTGGTAGAGTATCTCATTGAGTACTGCGTGGAGAACGGACATAAGAATATGCACTATATTCACAAAGTTGCTCTTGCATGGTCTGAGGCCAATATTACAACCGTTGATCAGGCAAAACAAAGTTCTTCTTTCTACAATAAGAACTGCTACTCTGTCTTGAATGCATTCGGAATCAAAGGCAGGGCTCCAGCAACTCCTGAACTTACATACATCAACAGATGGACGAATGAATATGGCTTTACGTTGGATATTGTTATAGAAGCATGCAACCGCACCATGGCCAAGATTCACCAGCCAAACTTCGAATATACGGATTCTATCTTGAAGAAATGGCTTGCTGCAAACGTACATCACCTTTCCGATCTGGAGCGTCTTGATCTGGCACACAAACAGACGGTTACTGCCCGTAAGTCCGATTCCCGCTCCGTAGGAAAGAACAAATTTAACAACTTTGAAGGTCGTACTTACGACTATGATTCTTTAGAAAAACAACTCTTAAGTCAGTAAAAGGAGAATATCGTGGCACTAACGAATGCTCAACACGATCTGATCATGCGCAGTTATGAAGAAAAGCAACTGCGCAATCAGACCATTTTACTTCAACACTACAAAGAAATATATGAAAAAATACCTGAGATTAAAGAACTGGAGAATTCCATTTCTTTTCTTAGTGTGCAACAGGCAAAAAAACTGCTGGACGGTGATGAAGGCGCTTTAGATCAATTGAGGACTCAGATTTATGAATTGCGGACCAAGAAGTCGCTTCTTCTTAGAAATGGCGGATATCCTGCTGATTATCTCGAGGAAGTTTACGAGTGTCCTTTATGCAAAGATACCGGATACATTGGCAGCAAGAAGTGTGCTTGTTTTAAGAAAGCTGCCATTGAGCTTTTATATGCACAATCTAATTTGAAAGAGATTCTTCAACGGGAAAACTTCAGTACATTCCGTTTGGATTATTATTCTGATAATTATACAGATCCGCGCACAGGACGAACATCTCTTGCTACAATGAAAGAGGCTTTTGCCGTTTGCCGACAATTTGCAGATAATTTTGGCGAGGAACCACGCAATTTATTCCTATATGGCGATACCGGCGTTGGAAAAACTTTTCTCTCCAACTGCATTGCGAAGGAATTGATTGATAGAACTTATTCCGTAATTTACTTTACCGCTTTTGAACTTTTTGATATTTTTGAGAAAAGTAAATTCGGGAAAGATAACGCAGCGGAAGCTATGAATGCTCATATCTTCGACTGTGATTTACTCATCATTGACGACCTGGGAACGGAGCTTCCAAACTCCTTTACAATTTCCCGGTTGTTCTTATGCCTGAATGAACGGATGCTCAGGAAAAAATCCACAATTATTTCTACCAATCTTTCATTGGATACTTTTGTGGAATACTATTCAGAGCGTACGTTTTCACGCATTACAAGCAACTACAAAATGCTCAAATTAATTGGCGATGACATTCGTATTAAAAAGAAACTAATGAATAGGGAGGAACACTAATGTTACATCGTAAAGATCTCAACTATGAAAATATCCCGGTAGGAGCACTGGGAATCATTCCGTTAATCGGTTGTAAGGATCGTTGTGCTAAAGTAAATGATTATCTCGTAAAATGGAGAAATGAAAAAGCCGACGAAATTTCCAATTCGGAAGTATTCAATGGATATTTGAAAGACTCATATATCATTGATGCCAATGTTCCGAGATTCGGTTCCGGAGAAGCCAAAGGAATCATCAACGAATCCGTTCGTGGAAAAGATTTATACCTGATGGTTGATGTATGTAACTACAACATCACATATTCGCTTTCCGGTCATGAGAACCGTATGTCACCGGATGATCACTACCAGAACTTAAAACGAGTAATCGCTGCTATCGGTGGAAAAGGAAGACGTATCAACGTTATCATGCCATTTTTATACGAGAGTCGTCAGCACAAAAGAAGCGGACGTGAATCTCTTGATTGTGCCTTGGCACTTCAGGAACTTGTAAGCATGGGTGTAGATAACATTATTACTTTTGATGCACATGACCCAAGGGTCCAGAATGCAATCCCTCTTAGCGGATTTGAGACAGTACGTCCGACATATCAGTTTATCAAAGGTCTGCTTCGCACTGTTCCGGATCTTCAGATTGACAGCAAACATATGATGGCTATCAGCCCGGATGAAGGAGCTACAAGCCGTGCCATTTATCTTGCCAATGTACTTGGTCTTGATATGGGTATGTTCTACAAACGTCGTGATTATACAAAGATCGTGGATGGACGTAATCCGATCGTAGCTCATGAGTTCTTAGGTTCAGACGTAGAAGGAAAAGACGTTATCATTATCGATGACATGATTTCTTCAGGAGACAGTATTATTGATGTAGCCAAACAGTTGAAGGCAAGAAAAGCAAAACGTATCTTCGCTGCTGCAACATTTGGTCTGTTCACAAATGGCCTTGAAAAGTTTGATCAAGCTTACGAAGAAGGTATTATTCATGGTATTTTAACAACAAACCTGATTTACCAGACACCGGAACTTTTGAGTAAACCATACTACATCAACTGTGATATGAGCAAATATCTGGCTCTTATCATCAACACTTTGAATCACGATGGTTCTATCAGCAGCCTTCTTGATCCAAATGAGAGAATCCAAAATATTGTGGAACGATATAAAAGAGGAGAAAAGATTCAGTAATCTCAACCATCTTTATCATAAATAAAATCGGACAGAGTAAAGGGAATTTCCCCACTCTGTCCGATTTTATTTCCATTCAATTTTATGGTAAGAAGCGCCTAGCGTCTCCAAGATCTCCTGCTCACGTTTCTGGCAAGTAAAGAGTAGTACTTGTTTCCCCGTTTTCACAAGCCACTGCAACATATGCTCCAGTCTTCGGTCATCGTAAAACACAAACGTATCATCCAGGATAAGGGGCATCTCCTCCACATGAAGCACACTTGCGGCTGCCATACGCAGCGAGAAATAAACCTGTTCAATGGTTCCCCTGCTCACCCGTGTGATTGGAATTTTTCTTTCTCCGGTCCACAACTCCATATGCAGATTCTCATCAATTAATATCTTCTCATACTTTCCGTCTGTAATCTGTCCCATAATTTCAGATGCTTTTTCATTTAGGTTATGCCCAAGAGATCTTTGCATTTCAAGAGACAACTCCGCAAGTTTTCTGGCAGCAAGATCCAAAGCCTGTTGCTTCTTCTCCCAATCCTTATTCTTCTCATTCATATTTTGAAGTTCTTCCAAATATTCTTCCAGATTATTGTGCTCCACCTGTTTTTCTTTTAATGCCGCCATCAAGTGGTCCTTTTCCCACTGAAGTTGTTCAATCTGATGATTGATTTCTCTTGTCTCATTCTTCTTTTTCTTGCCATCCTTTGTCCGGTTCCAGATATAAATACCTTCCGCTAAAGCTCCTACAATCATAATAAGATAGTTCCAGGGTCTTGGTATGAGGAAAAGGATAGCAATAAGACAAACAAGAATTCCAATTACTTCCACCGGATGAACGCGCCATCTTGGCGCCTCTTTTGCTGTCTCCGCTTTCACAAGTTTCTCTTCTATCTCATCTTCAATGATTTCTATCTTCTGCTCCAGTTTATGAATTTCCCGCCATATATAAGAAGACTCTAAGGTTACTCGTTCTCTTTTTCTATCTGCCTTAATCAGTTCTTCCCTGAAAAGCTTCTCCACATCTTTCCGTTTCTCTTTCAGATGCTTCAGAGCCTCCTCCAAATGAATTTCCACATTCCCTGTAGAATAATAGTTCGTGGCATAATCTTGAAGTTTCGTTGCCAGACTTTGATTTGTTTCTACTTTTAGTTGGCCAATCGCCACCGTATTTTCAAAACCTTCTACTGTAAGTCCGTCCAAAAGCATTTCCAAATCTCCCTGCTCCAGCGAAAATTCTTCTCCATCATCTTCGCAGACCAAAGAAGCTTCCTTGGCGTATTTATCAAAATGTCTTTCCAGACGGAAGTTCTTTCCTCCACATTCAAACCGTAGTATTCCGGAATAAAAATTAGGATTCTCCCAAGGTTCATATCGGCTGAATTCATCGTTTGCCGCAGCCCTTCCTCTTCCTCTTTCCATTCCAAAAAACATACTCTTGATAAATGTGTATAGCGTTGTCTTACCCGATTCATTTTCCCCGTATATTATATTCATCCCTTCGCCAAATTTCACATTCTTTCCTGAAATTTTTCCGAAGTTCTTCACATTCACTTCAAGTAACCGCATTGTTTATCCCCTTTTCGTTTCCAAAAGCGCCTCTACACCTTCATACAGCGCCATATATTCCACACTGTCTTTCGGAAACCCCGAAAACGCTTCAATATAATTGCCAAGCAAATTGTCTTTATTCTCTTCCTTCAGTTTATCAAACCGATAAGCAGGTCTGGATTCATCCACAATTTCCAGCACATTCCCATAATCGTCCATAGTATCTACATCAAATGTCGTATATTCATTGCGAAAACCTGTCAATACGACTTTGTAAATATTCTGAACTCCCATTTCCTGAATTTTTTTCTTGAGAAGTTCTTTCGCCTCCAGGTTTGTCATCTCTTTGTTTACCTGCAATTTCATATGAATATATTCTCTGGACGCAAAGGGTACAAACTCCGTCTTCACTCTTCCTTCCGACACTTTTCCATAGACATAACCATGGACCCCTGTATCATTCTTATCGATCGGTTCCAGTGCTCCTGCATATAGGATACGGTTCTCTTCTACAACTCCCGGCTTGTGAATATGTCCCATGGCAATATAATCATATCCAAGAGATAAGAGACTCGCCTTATTGACCGGGATATGCTTTTCATCTCCACCATGCGCAAGAAGAATCTCAAATTTCTGTTTCTTCCACGGTTTCGCCTTCTCGTATACATTATCCTTAATCTCTCTCCTATGATAGCTGAGCCCATAAACTGCGGTTCCAAGTTCCGGAAATTCCGCACACTGCAGCCTATCTCCAAACAAAGGATACACGTTCTGATTCCACTGAAAAGTACGGTAGTAAGAGTCCCACTTCATATAATCATGATTGCCTGCTATCATTACCACCTTTGTCCTTGTAAGCTTGGAAAAAAGGTAATTCACCTCTTTCAGTTCACGAAGTAACGGTTGCCTGTGAAACATATCTCCGGCGATCAACAATAAATCAACCTGTTTCTTTTCGCACACTCCAATCAATCTCTCAAAAGTTTCCCATATTTCTCTCTCTCGGTTTCCACTATTATTTTTTCCTGCGTCCGGCCTTGCCCCTAAGTGGAGATCTGCCGTATGTATAAACCTCATCTTTTTCCCCCTTTGGCAGACTCACGATAAATCTTGTCTGCTCTCTGTCGCTCTCGGCCCAAATAGTGCCTCCGTGCAATTCTACAATTTCTTTTGCTATGGCAAGTCCAAGACCTGCCCCACCGGTTGCGCTGGATCTCGCATCATCCACCCTGTAAAATTTTTCAAACAACCGTTCCAGCTTATCTGCCGGGATCTGATCTCCTCTGTTAGCAAAAGTAATCTCTACACTTCCATTTCTCTCTTTTGCTAAAATTTCTATCAATGTATCTGAATAGCAATAAGAAATCGCATTTCTTAACAGGTTGTCAAAAACTCTTGCAAGCTTGTCCGGATCTCCCTCTACTACAAGATTTTCCTCTGCATATACCTTACAGATCAGATTTTTCTCACGGAGAACCGCATAGAGTTCGTCCGCCAACTGTTCCAACATCATGCTCAAATTAAGCTCTACTTTCTCAAGTTCAATATTCTGCAGATTGAATTTTGTAATCTCGAAAAACTCACTGATCAATTCCCCAAGCCGGATTGCTTTCTCCAGAGAAATATGTGTATATCGGGCTCTTTCTTCCACCGGCATATCCGGATGTGTATCCAGCATGCTCAAGTATGCAACAATAGAAGTAAGGGGAGTCTTCAGGTCATGCGCCAGAAACACTACGAGATCATTCTTTCTGTTCTCTGCCTCTTCCGCCTCCAGCTCCCGTCGTTCCAGCGTCTCCTTAATCTCATTTAACCGATTCTCTATAGGTTTAAGCTCCGTGATCAGATGTACCGGCTCCTGAGATTCTGCAATAATATTTTCAATTCCTTTCTCAATCTGATGCAGATACTTTGTCATCTGAGACAGTGCGATATAGAAAAACAAAGCAAACAATAGCAGGAATCCTAATATGGTAAACAAATCCTTGTTATTTCCGATCACTTTCCAATATAAAGCAATTGCCTTCTTCTGACTCATATTACACTTTGTCAGTGTATCTACAAATATTGTCGCAAACTTATCATTATATACGCCATCAATGACGTAGCGCAGAAGAAATGTTCCGACCAGAACCGTCAGCGCTGTTACGAAAACAGTCTGCAAAAGAACACTTAATTTTAATTTGCGGTATTTATTCTTCAACTTTATATCCAACTCCCCATACGGTCTTAATAAAATCCGATTTTCCGGTAGGCTCGCTCATTTTTTCACGCAAGTGCCGGATATGTACCATTACAGTATTGTTGCTGTTCTTATAATATTGTTCTTTCCACACAGACTTAAACAGTTCTTCCGAACTTATCACCTTCCCCCGATTTTCACACAGAAGCCACAGGATATCAAACTCAATCGGTGTCAAGGTAAGTTCTTTCTCGTAATACACACACTCATGGGATGTACGATTCAAAAACAATGCGCCAAAGTCAATGATCTCACCATCATTTTTCCCTACCTCATTATATTGTGTGTAACGGCGAAGCTGTGCTTTCACCCTTGCCACAAGTTCCAAAGGGTTAAAAGGCTTCGGAATATAATCATCCGCCCCTAAGGTAAGTCCCGTAATTTTATCCATATATTCTACTTTGGCTGTCAGCATAATGACCGGAAATGTATATTTCTCCCGAATCCGCTTCAGTATCTCAAACCCATCAATATCCGGCAGCATCACATCCAGAATCGCCAGATCGATCTTCATATTTTCAATACATTCCCATGCTTCCTTGCCTGTATAAAATGTGAAAATATTATATTGGTCATTCTTTAAATAGAGTTCCACCACATCCGCAATTTCTCTCTCATCATCTACTACTAATATGTTCATAATCAATTTCCTCTATGTCATAAACAAAATCTGGTTCTCCATGATTTAACAAGGCGTGGAAATAAAATTCCCACGCCCCACTCTTTCTCTTATAAATCGCAGTTATTTACAGTTCTTGGGAATGGTATTACGTCTCTGATATTGGACATTCCCGTCAGGTACATTACACATCTTTCAAATCCAAGACCGAAACCTGCATGTCTTGTAGAACCATATTTTCTAAGATCCAGATAGAACTGGTACTCTTCTTCTTTCATTCCCATTTCCTTCATACGTGCAAGGAGCTTGTCGTAATCATCTTCTCTCTGGCTTCCGCCGATGATCTCACCAATTCCCGGCACAAGACAATCTACTGCTGCTACTGTCTTGTTATCTTCATTCATCTTCATATAGAATGCTTTGATATCCTTCGGATAATCTGTAACAAATACAGGACGTTTGTACACCTGCTCTGTCAAATAACGTTCATGTTCTGTCTGCAGGTCGCATCCCCATGATACCTTATAGTCAAACTTATCATTGTTCTTCTCAAGGATCTCAATTGCCTCTGTATATGTGACGCGTGCAAACTCAGATGTCGCAACGTTATGCAGGCGGTCAAGAAGTCCCTTGTCTACAAATGAGTTGAAAAAGTTCATCTCTTCCGGTGCATTCTCAAGTACATAGTTGATGATGTACTTTAACATTGCTTCTGCAAGATTCATATCATCTTCAAGATCCGCAAATGCAATCTCAGGCTCTACCATCCAGAACTCTGCCGCATGGCGTGTTGTGTTAGAATTCTCAGCTCTGAATGTCGGCCCGAATGTATAAATGTTACGGAATGCCTGCGCATATGTCTCCGCATTCAACTGACCGCTTACTGTAAGGCTTGTCTCTCTTCCAAAGAAGTCCTGACTGTAGTCTACAGAACCATCTTTGTTTTTCGGAACATTTTCCATATCCATTGTTGTAACACGGAACATCTCTCCCGCACCCTCACAGTCACTTCCTGTAATGATCGGAGTGTGTACATACACGAATCCTCTCTCCTGGAAGAACTGATGAATCGCATAAGCAATCAACGAGCGTACACGAAATACCGCCTGGAAAGTATTGGTTCTCGGACGCAAGTGTGAAATTGTTCTTAAATACTCGAAAGTATGTCTCTTCTTCTGAAGCGGATAATCCGGTGCGGATGCACCTTCCACTGTAACTTCTGTCGCCTGGATCTCAAATGGCTGCTTTGCCTGTGGTGTCGCGACAAGAGTACCTTTTACAATAATAGCTGAACCTACATTTAACTTACTGATATCTGCAAAATTATTCATAGAATCGTGATAAACAATCTGTAAATTCTCAAAATATGAACCATCATTCAGAACGATAAATCCGAATGTTTTTGAATCTCTGATACTTCTCACCCAACCGCCGACAGTTATTTCTTTGTCGAGGTACTGTTCACGGCCTTTGTACAATTCTCTTACTGTTACTAATTCCATACCTCAAAACTCCTTTATACTCACAATATTTTTGCTATTCTGTATAGTATACCTTATTTTTAAGTTTCCCGCAATCTGTATTTCCGGATAAATTTTGTAACAAAAGAGTGAGCGTTCCTGTTACAGAATACTCACTCTTCAGAATTGTTTTTATTCTTTTTTAATCATTCTTCAACGCTGCATCGAATGCGATTTTTGATGGCTCGAAGTTAATACTCTTCACAAAGTTACAAGCTTCTGTCGCTCCATACACACGATCCATTCCGCTGTCCTCCCATTCAACGGAAAGTGGTCCCTGATAGTCGGCAGCATTGAGTACACGGATGATTTTATCAAAGTCTACGTCACCATGTCCCGGAGATGCGAAATTCCATCCACGTCTCATGTCGCCAAATGTCAGATGAGAACCAAGGATTCCGTTTCGTCCGTCCAGATTTACAAACGCGTCTTTTACATGTACATGATAGACACGATCAATAAAATCTTGTAAGAATACAACAGGATCTACACCCTGCCAAAGCAAATGGCTCGGGTCGAAATTCAATCCAAGCGTTGGTCTGTAATGGAATGTCTCAAGCAATCTCTTGGTCGTCCAATAATCAAACGCAATTTCCGTTGGATGTACTTCCAGGGCAAATCTTACTCCACACTCGTCAAATACATCAAAAATCGGTGTCCAGAATTCTACCTGCTCCTGATATGCCGCCTCGATCATTTCCTCACTTGTCTGCGGGAAAGAATAAAAGTATTTCCATACTGCAGATCCCATGAATCCTGTTACGACGTCACAGCCCATAACTTTTGCCGCACGAGCCGTATCTTTCATCTCACGGATGCCCCATGCACGAATCTCTTCCGGTTTTCCTGCATACTCGGAAGGTGCGAATCCATCCAGACGCGGATCATATAAATCGCCGACGCATTGTCCTGACAGATGCGCTCCAAGAGCTGTACACTTTAGGTTATATTTTTTCAACGTATCTTTTACTTGTTTTTCATACTCCTGATTTGTAACAACTTCATGACAGTTGATATGCCCGTTTGTCGCAATCTCCAATCCTTCATATCCCATCTCACTAGCCAATTTGCAGACTTCCTCCAAAGATAAGTCTCCCCATTGTCCTGTGTAAAGTGTAACCGGTCTTGCCATAATCTGTTTCCTCCTTTTTATTCTTCAAAATTTACCCAAATATTTCCATTTTCCTGACTCTTTAAACAAGATGAAATATAAAGTACTCCATCCACACCATCTTCTATTGTCGGATAATCAATCATGCTCTCGTCAAACTTTCCTTCCTTCTGTGCCATAAGACAATCGATAAAACTGGAATAGAGGTTACCCATCGCCTCCAGCCATCCTTCCGTATGTCCAGATGGCAGTCTTTGATATTTCGCCGCCTGCGGACGGATCGCTCCGTGTCCTCGATGGATTTCCAACACGCTGCCATCATCTTTGAATAACTGAAACTTTTCAGGATTCTCCTGAAACCAAAGGATACTTCCCTTACTTCCGTAAATCCGCACTCGCAGTCCATTGTCATGTCCTATTGCAACCTGAGAAGACCAGTAACATCCCGATGCACCATTTTCATATTCTACCAAAACGGTTGTATTATCATCCAGTTTCCGGTTCTGAACAATTTTTTCCATTTTTGCAAGCACTTTTTTAATTTTCAATCCGGTCATTCGGTAAACCGTATTTTCAATATGCGTTCCGATATCTCCAAGACAGTTTGTATTTCCGGAAAGCGCAGGATCGATTCTCCACTCTCCCTGCTTGTTTCCGCTGATATCCTCTTCTGCCAGCCAACCTTGTGGATACTCGCCCATAATTGTCCGAATATCACCAATCTCTCCCTCATCGATAAGCGCGCGGATATTTTTCGATGTTACATGTCCGGAATATATATAAGTTACCATAAACTGGAGATTTTTACTCTTCGCAAGCGTTTCCAATTCTTTTGCCTGACTCGGTTCTACACAGAGCGGTTTGTCACAGGAAACCGCAATCCCCGCCTCCAGGAATGCTTTACACACCTCATAGTGTGCATAGTTTGGTGTGACAATCACAACAAAATCAATCCCGTCTTCTCTTTCCGATTCTTTTTGAGCCATTTCTGCAAAATCGTGGTACAAGCGATCCCGCTCTATATGAAGTTCTTCTCCCTCTAAAAGCGTTTTTTCATAATTTCTTGAAAAACAACCTGCGACAAGACGGGCTTTCCCATCGATATTAATTGCTTTTCTATGTGCATCTCCGATAAATGCTCCCGGTCCGCCTCCAACCATTCCATAGTTTAATACTTTGCTCATACTGATACCTCCTCCTTTATTGTGAACGTTTACGTACCATTTGGATTCCAACTGCAATCAAAAGAATCAATCCTTTTACTGTATCGTTCAGTAACGCATTCATTCCAAGCGCCGTAATAATCTTATCAATTAAAGAGAATGCCATTGTTCCGAAAATAATTCCTATCATTTTCCCTTTTCCGCCGGACAAAGACAACCCGCCGATGACTACGGCTGAAATCGCGTACAATTCATAACTCTTTCCGGATGTGGCCGGATCAAAGGATGTATCTTTTGCAATCTTTAGAAAAGCTGCCACTCCGACCAGCGCACCGCACATTACAAACATTTTGATTTTCGTAGCCACAACATTGATACCGGAAAGTCTCGCCGCTTTTACATTACTTCCGAGAGCATAAATATTCTTACCGAACTTCGTACTCGTCGTCATGTAAATCAGCAAAACTGCCAGAGCAAGGAAAACAATCGCCAAATTCGGAATTGTCAGGACATCTCCGTTTCCAAACATGAACAACGTCTTATAGCTTCCTTTCGCGGCATCGATCCGGTATCTCGTCTCTCCCATCTCATTCATCATATACTGGGAGAGCGAACGAAAGATCAGCATCGTTGCCAGCGTAACAATGAATGACGGCATCTTACATTTTCCTACCAGCACACCATTGAACAGACCGCACAACGATCCTAATACGATCGCACATAAGAGACAGAGCAGGATACTTCCTGTTTTGTTATAGGCCAAAATAGAAAGTCCTCCTACAAATACAAAGGATGAACCGACTGACAAATCGAAATCCCCCGTCAGGATTACAAGTCCCATACCTAAAGCAACCGTTCCCAAGATAGAACTATGGAGAAGAATATTTGTGATACTCGTCCATGACGTTGCGCTTCCGTTTACAACAAGGAAGGCAATGAAGATAATAAGGAAGATTACTATAAAGTTATAATCATGCCATAAAACTTTTAAAAAATTACTTTTCTTTTGCTTTTCCATGCTATATCTACACCTGCCTTTCTTTGGAATATACTGCGTTTGTTGCATACAGCATTACCGTCTCTTCGTTAATCTTTTCATGTTCCAGTTCTGCCTGAACGTTTCCGTGATAAAAGACAATACATCTGTCTGCGATTTTTTGAATTTCCGGGATTTCCAGAGTATTGACAAAAATTGTTTTTCCTTCCTTGGAGAGCTTCATGATCAGTTTATAAATCTCGCTTTTTGCTCCCACGTCAATTCCCTGCGTCGGGTTATCAAACAGAATGATATCCGCTTTGGTGTTCATCCATCTTGCCAGAATAATCTTTTGCTGATTGCCGCCGGACAAATTGGTAATGTTATCATCACAGCTATTTGCTTTAATGTTTAGCATTCCTTTTAATTTGTCATACTTTTTGACTTCTTCTTTTCTGGAAATGTGCTGTCTTTTGTTATGTATGACATTTTCGGACACATACATATTTTCAAGGATCGTCATATCCGGCAGAATAGAGTTTTCTTTTCTGTTTGCCGCTACCATCGCAATTCCGTTTTTCATCGCTTTTCGAATAGAATTGCCGGTCATCTCCCGTCCATGGACAAACAACTGTCCGGACTCTGCTTTAAGAGCCCCGAAGATCGTCTGCATCAATTCCGAGGTCCCGGCCCCCTGTAATCCAGTCAAGCCGATGATTTCTCCTTCCCGGATCTTAAAATTTACATTCTGGAATCCTTTCCCACAGTAATCTTTCACTTCCAGTACGGTTTCTCCAAGCTTTCTTTCCTCATATATTCCTGAGGAAGAGTAGTTTTCTCCCACCATATACTTTGTCACTTCTTCCGGCGTTACATCTTGAATAAAACCGCTAGAAATAAATTCACCGTTCCTAAGCACCGTATATGTGTCAGCTATCTCAAAGATTTCCGGCATCTTATGTGAGATAAAAATAAATGTTTTTCTTTCTGTTTTCAATTTTCGAATGATACCGAACAATCTGTCAATTTCTTCATTATTCAAAGCCGTTGTCGGCTCGTCCATGATAAACAGTTTTGCATCTGCATAAATTGTTTTTGCAATTTCCAAAAGCTGTTTTTTACTTGTATTCAGATTCCCTGCCAACTCGGTCGGATCGATATCCACTCCCAGACTTTGCATCAGGTCTCTGGTCTCCTTGATCATCTGCTTTTTGTTTAGTTTGCCAAACTTATTTTTTATTTCTTTTCCTAAAAATAAATTTTCGTATACTTGCAAATCATTAAAAATATTCAATTCCTGATGAACGAAAGAAATTCCTGTATTCTCGATTTCTTTGATCGTGGAATGATCCATTTCCTTCCCGTTAAACCAGATTGTTCCTCCGTCTTTCGTGTAGATTCCCGCCAAAATATTCATTAATGTTGATTTCCCGGCTCCGTTCTCACCAAGCAACGCATGGACTTCTCCCGTTTCAATGTGTAATGACACATTATGCAAAACTTCAACACCCGAAAATGATTTAGAAATATTTTCCATTTTTAGTAATTCCATAGAATCACCTACCTCTGCGTCGTTTATCCAAACTGAGACCGTATCCTCTCATTCAACATCGATACAGCCTCAGTTCGTAATTTTTCTATTTACTTACCTTCATATGTTCCAAACGGTGTAAATTCACCTACGTTTTTAGAATCAACAACGTTAACCGGAATGATATAATCCTGTTCGATATCTGTCTTTCCGTCCAGATAGTCAATCATAACTTCTGTCGCTTCCTGAATCATAGCCGGATCATATGTTACAGAGAATATATCATATAATTCCGGAGTAGCGATCGTCTTATGTGTTCCATCCAGGACTGCATAGATTTCTGCAAGACCGGAAGATGATGCAAGACCCTGAAGAGAATTCAAAAACTCTGCTTTCTTACCTTCATCCAGAGCAGAACCGTTCAGAGATTCCAGGATACCCATCGCTATCTCATCATCATGTGTAAAAATCCAGTTTTTCTTGGATGTGTCACACTGTGAACTTGAGAACCAGGATTCGAATAATTCTTTTCCTGTATCACGGCTCCAACCTGTTGCGGCAGATTTTACAACAACTTTATCGATTTCTTCATCCGTCCATCCCTGCTCTGTGAGATATTTACGGAATCCTTTTGATCTTAATTCCGGAACTGAAGAGTTATCACCGATCATTTCATATACATAATCGTCTTTTGTCAAACCGTCTGCGATAAATCTTTTTGCTGTCTCATAACCGATTCCTTCATTATCACCTTTTACGTTTGCTACAACTTTTTCATTGATGATATCACTTTCAATTACACGGTCAAACTGTACAAACGGCACATCCGCTGTTGCGATCTTCTCTATTGTTGACTGAAGACCGTTATCATACGGAAGAATAACGATACCTGCCAGATTATCCGTATTAGAAAGCAAATCATCCACCTGCTGGATCTGGTTCTCCACATCTGTAGCAGCGTATACATTTACTTCGTACTTACCATCTTTACTCAGTTTTTTTGCCTCTTCCTGGGCATAAGTCAAAACTGCACCCGTCCATCCATGGTCAGCACTCGGCACCATAATCGCTACTTCTTTACCTCCCTTCGACTTTTTCCCATCATTGGATTTCCCACTATCGGATCCACATCCAACAAGAGCCGTAGCTGTCAAAGTTGCAACCAAAAAAGCTGCCAATAAACGTTTTTTCATAATACACTCTCCTTTGCTAAAAATTATTTTGAAAGATTTCTTGATAATTTTATTGTACACCTTTCCATAATTCTTCCAAAGTACGTTATCATGACAAAACGGTTGCTATGACAGCTAATTGTTCTTTCATATAGTATCTTTCTATTCATTTCGTATCTTTTCTTGCATAAACGTGTCGATTTGCTTCTGCATCTCATCTATGACTGTATCGGATCCCGCTTCCTTCATTTCCCGAATCATCTTTTCATAGATTGCCTCCCAATCTTCCGCTGTTCCACGCTGCAATACATCCGAGTACTCCTCTACCACCAGATTGATTCGCTCCATCTCCATCACAATCATTCTTGTGTCCAGTTCAAAACCAGTAAGTACAGACTCCTTCGCTTCCTCGTTCCATGTACGAATCTGTTGAAATTCCCCCTTTGCATTTTCATAATTATTAAACACGTTGCCAACTGTATACGGCGCCAACGAATAAAGGGCTTTCCCACTTGCCCCTGTCACCTGGTCGATCTGCTCGTCTGTTTCTTCTACATAATGTCTTCCTTCAAATCCGTTGCAAAGAAGTCTCAATAACGGTTTCCCCTCTTCCGTATTCAAAAGCTCTATCAGCTCCATTGCACGATTTGGATATTCTGTTGTCTTCGGAATTGCAATTGCATTCCGACAAGATTCATATGGAATGTATTTATAGTTTTGCAGAGGAATCTGAACTGTTTCGTATTCTGTGGAAACAGGAACAAAGACTGCTGCATTTTCGCCACACTCATCCAGAAACAGAGAATATCCGCTCTTCTTTCCAAGATCTTCCTCAGTGTCCATAATTTCTTCGATATCCTGCCGTATATATCCTTTGTGATACCAGTCCGACATCGTTTTAAAATAATCTTTGTACGAATCCAGTTCATACTTATTGTAAACGATCGGCTTTTCATCAAAGATCCGTATCACAAACGGACAGTCAGGTCCATAGATCCCCTCATACCCCTTTTGTGCAATCTTACTGAAAGTTTCCCACGATACGCCTGTTCCAAGCTTTTGTTGTTGTTTTAAATACTCCAGATAATCGCCGATTACTGCGTAGCAATTCTGATCTGAGTATAACTGCTTCTGATTTGTCCGGGATATTTCTTCTTCCCCTCCATATGCTTTCATATTGCTTTTGGAGGTGATAATGGCATAATCTTTTTGGTATTCTGCCCCGAGGATTGGTACACTATATATTTTGCCATCCCTCTTTTGCTTGTCCCACAGCTTTTCCGGAATCTCTTTCTGAAGCGCTTTTCCTTCCGTACTGAGCAGATAATCCAGCGCCATAAAATTCCCCTTTTTGACCTCTTCCGTATAGTTGAACAAATCCTTTCCAATCCAGGCAAGATCTAACGGCTCATTGGTAGCCATTTTCATATCCCATCTTTTTTTATAATTTTTCTCCGGAACGATTTCAAATTCAACCTCTGTATTCGGTAAAAACGTTTGTAACTGTTTGTTAAATTCGGCAATCGTTCTATCGGAACTTTTCGATTTTTCACCGCATATCATCCAATGAAGCACCGTCGTTTTTTCCTTTTGTTCAGGCTTTCCCACCTCTTTTGTATCTCCACATCCGGACAGCAGCATCATACATAAGACTACACAGACCGCTTTCTGATACCATCGTTTTCTACTCATTTTTCCTCCTGCTCCCGTTTTCCGAAAGTCTGAAACGGAAGTATGAGACATACTTTCGTCCCTTCTCCTTTTTTGCTTATCACCTGCATCTTTGTCTCATCTCCCAAAAGTAATTTCAACCTCTGATTTACATTCCTAATTCCAATATGATCCTCATTCAGGATATATTTCTCCGTCAGATTTTCATTCAATTCCCTACATTCCGACTCTTCCATGCCGATACCGTTATCCTCCACTTCCACAATCAGTTTTTTCTCCTTTTCATATGCCCGTATCGTAATGATCCCCTGATACCTCAATGGCTTAATTCCATGGTATACCGCATTTTCAACAAGCGGCTGAAGACTGATTTTTACAATACTGCACGACAATGCCTCCTGCTGAATATCCCATATTACTTTAATCTTATCTTCATACCGAAGCTGCAAGATTTCTATATAAAGCTTGGCATTATGGATTTCCTCCTCTAACGTGATAATCTGCTGTTCAATATCAAGACTGTTTCTGAGCATTTCCGACAGGTTCAAAATAATCTGAGACACTTCATTATCGCCTTTGCAGATATCCATTGCCCTCCATCTGATATTTTCCAGCGTATTATAGAGAAAATGCGGACTGATTTGTGCCTGAAGCGCGGTAAGCTGCGCTTTATCGATCACGTTCGCATATTGCTGCAGTTTCTGTTTCATTTGGCGGTTAGAATATAGATTTCGTATGATATTCAGCGCAATCTCCTGTGTTTCATCATTCTTTAATTTCTGCCCGTCTTCCGGCAAAGCATGATACAATTCCGGATTCTTCACCAGATCCAAAATATGTTTTACCGGCTTATATGTATAAAGAGAAATTCCAAACGCCGCGATGACGGAAAGAAATACACAACATACACAGAGTACAACAAAGAAAATCCGAATCCCGTCATGATATCTGTCATAAGCGCCAAGTGGAACGGAGGAAATATATTTCCAGGAAAATCGTTCCGACATTGCTACAGCAACAATATAATCTTCCCCTTTATTCTTTACAATCTGATACCCTTGCATCGACTCAAAGTCAATGTCTTTATAAAATTCCTCCTTACTTAATTTTTTGCGCAGATCCGCCCAATCATAACTGAATAAAATATAATCTCTGTCATCCACAATCAGAAGATTTTCTCTGGAATCCTGTATATTAGGTATAATCAGGCTTTTTAGTTTTTCCATATCAATATTGATGATGATTCCTCCGAGAAATTGCATTTGCGTCAGGCGTAACGGCTGAATATAAGTAATCAGATTCGGATATCTATCATTTTTTACTCTGCTGATCATTCGCGCCGGTTCATATTCCCGTTCCGTCAGATTGTTCAGCCAGTTCAGATCCTGAAACTCTTCTATGCGTTCTCCTCCTTCAATTGTCAGTATATATTTATTTTTATGTGAGTAAATATAGATACTGTCAATATAATCAAACACATCCGTATACATTTCCATTTTCTGCTTGATGGCAACCGCCTGCATATGCCCCGGTGATTCTCCCGTATCGGACACAAGAAGTCTGCGTACATCCGAATCAATGGATAGATGAGCAGAAATACTGACTACTTCATCCATGACGGCATCCACACGCTCTTTTGTCTTCTCCAATGCATTGATACTCATATTTCCGACTTCATCCGTAATGATACCGCGCATTTCATCGGATACCGCAATCATAACTGCCGTAAATGTCACGATCAGGAAAATCAGTATAATCAAAAAACTTCTGACTAACAAACTGTTAAACCGATAATCATGCAGATATTCAATGATCTTTTTATCTCTGAGTTTACTCATTTATTCTATTTCCTCTATAATATTCGGTTGGCGAACATCCGGTATACTGTTTAAAAATACGAAAAAAGTACTTTTCACTATGGTATCCTACTTTCGCACTGATTTCGTACACCTTATATTTTCCTGTTTTCAATAACCCTTTTGCTTTTTCCATTCTCAGTTCAATCAGATAATCCGTAAACGTAGACCCGGTACACTGTTTGAACAGTCTGCTGAAATACGTCTGATTCAGGAAAAACTTGTTTGCAATACTCTCTAGAGAAATGTCTTCTGCATAATGCTCTTTCATGTATCTGATTGACTCCTCCACAAACTGTCTCGAACGGATATTCTGCTTTTCTTTCACAGTATTGGTAATTTCGTGGAGCAATTCCCTTACTTTTTCTTCAAGGTCATGTACATTCTGTATTTCCATCAATTCACGATAATGAACCTTCTTGTTCCAGACCATCCACATATCAATGCCTATCCGAAGCAGCTTTGTTGAAATCATGGAAAACAGATCAATGCACAATTTCTGTACCTGTGCCACCGGCATCTCATGAAATCCCATAAAAATATGCTCTAAAAGATTGTCAAGCTCTTCAAATTTTCCGTCATTGATAATCCCCATCAACAGCTTATACTTCTGGATAAGCCTTTCATAATCTTCCGACTCCAACTCTTGCTCACAGACATGATCTTCTCTACCTTCACCCGTATGAACTTTAACCTTGTACCGATAATCAGAAATCCCCATGATATCAGGAGCCACCTTTTCCACCTGACACTTCAACTTTAATTTTAAAAGTTTCTCCGCAGTACTACACTTTTCATCCAGCTTCTCCTGAACCTTCTGTTCAAATATCTCCGTACATTCCATCTCGACAGAAGTCAGGATCACTTTGATCACTTCATCTGACAAAAATATCGGAAAAGCGCTGATATCTCCTGTCGTCTCACAAAAGATATTACGAATCAGGTTATGATAGTTTTCCCCCTCGAAATAATCGAAAAACTTTTCTTCCTTCTGCTCGATCTGTACATCTGCCACCGCAAATGGATGTTCCACGTTGATTCCGATTTGAAGCACCTGTTTCCTTTTCTCAATATTGTCACGATTTAGAAATACTCCGGCAAGAAGTTCTGCCCAGAATTCTTCCTGCAACTGCGGAAGCAATTCTGTCTTCCAGTCATTCTTTTTCTCCTCTTCCAATTCTTTTGCTATTTTATGAAATACATCTTTCACTTCACCTATGTGAATCGGTTTTAACAGATAGTACTCCACACCGTACTCTACTGCCTTTCTCGCATACTCAAATTCCTTATAACTACTGACAATCACCACTTTATGTCCCGTTTTCTGTTCGGATATATATCTTGCAAGCTCCAGTCCGGACACCTCTGCCATCTCTATATCTGAAAGCACCACGTCCACCAGATTGCTTTTGATATATTCCAGCGCTTCTTTTCCATCTTCAAAAGTCTCTACTACTTGAAATCCCATCTCTTTCCAGTCAATATAATCACGAAGCCCTTTTAATATCACTTTTTCATCATCTGCAATAATCAAACGATACATCTTTTTGCCTCCTAATACGGTGATTTTTCATCATAAAACTCACTGACATTTTTCCGATTTACTTCTATTGTGTCAATGATGGTCATCTCTTCATATTCTTCCTCTTTGATGATTTTCTCTCCAATTCTAATCGCTTCTTTAATCATTTTCGGAGAATAGGTCAAAGAAAACAACGTATATCTTTGTTCCGTAGCAATTCGCTGATACATCTCTTTTGTCCCCGCCGAGCCGGCAATTACTTTCAGATTCGGAAGGAGTTCTGCTCCCGTCTTTTCTCTGGCTTCGTCAAGTACATCCAAAACACCGAGGGCGAGTTCATCATCATGTGTAAAGATTGCTCCTATTTCCTCAAGCTCTTGTTTGTTATAAGTGTTTACCCAGTTTTTAAAAATATCTGCGCTTTCTTTTCTCTGCCACCCGGTATATCCCACCTGCTCTTTTTCAAAATTCGCATGAAGTTCCTCATCAAATCCATCTGTTCTTTGCTGAGGTACTGTGGATGTATCTCCCATAATCTCCAGTACCTTGGTACCGTCCGGAAACATTCCGTTAAAAATGTCAGCCGTTTTCTTCCCAAGCTCAACATTATTGCCTTTCACCGTTGCTGTCGGCACAAAATCCGGTATTTCCCTGTCGAAAATCACAAGCGGAATATTGGCAGACTCCACCATCATCGCGGCTGTTTTTAATGATGCCCCATCCATCGGAAGCATAACGATACAGTCTACTTTTTTCTTCATAAGCTCAATCAACTGTTCTGACTGCTCATTCGTGTTATTCGCAACTACAAATTCATAGTCCCAATCATTTTCTTTCGCTATTTTTTTGACTTCCTCTTCTGCATAATATCTCACTCCAACAGGCCACTTATGTGTCTCACCAATCATACTTACTGCAATTGTTTTCCTGTCTTTTGGTTTCTTTTCACACGCAGAAAACGCGATAATAAATCCAAACACAAGAAAGAGCAGTGCAAATTGCATCCGCTTCATACTTCCTCCATATTTTTACAAATTTTGGGTTATTCTTTTGTCATTATAACATATCTCAATGAATGATTTAAACCGATTAACAAAATATTTTCTCAAATGTATGGAATAATTTTGAAAAATAAAAGATTTGATTAAAAATATCAAATAATAGATTGTGTGCCGGAATTAGGAATAGGAAATTTCATAATACAATATACCTATTTCATTTTTGTTCTTTCATGTTCCCTTTTGGTACTTTTTTGGTACTTTTCTTGATTTCAAGAAATGTTTGTGCTATACTACAACACGTTGCAAAGCCCCAAAAACAAGGTCTTATCGGGCTTTCGCCGATTTCCGGCGTTAAATGAATCGAGTGTTCGCGACCTTCCACTCGTAAAACAAAACTAAAGGAGAAATAGAATATGAAAAATCAAAAGGTAGTATTTATGACACAGGCAGCTATGATTGCAGCCATCTATGTGGTGCTTACAACTCTTTTCGCACCAATCAGCTATGGGGAGATCCAGCTTCGAATTGCGGAAGCATTGACAATCCTTCCGTTCTTTACACCGGCAGCGATTCCGGGGTTATTTATCGGATGTCTGATCGCCAACATTTTAGGAGGCGCAATTCTTCCGGATATCATCTTCGGAAGTCTGGCAACATTAATCGGAGCATTTTTCACTTACAAACTTCGTAATTCCAACAAGTTTCTTGCTCCGCTTCCACCGATTCTTGCCAACACGATCATTGTTCCGTTTGTATTGGCGTTCGGATATGGAGTGAATCTTCCGATTCCTCTTATGATGCTGACAGTCGGCATTGGAGAAATTCTTGGCTGTGGCGTGCTTGGTATGATTTTACTGACTGCACTCGATAAATATAGCTATAAAATTTTCAAAAATAAAAAAGCTGTCTCATAATTTTTATTCCGCTTCAAAGCAAAAAATATACAGTTGGGGACGTAGTAAAATGACATTTTACTACGTCCCCTTTTTTACTTTTTCCGTTTAAATCTCACTCATTCTCATATAGATTTCCGACAATCTCGGGTAAATCTGCTTATAGACGTCTTCATATAATTTCCGGTACACCGCATTTTGCTTTTTATTCGGCTGAAATACGTCTTTTTTATATACCATGTGGCGAAGGGCTTCTTTATAGCTCCCAAACACACCGAGAGACACGAACGCCGGAATGGCACTGCCTATTCCTGAGACTTCATACGTCTGCGTTCTCACAACCGGAAGTCCAAACATATCTGCCGTAATCTGGCAGATTTCACTACTTTGAGCTCCTCCTCCACCTACGCGGATCTCTTCAAAACGAAAGCCTCCTCTTTTTTCCATATGACGCATTCCATCCATCAATGCGAAATTGATTCCTTCAATAATTGCCCGATATAAATGAATTCTTGTATGTACATCCGAAAGTCCTATGACGGCTCCTTTTGCCTCCGGCATGGTCAGATTCGGTGTAAAATACGGCTGTAACACAAGCCCATCACATCCCGCAGGTATTTCTTTCAGTTTTTTATTCAGAATCTCTTCCGGCTGTACTTTCAGATTGATTGCTTCTGTCACTTCTTTTTGGGCAAACTCCTTTTTAAACCAGGAGATCAACCAATATCCCCGGAAAATTTCCACCTCCGGGGTATAGTGCGCGGGAAGAATAGAGTCATACGGCGGAATAAAAGTCTCCTGTTCCAGATAGTTCCCTGTAGTGAAAGTAATCGTGGCCGTCGTCCCAAAACTTATGGCAGCACGTTTTCTGTTTACACAACCAAGACCAAGAATCTCACATGCCTTATCCGTACCTGTGGCAATTAGCTGCAGCTTTGTAGAAAGTCCCAGATCCTCCGCCGCCTGTCTTGTCAAATGCCCGATCACATCCCCGGGTTGCACAAGATCACACATCATTTCGTCCGGCATATCGAATACAGGACGCACCAGATCATATTTTTTCTTCCAACGTCTGTTCTTAAAATCATATGGCACATAGCCCACAATGGAAGCGGTTGAATCTTTCATTTTCCCTGTCAGTTTATAATTCAAATACGTCCCCAACAGTACATACTTCTTCGTCTGCGCCCAAATTTCCGGCTCATTTTCACGGATCCAGTTACAATGGGATTTCCGATATTGTAGTTGGAGCGTTCTTGTCATTCCCGCTGCTTTCACTGCAGCCGCAACGCACCGGTTCAGTCTCGGGCGTCCCTTTGCTCTTCTTTGATCCAGCCACAGAATTGCCGGACGGAGCGGTTTCCCATCACTTCCCACGCACACACTTGTACAGCGAATGGTTGTAAGTGTTACCGCCTCAATCTTGTGAAACTGCTCCGGGAAACTTTCCTTTAGCTGTCCTGATACACGGCACATATTTTTATAATAGAAATCCGGATCCTGCTCTGCCCATCCTGACTTCCTTGAAATATATGCCGGATGGTGGCCTTTTTGAGCCTTTGCAATAATCTCTCCTTCCGATGAGATCAGGAGTGCTCTCGTACTTTGCGTTCCAATGTCAAAAGCAAGGATTATATGTGTATTTCCCACACGCGTCCCCTCCCTTATAAATCAGCGTGTAATACCTTCCTTTAAATATTTCTTTTGCTCCTTCGGAAGATCCAGTCCCAATGTTCCTCCCGGGTTCATAAGATAGTCTTTATCAAAATAGTCTTTCAACACCTTAAATACACCGTATTCCGTATGTCCAAGACTTCCTTCCAGCCATGGTGCAAACATTTTACCAATACCATGATGATGGCTTATAGCCGCTCCGGATTTCTGAATAGCATCCAGAATTGTTGTATGATATGCCCGGAAATTATCCGCACCGCTCATTCTCGTAATAAAGATGAAATACAGATTGGCCCCCTGCGGATAGCAGTGAGACATATGCGTTGTTACAATGGTATTTGGTAACTGATGACATACTTTTCGTACTTCTCTATGTACCTTTGCCATATTGGACCAGTTCACCGTACACTCCAGCGTATCCGTCACAACACCGAAATCCATTAAAGTATCTCTTAAATACGGATCATTAAATCTTCCCTTTTCCCAACTCTTTGTCACATAAGAGGTAAGACTCATTCCATGGTATTTTCGTGCAATCCTTTTAATATTTGCCGCAACATTTTTAGAATATCCTTTTCCCCCGTCTGTAAATCCAAGGAACAGACAACGCTGCATATCTTTGAACCCTCTAAGATCCAGAATTTTCCAAAGAGGGGTATCATCTACATTATAAAGACGCAGCATCACGTTCGTTTCTTCCGGATCAGAAAGACGGAATACAGAAGAATAGCCTGCTTCACATTGCATCATTTCCCTTGCGGCGGCCATTGCTGTCTTCCAATCTGTGAAAATGTAAGAGAAACGTTTTCTGTTCTCCGGCATATAACGGAATACTTTTAAAGTAACTTCCGTAAGAACACCAAATGTACCTTCACTTCCCATCATAATCTGGTTTAAGTTTGGTCCGGTTGCTTCCCGCGGATAATTGCTCGTCTGTACATTTCCGATTGGAGTCGCATATTTTTGGGATAACACGATATCTGTAATACATCCATAATATGTGCTATTCTGCCCTGCTCCTCTTGTCACAACCCATCCGCCTACACTGCTATATTCAAAAGATTGCGGAAAATGTCCGCATGTATATGCACGTTTTGCGCCAAAAAGCTGCTGTGCATTGTTCAGGGCCTTCTCAAGCTTTGGTCCTGACATACCTGCCTGTACGGTGATGGTCTGATCCGTCTCATTAAAGGAAACAACATGATTGAAACGAAGTCTCATATCCAGGGAAATACCGCCTTTTGTTGGCTCCACACCCATGGTCACACTACTGCCGCCGCCATACACATAGAGTGGGATTTTTTCCTCGGTGCAGTAAGCAACGATCTCCTCAACCTCTTTTGTTTTGGCCGGATAGACAACCACATCCGGAAGGGAATCCATTCTCTTCTCGCGAAGTCTCATGGCATCATAAGCCGTTTTGCCATAAGCAACGGATACTCTTGCATAATCATCCGTACGCACATATTTTTCGCCTACGATTTCTTTCAATGCTTCTATATGTCTGTTATCAAGCTGGATTGGGTGATTTTCCAGTTCTACCTTCTCCATGCCGATGCTGCCGTCATAATGCTGAAAGTCCTCATCTGTCATTTTGAACTTCTCTTTCATCATCTTATAAAGAGACTCTTTCGGATATTTTACAAAATCCGGATCTCCCCATCTGAAAATCGAACGCCAACTGTCTGCAGGCGCCGCCGTCTTTACCCAGGACGGCTCAAATCCTTTATATGGCTTACTCATCTATCTTCCTCCTCCAAATATTCTTTCAGGCAATCACTCGTCACGATCACATCAGCCCCAAGACCAAGCACATTGGGAATCAGCACGTCATCCCGGCCAATACTTTGTCTGACTGTCGTTCGGTTGATCACTTCCATTACATCAAATATGTTCTCCTTTGGTATCTCCTGTGATATTCTCACCGGAAGAACCGGGACATCTTTCCATGCCGTTCGCACCGTCGTGGAAAATGTCCGTTTCGGACAGGTCATCTCGTCCTCTGCAAACTTCTGTCCTCTTGGACATCGATTTCCGGATGCAATCCATTTCCCGCCTTTTTGTTCCACCATCATACGGCAACTGTTTGGGCAGGTGATACATACAAGTTCCTTCATGACTACGCCTCCCTTAATTCAAAAACAATCGGTTCCCGGATTTCTTCCGCTTTCGAAAAATCTACCAGAATCCGTTCCATTTCCGGTGGCCGTACTGCAAGAAAATGTTTTTGAAAAATCACATTGTTTCCGGATCTTACAACTAACTCACTCTCCCCCACGGTTCTCTTACACCGAAAATAGAAAGTTACTTTCTTTCGAAGATCCTCCTGCCGTACACATTGCGGCACAACATAAGCCGTCTCTCCTTCCGCTTCTGTCGGAATTTGTACAATGCCGATTTTTTGCTCTTTCGCATACTCTGCTGCAGATGCTCCTGCCAGTTCTCCGCTTTCCGAAACATAATCTACAAGATCATTGACATGATAGGCATTTCCACAGGAAAATACGCCCGGCACACTTGTCATTGCAGAAGAATCGCAAAGCGGGCCTTTCGTCTTCGGATCCATTCGTACCTGCATACTCTCTGCAATCTCATTTTCCGGAATGAGACCTACCGATAAGATCAATGTATCACAATGGATTCTTTCTTCCGTTCCCGGTATCGGCTGCATTTTCTCATCGACTGTACAGATTTCCACACCTTCCAGCCGCTCATCTCCAAACACTCTCGTCACTGTCTTTGAAAGATGAAGTGGAATCTGAAAATCATCCAGACATTGGATCATATTTCTCGTAAGTCCTGACGGTTCCGGTTTCACCTCGTAGACGCCGATCACATCCGCACCTTCCAGTTTCAATCGTCTTGCCATGATCAGACCGATATCTCCGCTTCCTAATATTACACATCGTTTTGCCGGCATCACACCTTGCAGATTCGTAAAATGTTGGGCCGTTCCCGCCGTATACACTCCCGCCGGTCTCGTTCCATGAATGGATACCTGCTTTGCAGTTCTCTCTCGGCATCCCGTTGCCAGGATCAGACTTCTTGTCTGCAGTTCTGATACTCCGTCTTTACTCACTGTCCATACCCGGAATCCGTCTTTGCTTCTCTCTATTTTTGTAACAAAAGTCCAAAGTCTGACCGGAATCTGAAGTGCTTTGACTTCTTCTATAAACCGCTCCGCATATTCTGGTCCGGAAAGTTTCTTCTTAAAGCGCATCAGGCCGAATCCGTCATGAATACATTGCTTTAATATTCCTCCAAGACGTCCTTCTCTTTCCAGAAGCAGCACCTCTGCTCCTGATTTTTTGGCGGAAACTGCCGCGGCAAGTCCTGCCGGACCTCCTCCGATTACGATTACATCATATATCATCTGCCATCACCCGCCTTCGTCTTTCCATATAAAATATAACTGTCACCGCCGCTTTTTTTCACATCTTCCAAAGGCTTTCCCGTCACTTCACTGATGATCTGAGCCACAAGCGGCATACAGAATCCCCCCTGACACCGTCCCATACCAGGACGCACTCTTTTCTTCACTGCATCTACGGTATAAACCGGAAGCGGTGAAGTCAGGGCATCCATAATTTCTCCCCGGCTTACTTCTTCACATCGACAAATGATCACCCCGTAATCCGGCCGCTTTTGAATCAGTTCATTTCTCTTGTCAAGAGGCATTTCCCGAAGCCTCGGCACACCTTTTCTGTGCGGATCATACTTCTCATTTCTCTGCACCGGGTGATATCTGGAAACCATTTTTGCCGCCATCAAAGATACATCTTTCGCTACCGCCGGCGCTGTCGTAAGCCCCGGCGACTGGATTCCTGCACAATGAATCAGATTCTTCGTCTTTCTTCCCGGTTCGATTACAAAATCTTCTTCAAAAGTTGGTGCTCTCACGCCGGTAAAATAAGTAATGATATCCCGCTCGGACAATTCCTCTACTGTGACTTTCTGTTTCTTGAAGTTATTTTCAATACTGGATTTCTCCGTTGCAAAATTTTCTTTCTCGTATGTCTCAATGGCATCCGGCCCCACAAGAAGATTGTCATGCGCTGTATGGACAATTCCACCGCCCTTCGTGTGTCCTTTCGTCTTTTTCAATGTTTTCCATGAGGCAATTCCGCCCATCAATGGCCCCGCTTTCTTATCCAGAATGGCATTCGTTCCTCGCCTCGGATGAATCGAATAAAACCTGTCTTGTGCCATTTTCGCCACATCTTCTGCAAATGTACCTGCTGCATTGATGACAACCGTCGGATAAATGCGTCCTCGGTTTGTAAGCACACTTTTTATCTGCCCCTGTGCAACTTCCATGGAAAGCACTGCTGTATTCAACGCCACTTCCGCACCGTTTTGTACCGCATTTTCCGCGTAGGCAATGGTAAGACCGTAAGGACATACGCTTCCGGCACTTCCGTTATAAATTGCAAACTTCATATTTTTATTCAGATGCGGTTCCCGTTTCCGAAGCACACCTGCCGGAAGAATCTTCGTATCACTGACGCCGCACACACGCTTTCTTTGCCACACGTAAAGACAGACGGGAAGCAGCTCGCTCCAATGCATCATGCCTACATATTGTCCGCATCGTTTAAATGGTACATCCAATTCTTTGCAAATCTTCCCATACATCCGGTTTCCTGAAATAACATAATGCTGCTTTAATGTTCCTTTTCCCAAATCAATTCCCGGATGAACTTCACCGTCATTACGCCCGGAAGCATGCATTGCAACATCCGCTTCTTTATCCACAAGAAGTACATCCAATTTCCATCGCATCAGTTCCCGCGCAATGCTCGCCCCGGAAATTCCTCCTCCGACAATGAGCACATCCGGTTTTCTTCCTTCCAACGCCTGATCCTGAATGTCCGGTACTTTCATCTTCGGAAGTTCCGTCCCTCTTAATTTCAGGTCATTGATTACGTGATATCGTCTCTTTTTATCCACACACATGGTGCAGGCACCTACAATATCCTCCCAGGTTGGCAAAATGCCGGAAAGCACTACATTTCCATCTCTTTCTCTGACACGAATGCTTTTCCCATATGCATTCTGCACCTTTTTCTGCAGTTTCTTGCAATCCACCAATATCCCTTCTTTCACAAGTCAGCCAATTGTACGACTCCATGGTTTTATAGTATCACAATTTTGTGCAAAGTCAATAAAAACATATGCTTTCTTCGTTGTTTATAGACATTTTATACAAATCAGAGTAAAATAGAATCAATAAATTTACAAAGAGGTGACATTATGGCAGCGCCACGTAAAGAAGATGTCCGTAGTCTGATCATCGACTCTGCGGAAGACTTACTGACCCAAAAAACATTTTCAGAGATTTCCCTTTCACAGCTTGCCGCCAAAGCAGGAATTTCAAAAGGAACTCTATACTATCATTTTAAGAATAAGAACGATCTTCTATTTGCAATTACAGATAAATATTTGGACGCCCAATGGCAGGAATTATGTGAATGGACAGAAAATGCTGACAAGGATACCTCTTTGCACCGGCTCGTAAAATACATTCTTGAGCGGGATGTATCCGGCGTAAAGCTCCGGCTTCCTCTTTTCTATGATGCTATGATTGGAAATGAAGAAATTCAGTCACACTTGATCAAACGCTATAAAAGTTTTGCCGGATTGATTGCGGAAAAGATCAGCGATCGTACCGACAAAGTTTCCGGCGAATATTTTGCCTGGCTTCTTCTTCTCTTGTCCGATGGGCTTTCGATTCATCAAACTATCGGGAATACTCAGCTTGATACGGAAGACTTCATAAAACAGACGGCTTTTTATATTGCAAAGTTTTTCCCATCAGGAAACCAGACTCCCGGTTCAATACATATATGACAAAAAAGATTATACACGTGCATTGTGTTGCATAGAAAATCTCTAGCATTTCCCCGCACAGTAAAAGGGGCTTTTATGCCCCTTTTACTATTTCTATATAAAACTCTCTCCTATTCCTTTGCCATATGGCATGCCACGTAATGATCCTTTCCAAACAATCGAAGTTTGGGTTCTTCCGTCCTGCATTTCTCTGTGGCATATTTGCAGCGATTGTGGAATCTGCATCCCTCTGGTGGATCAACCGGACTTGGAATGTCTCCTCCCATTTTGATGCGCTCTTTTCCCTCTTCCATCTTCGGATCAGGTATCGGGATCGCCGAAAGCAACGCCTTTGTATAGGGATGCATCGGATTTTCATATAACTGATCAGATGCTGTAATTTCCACTACTTTTCCGAGATACATAACCATAACACGGTCTGAGATGTATTTTACCATGGATAAGTCATGCGCAATAAACATATAAGTCAGACCCTTTTCTTTTTGCAGTCTTCCAAGAAGATTTACAATCTGTGCCTGAATCGACACATCCAATGCAGAAATCGGCTCATCACACACAATAAATTCCGGCTCTACTGCCAATGCTCTTGCAATACCGATTCTTTGTCTCTGTCCTCCGGAAAATTCATGTACAAATCTTTCTGCATACTGCTTGTCCAACCCTACAGTGACAAGCAATTCCTCCACTCTTTCCCTGATTTCTTTCTCACTTTTTAACAAACCATGGGCACGGATTCCTTCTGCAATAATATTGTACACCTTCATTTTCGGATCTAAGGAAGCGTATGGGTCTTGAAATATAATCTGTGCATGTTTTGTAAAATTCTGACGCTCTTTTCCCTTCATCTGATGCACATCTTCTCCTCTGTAAAGAACCTGCCCATCTGTGCTGTCATACAGACCAAGCACCGTTCTTCCACAAGTAGTTTTCCCGCATCCCGATTCACCTACAACACCCAAAGTCTCTCCGGGGCGGATATAGAAAGACACATCATCTACCGCCTTTAGTGTACCTTTTCCGGCTTTGAAATATTTTTTCAACCCTTTTACTTCTAATAAATATTCATTTCTCTCTGGCATCACTTTTCCTCCTCCTGGAGCCAGCAGCATACTTCATGCCCTTCCCCCAGACTGATTTCTTTTGGAAATGCAGTATTACAAATGTCTCTACTCATTTTACATCTGTTTGCAAACGGACATCCCTTTGGCGGATGCGCCATGTTTGGCGGAGCTCCTTCAATCGTTTCTAATTCTTCTCCATTCATGTCAAGGCGTGGCACGGCTCGCAGTAACGCCTTTGTATACGGATGTGCCGGATGATAAAAAATATCGTATGCACTGCCGCGTTCCACAATTTTTCCAGCATACATGACGAGGATGTCTGTCGCAAAATTTGCAACAATGCCAAGGTCATGTGTGATCAGAATGATGCTCATATGATGTTCTTTCTGAATCTCTTTCATCATGTCCAGAATATCTGCCTGAACTGTAACATCAAGCGCTGTTGTAGGCTCATCTGCAATCAGGAGCGCCGGATTTAAGGTTACTGCAATTCCAATCATAACACGCTGACGCATTCCACCGGAAAATTCATGTGGATACTGTTTCATTCTAAGCTCCGGATTCGGTATCCCAACTTTTTCCAAAACTTTCACCGCTTCATTCCAGGCTTCTTTTTTGCTCACTTTCTTATGAACCAGTATTTTCTCCATAATCTGTTTTCCGATTGTCATAGTTGGATTCAATGCAGTCAGTGCATCCTGAAAACAGATGGAACATTTCTGACCTCTGTAATCTTCCCACTGGTTTTTCGTATACTCCTGAATATTTTCACCTTGAAACAGAATTTTACTGTCTTTACTCACAACTCCCGGTTTCTTCACCAGTCCCATAATGGATTTGGATGTTACAGATTTCCCACATCCCGATTCACCTACAATCGCTGTGACCGTCCCCTTTTTTATAGCAAACGATACATCTCTTACAGCCTGTACTTCTCCTTGAAGAGTTTGAAATGTCACAGATAGATTTTTTACTTCCAATAATTTTTCCATAACGTTCCTTCTCCTTATTTTATCAATTTCGGGTCTAATATCTGCTGCAGTATATCTCCCAATACATTAAAACACAACACTGTAACCAGAATCATGACCCCAGGTGCAATTGCCATAACCGGATTGTGCAGAATAAATTTCTGCGCCGTCTGCAGCATACTTCCCCATGATGCCATCGGAAGCTGCACTCCATATCCGAGAAAACTCAATGCCGATTCATCCAGAATCGCATTGGCAATACTGAGGCTTGCAGATACGATAATCTGCGGCATCAGATTTGGAATAATATGTGTCCAGATGATTTTCCCCCGGCTTACACCAAGCGCCTTCGCCGCAATGATAAAATCTCGCTCTTTTAATGTCAACGTTTGTGCCCTTACCACTCTGACCACTTTTGTCCAGGAAAAGAATGCCAGCATCCCAACTAGCGTAAACATATTTCTCGGCAAAAATGCATAGATGACGATAATAAACAACAGGCTTGGCACAGACATGAACACATCTACGATACGCATTAAGATCACATCCACCATACCGCCCATATAACCGCTGATTGTTCCGATCAGTGTTCCGATAATGACTGCCACACACATGGATGCAAAGCCAACAATCAGAGAAACTCTTCCTCCATATAATGTTCGTGTGAGTGTATCTCTTCCGATATCATCGGTTCCCAAAAGATGGGAGCTGCTGATTCCCTGCATTTTTTCTGCTACATTGGAAGCATCCGGATCATACGGCGATAGTGGAGCCAAAATTGCAGCCAATACAATAATGAGGATTAATATTGTACATACCACTGCCATTTTATTGGAAAGGAATACCTTTTTCATTGCTTTTCTATCCATTTTGATTCTCCTTTCCCTGTTTGATTCTTGGATCCGCAAATCCATACAAAATATCAGCCAGGAAGTTACCAATCAAGAGCACAGTACATGCCAGCATGGTAATTCCCATGATCATTGTATAATCTCTACTGTTTACAGCACTCATACAGAGCGTTCCGAGCCCCGGCCATCCAAATACAGATTCCACAATAAACGACCCTGTAATCAAAGTTCCGAAGTTCATTCCTACCATGGTGATAATCGGAAGAAGACAGTTTTTCAAAATATGGTTTTTCAGAACCTGAATACGTGGAACTCCTTTTGAAATGGCAGTATCTACATATTCTTCTTCCATTTGTTCGATTGTATTGGAACGTATATATCTGACAAATACCGCAGTATTATTTACACTCAAAACAATAACCGGCAGTATTGCATGTCGGATTACATCTGCCGTGGATGTGACTCCGATTGTCCGCATACCTGCACTTGGAAGCAGCCCTAAATGCAAGGAAAACACAATGATAAGCATGATTCCAAACCAAAATGCCGGGAGTGAAATACCTAGATACGAAATCCCGCTGATAATATTATCAATCCAGCGATTCTTGTAATATCCTGCCAACAGACCGAGTGGAATTGCAACTAAAACAGACAGTGCAAGTGCTGCTCCCATTAACCCGATTGTGTTCGGCAGCTTTTCCATAATCTGATCTTTCACCGGCTGATGGTTACTAACGGAAAGCCCCCAGTCACCTTTCAGCATATTGCCGGCCCATTTTATATATCTTTCTATCACATTCCCATTTAACCCAAGATCCTCTCGCATGGCATTTAGCTGTTCTTCCGTCATTTTGTAGGAAGACTTTGCCGGTGATGTATAGAGATAAAGCGGATCTCCCGGCGAAAAATATATGATAGAAAATGAAAATATAGATACTGTAATGAATACAATCAACATCTGTGCAAGACGTTTTACTATAAATTTTTTCATTTGATCTCCTTATAACTAAGAAATAGATTCTGCCGAAACAGAATCTATTCCCTTCACTCTTGTATAATATGTCTATTTGAAAGAAAGCTTTGTATAATCTTCAAATACCGGTGTTGTTGATAAAGCTTCTGTTCCTTCCAAATTATCGCTTGTTGCAAAACAATAGTTTGGATATGCAATCGGATAAATCAGGTAAGCATCTGCTGCTTTCTGCTGTAAGTCTTTGTAAATTTCTGTTCTTTCTTCTACATCTGTTGTTCTTCTTGCTTTTTCAAAGAGATCCAGAATTTCTTGTGGTGTATCTACATTCACACCCCATGTTCCATCAAACATACCTGAAATTACATTGTCCGGATCGCCGATTGCACCATATTCATTTAAGTATAATTCATAGTCAGACTGATCTGTAAATACGACATCAAAGAAACCATTTGCATCAATTCCCTGAATCTCAACATTTACATCAATTGCCTTTAACTGTTCCTGAATTAACAATGCAGTAGCTTCCATGTAACTTCTGTCTGTATTGTAGTGTAACTTGATTGTCTTTCCTGCAAGCCCTGAACTCTTTGCCAGCTTTTTCGCTTCGTCAAGATTCTGCTCATATCCTTTTACACTCTCGTCATAAAAAGTATTGCGATTACTAAAAATAGAATTGGCTGCTTTTCCCATGTGTTCTCCGTAAGCACCCTTTACGATTTCTTCCTGATTGAGCGCCATAAATACAGCTTTTACGGCATCACGGTTTTCCCATGTCGGACAGTATTTGTTCCATGCAAGATATTTTACACGTCCTTCTGCCAATGTATGAAGCGCAACACCCTCTGTTTTTTCTATTTCTTTTATCACGTCATCTGAAGAAGCAGTTAAGAAGTTGATCTCTCCGTTCTTAAATGCAACTTCCTGAGCACTTGGATCAGAAATGACTTTGAAAATAATCTTCTCGATCTGTGGCTCATTTCCATAATAGTCATCAAATTTTTCTAAAACAAGAGACTCTCCGTCTTTAAACTCCACAAGCTTATATGGACCCGATCCGATATCTGTCAGGTTCGCTTCTGCTGATTTAATGTCTGTGTTTCCATTAAATGCATGTTCCGGAATCAGAATAAGATTTCCGAGTAATGAGTAGTAAGATGCCGATACTTCAGGAAGTGTGAACTTCACAGTAAGATCATCTACCTTTTCTGCTTTTACCTGTTTTTCACCTACAAATACAACATTGGAAAATCCCGCACCATTGTTTGTATCTAAGTTACAGTTGAATGTAAAGATTACATCATCTGCAGTAATAGCTTCTCCATCGTGCCATTTCAGATTGTCTTTTAATTTCAATGTATAAACAAGACCATCCTCTGAGATTTCGCAGCTATCTGCCAGGTACCATCTTGTCTCATCCTGATCTACATAATATAATTCATCCTGGTAAGGCGCAAGCTGAAATGCTCCCTCCGCCATTGTTTCCAAGTTTCCATTCAAACTTGTTACTGTTGCAGAAACCGGCATTACAAGGGAATCACTTTTTTCTGACGTTGCTCCGGAAGTTGTATTTTCCCCACCATCTGAACTTTTACCGCATCCTGCAATAACTGTCGCAGTCATAGCTACACATAACAGTAAGCTAATCAATTTTCTTTTCATTTTATTTTCCTTTCCTCTTTTTTAGTATAAATTTAATTTTTCCGGTAGCCATTATAACATTTATGTACTTCTTTGTATAATTGAATATTTTTATATGTTTATTGCTTTTTTCTATAAAAAAATAACAGGATATCACGCTATCCTGTTATTTTTATTCCAAATCATTATTTTACGTATCCAAAAAATGCTTCCTGACTCTCCTCGGTCATTTTTTCCACATCTTTCATTTTTACCGTTGGTTTTTTCCCCGTTGCCGGATCAATATAGGTAAATGTATTCTGATCATAGCCAACAAGAAGTATTGCGCTATCACTTCCCGTCATAGCAATAACCGGAGTTCCTTGCCCCACAATATAGCAAAGCTGCTCTAATGTACATCCGGATAAGTCCACTGCTTCTCCACCGGAATATTTATTCAGCACTTCCATGACTGTCTTGCCTGCTGCAAGCTCTGCTTTCACATCTACACTTTGCTCCTCGTATGCAAGAATCTGCCTCAAACACGCCATCAGGGAACTCTCGCCTTCATTCGCAGTAAACGCATCTATACCGTCAATCTTATAAGAAAGCATACGGTTTCCTCTTTCCCACACTTTTGTCTGACTTGAGGTCACCACAACACCTCTTACCGTATCTGCCTCACCGATCGCCTCCCCTGCCTGATTGTAAATTCCTTGCAGTTTGCCCAGGCCGTATACATAATATGTTCCCTTTGACTCTGCCTGCTCAAAATCAATGGTAGTTGCCCGTTCAAAGAGCATCTGCTTCGGTTTCAGGATCTTCGGATTCCTATCCTCAATTCCAGATTCATCTGTCAGTCTGACCTGAAATCCTTTGGACGAAGAAGATATTTTTTCCGCTTTCACATCCCCGTCTTTCTTCCCTTCATTATTGGTAATGAAATCCTGGCTCGTTTCCCGGTACACATCCCCTTCCTTCACCACACGATCCATCGTAATCATATTGTCTTTCACTGAAGCGTTGGATATGTAGATTCCCTCTACTTCATAAGATTTTACAACTTTATTTTTATCATCTCGTATCTCCAGCTTATAGAATGGAATAATTTCTTCTCCCACTGCATTTTTCCCGATATCAGCTTCTCTTCCCACTCCGTATACCACATCACCATTTACAAACCCGAGAGGGCGGATCAGCTCATTTTCCGGAACTTCGATTGTAACGCTTTTCTCTTTCTGAAGATTCCATACCTCAATACTGTCTGCAGTCCGAAGCTCTCCTTCCTTCTGATACGCCACATATTTCCCATTGAAAGATGACGCATACTGGTCTTCGCTTAAATCATCTTTGATAACCTCTTTCTTCTGACTCTTTAAGTCTATCTTATAAAGCGCTCCCTCAAATATAGCATACAGCACATTGGAAGATTTATTATAATACGTGAGCTGACTTAAGCTTTGCCGTACAATTTCTCCGGATTGTCTGCTGGAAATGAATGCTTTCTCCTGTACATAGTTTTCTGCAATATTGTAATAATAAATTGCAGCTCCGGTCTGGCCTTCATGTTTGCCGCGGTTCATATATCCATACACCGCAAAGACTGTATTCCCTTTTTCATCCATGTCAAGAAGCCGTATTGCATGGTCATCATTGTAATTCCGAATATCATTATTTTCCGCATCCGCAAAACTGAACAACAACGAAATCCTGTTCTCTGTCTTATCGTAATGCCACACTTCTCTCTCCTGTACAAAAGAAATATGCGTTCCATCCTCATTCGTCAAGTAAGGGACATTCTCCTCTGTCAGTCCAAGGACAATTCCGTCTTTACTAAAGTTTTTCTCTTTCCCTTCAAAAACCTCATTCATGGTTCTTACATAAGATTCCAAGGAGGCTTTCCCTTTTAAGAAACGCACTTTAAAAAATTCGGTCACATGATATAAATCTTCTGTCTTCGAATCCCCTTCTGCTTTCACCTGATATTTCAAGGAAATGGATGTATATGTTTCATTGCTTTCTTTGATCTCCCACACCATATCTCCTACAACTTTCGGTGTAAGATCCCCCCATCCGATGATATCCAAATCCGATGCTAATGTTACTTTCTGAAGTCCATTCCCTTCCTCTGCCCCTTCCGTACTATAGTAGGATTTCAGATCTGTCAGAGTTTCGGACTCCATAGCGGTACTATGGAAATATTCGGCAAATTCGAGACATTGCTGCACATTAAACTCCGCCGCACGCACGACCCGCGTGTAATAATAAATCTTCTCGTCATTCTCTGTAGTAAGCGTTAGCCTCAACACTTTCTCATTGCCATCGGAAATACTGTCCCCCAATTCCAGCTTTACCGTATCACTCACATCACTTATCTTTTCACTCTTCAACGTCTTCTCTCCATCTAACGTCATCACATCATACGTAAGCGATTGAATTTTCTCTGCGTATCCGCTGATATCTGCTGTCACAGAGGTACCTACAGACACGGGCAAAATGTCGTCTCTCATCATTGGGATATCCATCTCTTCTGTGTACCCCGCCAGCGGATTCACCTGGTAACCGGACTCCTCAAAGGAAATCAACGGAAGTTTCGCTCCTCCCATATCCGCCGTCATATCATCTGTTCCCTGGTTCAGAATGATACTAAAGCCTGTAAGTGCTGCAATAAACACTACAAACAGCACAACCACTGTAATAACTCTGTCTTTCATTTGTAACTCCCCTTTTTATCTTATAAAAGTCTCCCCAACATAGGCGAAACATGCAGTTGTTCCTCACATTTTCTTATTGCTTCCTGATTCTTTGCCTTCTTTCCTGTCTTTACTGCCCGAATCAAAATATTTTTCGGCGTATGCTCCATATCAATAAATTCCAGTATCTGTGCATCGTATCCTTCCCCTTCCAGATACTCTGCCCGAAGCGCATCTGTAATAAGCGCCGCCATTCTCTCCTTGATCAGACCATATTTTAAAATCGGTGCAAGCACATCACTCTGAATCTGTCTGTTCAATTCATGTTGGCAACACGGTACGGACAGAATCACTTTTGCATTCCATCCCACTGCTTTTGCAAGGGCAAAATCTGTAGCCGTATCACAGGCGTGAAGTGTCACAACCATATCCACTTCCTCCACTCCTGTATAATCCGAAATATTCCCCTCCAAAAACTGCAGTTTCTCGTAACCATACTTCTCGCTTAGTCTATTGCAAAAATGAATGACATCCTTCTTAAGATCCAAACCGATAATCCGAATATCATATCCCTTCAATTCGTGCAGGTAATAATACATGGCAAATGTAAGATAGGACTTCCCACATCCGAAGTCCAGAATCGTCACTTCCTTATCTTTGGAAAGTTGAGGAAGTATATCCTCAATGAATTCAAGGAAACGGTTGATCTGGCGGAACTTATCGAATCTGCTTTTTACAATCTTCCCATCTTCCGTCTGTACGCCAAGATCATAAAGAAACGGTACTTTGATCCCCTCTTCCAAAATATACTTTTTGGAACGGTTATGAGACAAATCTACTTCTTTCACTTCTCCTTTAACCGCCTTTTTCTGAACTGTGACTTTTCCCTTTTTACTGACAAGCACCGTATAGTTTGTCTTCTTCGTCATAATCTGAAGCTGCTTGAATTGCTCCATATATTCCTGTACTTTTTCCGTGGCTTCTTCCACACTCAAATTCTCATGAAACGCCTGATTATTTTGAAACGCTTCAAGCTGAAATACCAACCTGTCCTTTACAAGCATCGGACGGATCTTCACCTTTTGGATCCCGCCTTTTTCCCGCGGATTACTGATGGTTCCACTTATAAAATCTATCGTAAAGCACTGGGCTAAAACTGCTTTGATTTCTTCCATTTTCTTACCTTCTATATCTATTTTATTTCTATATTAATTAAATATTTTTCTATAATTCCAGTTTATATTGTAATGCCAATTTCACGGAAACGCAACAGTAAAAACGATTTCTTCGGAATCCTACGCAATCAAAAAAGATTGCATAACTGTGCAATCTGCGCGCGAGCGGTTACGAAGTAATACACTCCTTGCCGCGAGCTGCGCATCCCCACACGAAGTGTGTTTTTTATGATATAGGATTCCGAAGGAATTTCCTATATCATAAAAAAGCAGGGAACTTTTTGAAATATTCCCCGCCCTTTTATCCTGTTTTATTCCGTCGTTTCTGACTGCTGTGTCTGCACTTTTGCCTCTTCTTCTCCCAGAGGTTTTTCTAACTCCGTTTTTTCTGCTTTCGGACGAATCCGCGGAAAACTAATGGTTACTTTAAATAAATCTCCATCCACATACAGCTTGAATTCTCCGCCCTGCATCTTTGTTAAATTCTGGGCTATAGAAAGTCCAAGTCCGCTTCCTTCTGTAGTTCTTGATACATCTCCTCTTGTAAAACGTTCCATCAGTTCGTCCGCAGTAATATTCAGCGGATACTCCGATACATTTTTCAAAGACAAGAGAACAATATTCTTATTCATTGAGAGATCTACATACACTCTTGTTCCCGGCATAGCATATTTTGCCGCATTATTGTAAATATTCTCAATTACCCGCCACATCCGGCGTCCATCCACTCTCACAACAGCCGGTTCCTCCGGAACGGTTACAACTGCTGTCAGATTCCGTTTCTCAAACTTCTCGGTAAATTCTCCCGTTGTCTGATGGATCATTTCCACCAGGTTCAGATTCACAAATTCGAGATTAATATTTCCGGAACTGATTTTGGAAGCCTCCACAACATCTTCCGTCAGGGTCTTAAGCCTCTGTGACTTCTGATCCAGTATATCCAAATACCTCTGAATTCTCGGATTATCAAAATGTTCCTGTTTCAAAAGGCCTACATAGTTAATAATTGATGTAAGCGGTGTCTTGATATCATGAGAAACGTTGGTAATCAAATCCGTCTTCAATCTTTCGTCTTTCAGACTCTTCTCCACCGCATTTTGGATTCCTTCTCCGATGTGATTGACCATTTCTGCCATATCTTTATTATCACCGGTGAGATTATCCAAAGGAATCTTATATTCCGTATCTCCTGATGCAATCTTCATAAGCCCTTTTTTGATCCGTGTACGTTCAATGGCAAGTTTTGCAAGACGGAGCACGGATGCAATATCTACGATCATTGCAAGAAGGACGAAAAATCCACTTCCTGTCAGCACCATAAAGTTTACAAGGAAAAGAACAACTGATGTTATGATAAGTTTAGTAATACTGGTTCTGTTCTGCCAGATATATTTTATCATTCGGCAAATCCATTTTGTAATGCTGTTCCTCCAAAGAGTTTTGGCTTTCAGTACCCTTACCAAGCTCAAATATACCGTCAGCACACACGCACATGCCATAGCCGCCGCAACTCCGAATACTGCAACTGTTTCCGTGGAAAACTGTCCGTTTTTCACGATCTGATCCCAGTTAATCATATAACCATCGACAAGATTTACCGGAAATGCAACACTTAAGGAAATGGCGATCATGAGGCACAGCCAAACTTCTGTTTTCCATTTATCAAAAAACATAAGTTTAATTTTTTCCTCTCCGTTACTGTGACCTGCCACAGCAGTAAGCCAAATCAGACATACGAGGAAAATAAGCACAGATAAACTTCCGATTACGATCACCTGATCTACCCATGGCATATATTTCGTATAGGAATAATTCTGCTCATAGAACTCATCCTGTATCGGGTAAGACGTATCCACCGCAATGAGAAAACGATAATTGTCTGGATTTCCTTTCAATTCCACAACCATGTGTTTCCAACTGGACAAGGATATATTCTCAGAAGACAGATTCGTTTTACACTCTGCAAGTGTCGGTGCGATCATCACATATTTTCCTTTGGAAGTGATCGTCTCAAAATCTGCACCCATCAAAGCCGCTGCATCTGTGTTTTCATACTCTTTGATATTGGTCTCAACTTCACCGGTATCACCGTTGGCATATAAATAGGAAATATTGGAATCCCCATTGGCATACATATCGCTCAATTCCAGATAGGTGGAGTAATAATCTCCCAAAACACTCGCAGCGCTACTAATAGAAGAAAACATCTCATAGAGTCTTCCATTCCATTTCTCCGACTCATTGGCAAGTTCCATCATAGATTTCCCGGATACTGTTTTTAAACTTCCGTAAATCTCATTTTCCATATACCAGACAGACGAATACACCTGGTTACCGTCTTTATCCAATACTTCCCCCTGTGGAGGAACCTGCATATCGAGCATATCAGATAATATTTCTTCTGTCTCAAATCCACTGTCTTCCTCTTCCGGGAACCGATATCCTTTCTGTCTTACTTCATTTACAAATTCCTCTTCCGTTAAATATCGGTACTTCAATTCGTTCTTCGGTGTTTCGCACACAAGAACATACAGATCTCCCGTACTATACAAAGTCGTTAGATCTCCCAGTTTAAAACTAAGATCTCCCGGTGTCGCAGCAATTGTCTTATCTTTGTCAAACTGCTCCACATCCACTACTTTGTTCGGATCATACTTTCCTTCTGTCAAGAGTACATTCTTCCATGTTGCCATGTTCAGAATATTCAATCCGGTCTCCTGCAGTTTCTTGGCAAATCCTCTTGTGTCTTCATACTTATCATTCTGCTTGTTAAAGAAAATCTGTCCGTAATTCTGTCCCGGATAAACGAGTCCGATCACAAGACAAACCGCCAAAGCGGCTGCAGAAATATGGGCTGCCAAAACAAGGAGCCCTTTACACAAAGGAGATTGATACCATTTTTTCATATAGACTCCTTCCTAAAGTTTTTCTATCTTATATCCGACTCCCCATACTACCTTCAAATAACGAGGTTCCTTTGGATTGATCTCAATCTTTTCACGGATATGGCGGATATGCACCGCCACAGTATTATCCGCTCCGATCGCATCCTCATTCCAAATATTTTCATAAATCTGGTCAATAGAAAATACTTTCCCCTGATTTTTTACTAACAGTAACAAAATATTATATTCAATAGGTGTAAGTTTCACGGTTTCCCCGTCAACTGTTACCTCTTTCAAGTCATCATCAATCGTTAATCCGCCCACTGTATATATGGATTTCTTTGTATCCATTACCGTACTTCCAAGCTTCGTGTATCGGCGGATCTGAGATTTCACTCTCGCCACCAGCTCTAACGGATTAAACGGTTTCGTTACATAATCATCCGCACCTACATTTAATCCGAGAATCTTATCTGCATCTTCTGATTTTGCAGATAAAATAATGATCGGCAGGCTGTTCTCTTCACGAATCTTAAGTGTTGCCCTGATGCCGTCAAGTCTCGGCATCATCACATCAATTACAAGTAAATCTACGTTCTCTTGCTTTAATACTTTCAGTGCCTCTTCGCCGTCATAGGCCTTAAGCACATGATACCCCTCCTGTGTCAAATATATTTCAATTGCTTCTACGATTTCTTTGTCATCATCACATACTAAAATATTAAACATTTTCATCACCTCCCTTGTAGTATACAAGATTAGCAGAGAATTTTTAAGAGCCCACAGCGAAATTTCTTAAATCTTTTTTAAGACGTAAGTCTGTTACAATAATTTAATATCTTGTGCATTGTAGTTTTTCTGACAATTTAGTATAATAAGTGTAATTTTCAAAAGAAAGGAGTATGTCTATGACAAAATCATTATCAGAATCATTATTTGAAGTCACTCCGAAGATACAGCAACTCGCTGACCTATGCGAGAAAAATAACTCCATCGAACGGGAGCTTTATACAAAATACGATGTAAAAAGAGGCCTTCGTGACTTAAACGGAAAAGGTGTGCTTGCCGGGCTCACCAACATTTCCGACGTATGTGCCAAAAAAATTGTAGACGGCAAAGAAGTTCCTTGTGCCGGCAATCTGTACTACAGAGGATATAATATCAAAGACCTGGTGAACGGTTTCTTAAGCGCGGATCATTTTGGTTTTGAGGAAATCACATATCTCCTTCTGTTCGGAGAACTGCCGAATACAAAAGAACTGGAAGAGTTCAAAGAGACCTTGATCGAACGCCGGACTCTCCCTCCGACATTTGTAAGGGACATCATTATGAAAGCCCCGAGCAAAGATATGATGAACAGTCTCTCCCGTTCGATCTTGAATCTTTACTCCTATGATGACAATGCGGATGACACATCCATTCCAAACGTACTGCGTCAGTGCCTGAACCTGATCAGTCAGTTTCCAATGATGATGGTCTATGGATATCATGCTTATAATTATCGTATGGGACAGGACTTATATATCTATGCACCGAAGCCGGAACTTTCCACCGCGGAAAATATCCTCATGATGCTCCGCGAAGACAGAAAATATACGCATTTTGAAGCTACGGTTCTTGATATGGCGCTGGTTCTCCATATGGATCACGGCGGTGGTAACAACTCCACATTTACAACTCATGTTGTTACTTCCTCCGGAACGGATACCTATTCTACAATGGCTGCTGCCATGGCTTCCCTGAAAGGCCCAAAACACGGCGGTGCCAACATTAAAGTTACATCCATGTTTGCAGACATGAAAGAAAAGCTTACAGACTGGACAGACGAAGAGCAGATCCGGCAATATCTGACAGATCTGTTGGATAAGAAAGCATTTGACCGGAAGGGTCTCATCTACGGTATGGGACATGCCATTTATTCCGTATCCGATCCGAGAGCTGAAATTTTCAAGGATTTTGTGAAACAGCTCGCTGTGGAAAAAGGATATGAAAAGGAATATGCTCTCTACGAAACTGTGGAACATATGGCGCCTGAGATTATCAGCGAAAAGCGGAAAATGTACAAAGGAGTCAATGCCAACGTAGACTTTTACAGTGGTCTTGTATATGAAATGCTTGGTCTTCCGAAGGAACTTTACACACCGATTTTTGCTGCGGCACGTATTGTCGGATGGAGTGCCCATCGTCTGGAAGAGCTGAAAAACGTAGACAAAATCATCCGTCCGGCATACAAACCGTTGGCGCCTTACAGAGACTATGTAAAGATGGAGGAACGATAGATACTTATGAAGAATCATTTTTACTATCCTTCCCAGGATAATCAGACTCAGATTCATGCCATAGAATGGATTCCCAAATGCGGCGTAAAGGCAATCCTACAGATTTCCCACGGGATGGTGGAGCATATTGAACGCTATGATGCATTTGCAGACTACTTAAGTAAGCGCGGCTTCTATGTTGTTGGCCAGGACCATCTGGGGCATGGTGCGTCTGTGACAGATGATGAAAAACACGGATATTTCCATGACACACACGGCAACGAACATGTCATTGGCGATATTCATAAACTTCGACAGATTACCACTTCCCGCTATCCCAATGTTCCTTATTTTATGTTGGGACACAGTATGGGATCTTTTCTGACCCGCCAGTATATTACCATGTATGGCGCCGGTCTTGCCGGGGTTGTAATTATGGGCACCGGCAACCAGCCTTTGGCTTTGGTCAGACTCGGAAAACTGCTTTGCAGAATCGTAGCTTCTGTAAAAGGTTGGACATATCGAAGTACGTTGATCAATAACATGGCTTTTGGCGGTTATAACCGGAAATTCAGACCGGCACGTACTCCTATGGACTGGATCAGCAGAAATCCGGAAAATGTGGATAACTATCTGCAAGACTCCTGGTGTACATTTACATTTACGGTCAATGCCTATTATCATATGTTCCGCGGAATGGAGCAACTTTTAAACCGGAAAAACTTCGCACGGATTCCAAGAGATCTGCCGGTACTTTTTGTCGCCGGCAAAGATGATCCCGTTGGAGATTTCGGAAAAGGTGTTATCGCCGTCTATAAGAAATATAAGAAGGAATTCGATGATGTGTCTCTGAAATTATATGAACATGACCGACATGAAATCTTAAATGAAATTGACAGAAAGGATGTATATCTGGATATTTATAAATGGCTGGAAAACAGAAGACGTACATAAATATTGCTGTTAAAAATCCATGTTCTATTCTAAAAGAGAAACTGCCTCTGATCTACAAACGTACAGAGGCAGTTTCTCTTTTCTATCTATACCGGCAAGCAATGCCGAAATAATATCCTGCTGGATTCATGTGCCGGATAAGCTCCAAGCTTCGTCTTTGTCTTCTCATAAAGTCCATGGAAATCACTTCCGCCTGTCAGAAAAAGGCCAAACTCTTGTGCCGCTTTCGCCGCCTTTTCCCTCAGTTCTTCATTGTGAGACGGATGATTGTATTCAATCCCCTTTAGTCCTGCCGCCACAAGTTTCGGGAGCAGATCAAAATTATTCTGCTGTCCCGGATGTGCCAGAACCGGAATCCCGCCATCCGCACAGATTGCTTTCACACATTCTACTGCATCGGGATAATCCACATCAAAACTGCATGGACCGCCATTTTTAAATTCCTTATAATATACATCACCAAAAATAGAATCTGTCTGCCCGGTCTTCATAAGATAAGCAAGGATATGCTGCTTATAAATCGCACTTGTAGAAAGTGTCCTGATTTCTTCCAAGTCTGCCTTATATCCAATCTCATTTAACACCCGGATATATTCCAGTCCATTTTCTGTACGCTTGCGAAGCGTCTCTGCCCCGATTCTCTCAATATGATCTGTTGTCCTGTAGTTATAACCAAGGATATGAGCCCGCACCTCTCTTTCGGAATCGTATGCCGACATCTCTACTCCCGGGATTGCATAAATTCCATATCTTCTTGCTTCCGCAATATATTCTTCCGTCTTTTGCGTTGTATCATGATTTGTAATTGCCAGGTGTGTAATCCCCGCTTCTTTCGCCATCTTCAAAATTGTAGTGATATCTTCACTACCGTCTGATACTTTTGTATGTAAATGCAAATCTGCCTTATACATTTTCATCACTCCTCTTTCTTCACAATTACTATTCACTCCTAACCGTCATCCGCATGCAAATTATAACAAAATTTTTTTCTATATTCAATCAAATAGATTTTATGCTATACTATGCGTATAAGCGGCTGACACCGCATTGAATTTGAATTTTAGGAGAAAAATCATATGAAAGAGCCATTTTTAGGCAACCCACAAAATACAATTGCAGTATTGCAGAAATACAATTTTACGTTTCAGAAGAAATTTGGACAGAATTTTTTAATAGATACTCATGTCCTTGATAAAATTATCGATTCCGCTCAGATCACAAAGGACGATCTTGTTCTGGAAATCGGACCGGGAATCGGAACTATGACTCAATACCTGGCTTATGCTGCCCGGCAGGTCATTGCTGTTGAGATTGACAAAGCGCTCATTCCAATTCTTGAAGATACACTGTCTGCATATGATAATGTAATGGTCATTAACGATGATGTATTAAAAGTAGATATTGCCGCTCTTGCCGACAAATACAATAACGGTAAACCGATTAAAGTGGTAGCAAATCTTCCTTATTATATTACAACACCAATCATTATGGGACTTTTTGAAAGTCATATCCCAGTGGAAAGCATTACGGTCATGGTGCAAAAAGAAGTTGCTGACCGTATGCAGGTAGGACCCGGCACAAAAGATTACGGCGCACTTTCCCTTGCCGTTCAGTACTATGCCGAACCATATATTGTAGCAAATGTACCGCCAAATTGCTTTATGCCAAGACCGAAAGTCGGCTCCGCAGTCATCCGACTCACGAGACATAAAGAACCACCTGTACAAGTCAAAAATGAGAAACTGATGTTTCAGATTATCCGTGCTTCCTTTAACCAACGCCGGAAAACCCTTGCCAATGGACTAAACAACTCCCCTGAGATCCATCTCCCAAAAGAGGTTATCACAGAGGCCATTGAAAGTCTCGGAAAAGGCGCAAGCATCCGCGGAGAAGCTCTTACATTACAGGAATTCGCTGCACTGAGCGATATGATCAGTGATCGATTATAAAGTAACCCCATAGAAAGGAGATTATGTATGCAGTACCAGATTACAGGAGAAACATTACCGGTTGTGATCTGCCAGCTAGAAGAAGGCGAACAAATGATCACAGAAAAAGGATCTATGTCATGGATGTCACCAAACATGCTGATGGAGACATCTACAAACGGAGGCTTGGGAAAGGCATTCGGAAGAATGTTTTCCGGAGAATCTATTTTCCAGAACATCTATACTTCCAGAGGAGGAAAAGGATTGATCGCATTTGCTTCAAGCTTTCCAGGCTCTATCAAGGCATTCACCATTTCCCCGGGAAATGAAATGATTTTTCAAAAAAGTGCTTTTCTCGCGGCAGAATCCGGCATAGACCTGTCCATTCACTTTCATAAGAAATTAGGTTCCGGACTATTCGGTGGTGAAGGATTTATTCTACAGAGGGTTTCCGGAAACGGAACTGTTTTTGCAGAATTTGACGGACATGTCATAGAATACGAACTGCAGCCAGGTCAACAGATTGTAGTTGATACCGGACATCTTGCCGCTATGACTCCAAGCTGTCAGATGGATATCCAGACTATAAAAGGCGTAAAAAATATTGTATTTGGCGGTGAAGGAATCTTCAATACTGTCATTACCGGTCCTGGAAAAGTATGGCTTCAAACAATGCCGATCAGTAATGTGGCCGGAGCCCTTCGGCCATATTTCCCTACTGGAAACTAATCATGCATTTTATTTATGGGGGATTTATGTATTCTTAATATTTTTTCGATTTCCTTAAGATATTGCACATACTTTAGACACATTTTCCCTATATACTAAGAGTCAGATAGTTGATAAAACAACTATCACCCCCCTCATAAAGTAAAACACATCCCTGTGACGGGATGCAAACTTTACTCTCATTCCTTTAAATTAATGAAAAACCTGCCGGCAAAACCGGCAGGTTTTTCATATGCATTTTTATTTTCGTATCTCCTTGATTTTCACATCTTCTCGTGATATAGTCGTTTAAAAGGAGGTATCGCACTATGAAAGTAATCATGTACGGGACAAATGCATGTCCGGATTGTGTAAATGCAGAAAATACTTTAAAAGAGAACAATATCCAGTATCTTTACCTGGATTGGACAAATAGCATAGGAAACTTAAAACGCTTTTTAAAACTTCGGGATACGAATCCACTGTTTGATGATGCCAAAAACACGGGATCTGTAGGAATTCCGTGTTTTCAGCTAGAAGACGGAACACTTACCCTCGATTTAGAAGAAGTATTAAACAAACAGTCATAAAAGCATTAGTTAAGAGAAAGATTAGGGAGGCAGCCACTTCCATAAGTTGCTGCCTCCCTTTTTAATACCATTCGTTTTCCAATCGTTCTCTTTCCATCATTCTTCACTTACAGACTAGCTTTTAAAATCTCCACGATTTCCTCATGATCAAGAACCTTATAACCACCATTCATCGTAAATGTAGTATCCGCAATTGCTTCAATCATATTTTCGTTGGCTCCAAGCTCTGTAATACTCATTACAAGACCTAGTTCTTTCATCCAATTTTCCATCGCTTTCAAACCTTCTTCAGCAAGCTGGCGGTCATCCTTACCATTTGCTTCAATCCCCCACACATTAACCGCAAAACATTTGAACTTCTCCAATCCGTACTCCATAATATACCGATAATAAGGAAGCGATACCGCAGCCAATGTCATGCCATGCGTCGCATTCGTATGCCCACCTACAGATTGACCAAGCATATGCACCATCCAATCTGTTGATTTTCCTTTTGACACAAGTGTATTCAATGCCCATGTTGCTGTCCACATGATATTGCTTCTAGCCTCATAATCCTGTGGGTTCTTATTCGCAATCCGGCTGGAATGAATCAAGGACTTCATCAATCCTTCACTGATATAGTCACTTGTGTTGTCATCATCTCCCGAAAAATATTGTTCACAAATATGATTAAAAATATCATAAATACCGGAAACCATCTGGTAATGCGGCAATGTCATTGTGTACTTTGGATTTAAAATGGAGAATCTTGGCATAATCTTCTCATCCGCAAATACATGACCTATTTTCTGTTTTGTCTTTTCATTTGTAATAACTGCACCTGCATTCATTTCGGATCCGGTTCCTACCATAGTAAGTATGCAGCCTACCGGAATACACTCACAATCCGGCTCTTCAAAACGAAGATAATATTTTTCCCATGGATCTTCCTTGCAATTTACCGATACGGACAGCGCCTTGGAATAATCACATACCGAACCGCCGCCTACCGCCAACAATAAATCCGCTTCATGCTTTTTCGCAATCTCAATACCTTCGTATAATTTAGCAAGCGTTGGATTGGGCATGACACCGGAAATCTCTGCAATATTTTTCCCGTTTCTATTTAGCAATCCCACAACCGCATCATAAATTCCATTCTCCTTAATGGAACCGCCACCATAAATCAACACCACATTATTCCCGTATTTTTGCAATTCCTCGTTTAGATAGTTTAAAGAATCTTCTCCAAAATAAAGTTTTGTAGGATTACAATACATAAAATTTCCAAGCATAACTTATCTCCCCCTAAAATTCAATTTGACATTCTTTTTATATCCTGATAAAATCATGCTAACACCTAAAGCTGACTTTAGGTCAATAGTTTTCTTTTATTTTTTAGGAGGTTTTTTATGTATACAATTGGACAAGTTTCGGAAATGTTTCATTTACCAATCTCTACCTTGCGATATTATGATAAGGAAGGACTCTTTCCTGAAATACAGCGAACCTCAGGAATCCGCAGATTCAGTGAAACAGAGATAGAAGCTTTACGGGTCATTGAATGCCTGAAAAAATCCGGCTTGGAAATCAAAGATATCAAACTTTTTATGGAATGGTGTAGCGAAGGCAGTAAAACCTATGAAAAGCGATTGGAATTGTTCCTGAAACAAAAAAAGAACGTAGAGGCTGAAATCGAACGGCTGAACCAAACACTTGAAATGTTAAATTACAAATGCTGGTACTACTCACAAGCCATTGCCGATGGAAATGAAGACCGGCTGCATGCTATGAATCCGGAAGATATGCCGGAAGCCATTCGAAAATCTTACCTTCGTGCACACAAGTAGAAGGATGGTGTACTTTACTTTATAGAAAAATCAAACCAGAGGTATAAATCTAATGAATACAACATTGTTTTTTATAATGGAAATCATGGGTACTATAGCATTTTCCTGCTCCGGTGCCATGGTCGCAATACGAAAGAAACTGGACTTTCTTGGTGTAATTGTTCTCGGCGTTATTACTGCTGTAGGCGGCGGTATGTTCCGTGATATTCTGATCGGCAACAACCCTCCGGAACTTTTCCGTAATCCGGTATACGTTTGTGTAGCTGTTGTCGCCGCTGTTTTCATGTTTTTTATTATGCAATCGCGAAAATTGTCTCAAATTTTTATTCAGGCAAAACCTTACGACACAATTATGAATCTTTTAGATGCTATCGGACTCGGCGCCTTTACCGTAGTGGGTGTAAATGCTGCTACAAATTCCCCTTATAATCATTATATTTTTCTGACTATTTTCCTTGGTGTGATTACAGGGGTGGGCGGCGGACTTCTTCGTGATATGATGGTCTGTGAAATTCCATCTATTCTAAAAGAACATATTTATGCCTGTGCTTCTTTGGTCGGCGCCCTTTTATATGTGTTATCCATGTATTTTGATATTCCAAATATTGGTATTGTTGTCAGCGCTGCAGTTGTGATTATCATTCGTGTCTTATCGCGATATTATGATTGGAATCTTCCTCACGGAAGAATTTCATAAGAGAAATTTTTAATTTCTTAAAGTCTTCTTAAGGAAATTTCGTTTTCTTTTATTGTTAAAACATATTTTAGACATATTTCTCTTATATACTAATATCAAGATAGTTGATAAACAACTATCGCCCCCCTCATAAAGTAAAACACATCCTGGTAACAGGATGTCGCACTTTACTCTCATTCCTTTAGATAATAAGTAAACCCGAAACCCGCTAGCCCTTGTGGTTAGCGGGTTTTCGCTGTGTGTACATTTCAATACTATTTGATTCCGCTTGCAATCCATACACTGACTACAAAAAGTGTTACTAGATGTGCCGGATAAAATATATAAAAGAAATACTTCATTTTCATGCCACGTTTCCCATTATAGAAATAAATTAATACTAAAGAACATACTGCCGTCAAAAAATATGGATCAATCAGACCTTTTAAAGAAAACTCCATGCCACATATATACATAAGCAAAATCGCAGCAACATATCGATACACAGATTTGTTTCTAAAAATATAAAATATGACGATCAAACATATTCCGTAATATCCGCCATCTAATTTACAGATATATGCTATAAAAGCACCAATTCCTACAATTGCAAAACATAGTGCCACATTTTTACAATTGTTTTTTATCACTGCAAGGACAAGTACTCCAAGCAACAGTGTAAACAAAACATTTTGCTGACTAAGGCTAAATATTTTTCCTCCAAAAGCCAGATCATAAATCGGTTCTGAAAGAATTGCAAACATCCCCAGGTGAAGCAAATACTTTTTCAAACTATGAGTATGTAAAAATCCTTCTACCACCAAAAAGCAAAAAACAGGAAACGCAATCCTACCTAGAATATGGCAAATTTCTATTGCTGATAACAGTAATTTAAACTGTTTGTCTGTAAACATAGAATACGGAGCATTCAAAGCAAGACCATTTTTCAATATAATCTGACCAAAATGATCGGTCAGCATGCTTATAACCGCTAATATTTTAAGTGTACTTCCTGTAAATATTTTGTTCATAACTTTATTGACTGAGATTAGCCTTAATTATTTACCTCAATACAGTATTCAAGACTTACAACGTCTTCTGTGTAATCATCAGCCGTGATTTGAATGATATATGATCCCTTATCAAAATGTAATGTTTGGGAATCTTCCAATTCTTGTCCATCCAATTGGTAATACACATGCTTACTATCATCAGTAATTATAACATGTAACTTTCCATCATCTGTCAAGGCTTTTACATTTATATCTAACTGATCATTTTTAGAGAGCGTAAAATATCTGTATCCAATCTTCATCGTAGGTTGCTCCACACCTTTTCCGCGATACGTTTCCTCTTTTTTCATTGTAAAATTTACCGAATCGTTCGATTGGATTTTCAAGCACACTCCTATACCAATTGCTGTTATCATCAATAGCAACATTACTAACCATAAGAGATATCTCTTTTTCTTCTTTCCTTGAAAATCATTTTTATCAACCTCACAGCTATCCCTTTTCAATAAATCATCTAGAGAAATCTGAAAATAATCACTAATTTTTACAATCATCTCCAAATCCGGATAACTTTTTCCGGTTTCCCAATTAGAAACGGTTTGCCTTGAAATGTGAAAAAGATTCGCAAACTCATCTTGACTTAAATTGTTCTTTTTACGTAAATTGTTAATTTGTTCTCCTATATTCAATTCAAATCCTTCCTCCTTCCGTATGACATTATGACATTTCAGCCTCTAACCGTCTATCAAACGCCTTTTACATCTTAGTAAATATTCTGTTCAAAGTGAAAAACAGCTTTGACAAAGGACGATTTGAAGCATTTCCGACCCAGATCATATGCATTTTCATCTCATTTTATCACACTTAGATGATTCCTGCCAAACCATTCTGTAACTCACGTTCTGCCTGGTGAATAAATAGATTTCCCACATGATTAAGCTTGTGATTCTCAGATTTTTCTTGTATAATGAACGTTGTACAAAGGAGGTACAATTATGGAAAATTTTTAAAATATCACTTATCGTGAACCGGAAATTAGTGATGCAAAGCAGATTGTCGATTTCTACAACTATGTAGGTGGCGAAACTTCTTTTTTAAGCTTTGAAAAAGATGAATATCCAATGGATGTTGATGGACAGGTAGAAGATATTCTTGCTACAAAAGCTCAGCCTGCCAGCATCATGATTCTCGCTCTTGACGGAGATGAGATTGTCGGTATCGGAACAATCCACTCTGGCAATAAGATCAAAGCAAGACATCAGGGTGAACTCGGAATCGTTGTTGCACAGAAGTATCAGAAACAAGGAATCGGAAGCGAAATTATCCGTCAACTTATCGAATTCTGTAAAGGAAATGGAATTACTACAAGAATTCAGCTTGACACACGCGCTGACAATGAATTTGCAGTTCAGCTTTACAAACGTTTTGGTTTTGAAATTGAAGGCTGCCTGAAAAATACAACTTTATTAAACGGTGTTTACTATGATCTCTATGTAATGGGTCTTATGTTATAATTACCCGCAATTTATGTGATTTTTAATAATAAAAAGAACAAGCCATCTCTTTTGGGGGACTTGTTCTTTCTATTTTATTTTATACAATAAACTTCTTTTGCATTTTTCTCCGTTTGCTCTATTACAGCTTCTTCTCTGATTCCTTTAATTCTCGCAATTTCTTCTATCACATATGGAAGATTTAAAGAAGAATTGCGCTTCCCTCGATTTGGTGTCGGCGCGAGATACGGACAATCTGTCTCCAGTACAATCTTGTCGAGAGGAATATCTTCCACAACTTCTTTTAATTTCTTGGCGTTTTTGAACGTAACAACACCACCAACTCCAATATAGAAGCCCATTTTCGTATATTCTCTTGCCATTTCCTTTGAATAGGAAAAACAATGGATAATCCCTCTAAGTCCTTTCGCATGCTTTTTCATAATCTCCAATGTATCTGCTGCCGCCTCACGACTATGAATGATAACCGGAAGATTCAATTCACGAGCTAAATTCAATTGTTCTATGAACCATTTCTTTTGGATATCATGTGATTCGTTATCCCAATAATAGTCTAAACCAATCTCTCCAACCGCCACAACCTTTTCTTCATAAAATTGTTTCTTTAACCACGAAAAACTTTCTTCATTCAAATCTCCTGTATGGTCCGGGTGCACCCCTACGGCCGCATAAATGAATGGATAGGTTTGCGCAAGAGTGACAGAATCCCGGCATCCCCGTAGACTTGCCCCTACATTTATAATCGTACCAATTCCACATTCCCTCATACTTGCAAGTAATTCTTCTCTGTCCTCGTTAAACTGCTCATCATCATAATGAGCATGCGTATCAAATATCATTTTTTCCTCCTTAATTAGGGACGTAGTATTTTGCAAGTTTGCTACGTCCCCAATTAACTTTTTCCCTGTCCCTTTTTACAAACTCCCCTGTCCCCCTAGCCTACTTTTATACCATTTTTCACTACAGGGACACACCTTTTGGCAATTGGGGACATACTAATTCTTCATTCGGGACGTACTCTCTTTACACTTTACTACGTCCCCCATTAACAAATTTCCGCTCCTGCCGGCATTTTTTTCTCCGGTGTCATCAACGCAAGATTGCCATCCGCATCTTCCGCACAGAGGAGCATTCCCTCTGACAGTACGCCTGCCAGTTTTGCCGGTTTTAAATTCACCAGTACCATTACTTTCTTACCGACCATTTCTTCTGCTGTATAATGTGCCTTAATTCCTGATACAATCTGTTTTACCTGGCTTCCAACCTTCACCTGTGAACAAAGTAATTTCTTTGACTTTTTCACTTCTTCACAAGCGATGATTTCTCCTACCTGGAACTGCATCTTTCCAAAATCTTCAAATGTAATTTCTTCTTTCGGTTCGATATCGATCACCGGTTCTTCCTCTTTTTCCAATTCTTCTTCCACCTGTGGATGAAGTTCTGCCACTTTTGCCATCACTTCTTCAAGATCCAATCTCTGGAAAAGAATCTCCGGCTTTTCTGTCACTTTTCCATCACCAAGCTGCGAGAAGATCTTTTCTGCTGTTTCCGGCATAAATGGTGCGATTGCTTCAGCACCCTTCTTAATACTTTCGATCAAGTTATATAATACTGTTTCGAGACGATCTTTCTTATCCTCTTCTTTTGCAAGCGCCCAAGGCATTGTCTCATCAATGTATTTGTTGCAGCGTTTGAACAAGTTGAAAATCTCTGTGATCGCATCTGCCACACGGAGATTTTCCATTTTTTCTTCCACGATTCCCGGTGTTTTTTCTACAAATGCTTTTAAATCAGCATCTACTTCTTCTGCTGCACCTTTATCAGTTACAACTCCGCCGAAATATTTATTTGTCATGGAAATCGTTCTATTTACAAGGTTTCCAAGTGTATTTGCAAGGTCGGAATTCAAACGTTCTACCATAAGTTCCCATGTAATAACACCGTCATTTTCAAATGGCATTTCATGAAGTACAAAATAACGCACCGCATCTACACCAAAGAAATCCACCAATTCATCTGCATAGATTACGTTTCCTTTGGATTTACTCATCTTCCCATCCCCCTGTAATAACCAAGGATGTCCAAAAATTTGTTTTGGTAATGGAAGGTCTAAAGCCATCAGGAAAATCGGCCAATAAATCGTATGGAAGCGAATGATATCTTTCCCGATTAAGTGTAAATCTGCCGGCCAGTCTTTTTTGAACTGTTCTGTGCTTTCTCCATCACAATCATAGCCAATACCTGTAATGTAGTTTGTAAGCGCATCCAGCCATACATAGACAACGTGTTTTGGATCAAAGTCTACCGGAATTCCCCACTTGAAAGAAGTTCTTGATACACAGAGATCCTGAAGGCCCGGTAATAAGAAGTTGTTCATCATCTCATTTTTACGGGATACCGGCTGAATAAACTCCGGATGTGTGTTGATGTGCTCAATCAGTCTGTCCGCATATTTACTCATTTTAAAGAAGTATGCCTCTTCCTTTGCCGGCTGTACCTCACGGCCACAGTCCGGACATTTGCCATCTACAAGCTGCGATTCTGTAAAGAAAGATTCGCAAGGCGTACAATACATTCCTTCATAATGTCCTTTGTAAATGTCTCCCTGCTCGTACAGTTTCTTGAAAATCTTCTGTACCTGTTTCTCATGGTAATCATCCGTTGTACGGATGAATTTATCATAAGAAGTATTCATTAAATCTGCAATTTCTTTTACCTGTGCTGCCACACCATCCACGAACTCTTTCGGGGAAACTCCTGCCTCTGCAGCCTTCAACTCGATTTTCTGGCCGTGTTCATCTGTTCCTGTCTGAAAAAACACATCATATCCCTGACTTCTTTTGTATCTTGCAATCGCATCTGCAAGTACAAATTCATAAGTGTTACCAATGTGTGGTTTGCCTGATGTGTAGGCAATCGCCGTTGTCATATAAAATTTTTTCTTGTCTGCCATGTTCTCTCTCCTTTTAAAATAATGGAATTTTAGAAAAAGATTATGCATTCGCATAATCTACGCGCGCAAACTGCGCATTAAAAAACGCCTTCTCTAATCGCTTAGAGAAGACGAGTATTACCCGTGTTACCACTTCTATTCATCCACACCTCACGGCATGAACCTCTGCGAGTGCTCTTCACACTCTGCCGCTATAAAGGGCGGACCCATTGCACTTAACCCGAATCCGGTTCGGTGCACCGCTCAGAAGCCATCTTCCATTCTCTTCCACGCTTTCCCTCTCAGCAACAGCCGGAAGATTCCGGCATCAGGAAATTCTCTGTAAAGCTTTCAAAAATGTACTCTTTTCATCACTGCGTTTTGCCTATAATATGTTTAAAATCGTATCATAGCAAGAGAAAAAAGTCAAGTTATCTCTTTTTCAGCGGTGTGATTGACAATGTAATTCAACTCGAATAAATTACTTGATTAAAACCCGAAATAAAAGATGCCTAAGGCTTAGATAACCTTGTGGACAGATTTCCACATAAGAATATAAAATCCATAATAATAGAGTGAGATTTTTCCAATCTCACTCCTTATTCCAATTAAAAATATTCAACTTCCAACAATTTATCGTGTTAATAAACTGATAATATGATATTTAAGAATGAACTTATATCTCGCTCTAACTCTTGCGCAGCTTTCTCAGCATCATTTTCAGATAAGTAATCTATAATTTTTAAATGGTTTTCACATCCCATTTTTATAGATTGAACTCCCCATTTTTCCCAATTCCTTTGCACATAAGCTCTTGTTAATACACCTATACTTTTTTCTACCAAATTATAACAATACTTATTTCTACTATAGGACAATAACTTTAAATGAAATTTTCCATTATTATACCAATGGTTAAGCAAAGTCGTATTGGGATCATCTCCGGAGCATTCATTTATAGTAAAGCTTCTTAATTCCTCTATATCCTCTTTTGTCATAACCATTGCTGCTCTCTTCAAACAAGAAACTTCCACCATAACACGAAATTCTACAATATCCTTAATTTCCTTTTCATCAATCCTAACTACATCATAACCATATCTAGGATGACAAACTAATACCCCTTCGTTGCATAACTCAATCAAAGCATCTCTAATTGGGGACTTACTAACTCCATATTTTTCGATGAGATTTTTTTCATTTATAATATCACCGGGTTTATAAATGCCTTCTACTACCTCTTTTAGAATTGAATCGTATATTTCTTTTTTTAATGATGAAGTTTTTTTTCTTTGCATTTCCTTTCTCTCCACTACCTCTTCTTTCAACAAAGTATTTTGTTTTATTATAACATATTATCCAATTCTAATATAGCTATAATGTATGTTTTTATTCCTTTCAACAATACATCTACAGCAATACATTCATCTGGTTGGTGACCTTGCCCATGTCCCTCTTCAAAAGGATTATCCGCATCCGGTACACCCGGTCCAAAGCCAACTGCACACGGAAGATGTCGTGCATAGGTTCCCCCTCCCATAGTATAAGGTTCATAATGCTTTCCTTGAACAAAATCACAGATTTTACCAAGTACTTCGATGTACGGATTATCCAATGGAACATATGCCGGTTCTGAAAGTTCGCTTATTTCCACCTCATACCCTAATTGCTTTGCAATTTCAGAAAATTTACGAATCACTTCATTCCCATCCACAGTAACCGGATAACGAACATCAAATAAGATTTGGAGTTCTCCATCTTCAATATTAATCACACTGCCTACACAAGTCAGTTTTCCGGATTCTTTATCTTCATATGCAATCCCACAACCTTCACCATACGAATTGTATGTCATCTTTTCTATTGAGCGAACAACATCCAATGATTTTCCAACAAGGAGATTACTTTTTGCTAAAGCATTTGCTAATACATAAATCGCATTAACCGCCCCCTCTGGAAAAGCTGCATGCTTCGAGATCCCAGTAGCTATAACCTTAACATTGTCTTCTTGCACAATACTGATACCCGGCAAGGAGCCCAATACTTTCTCTGCATGTTCAAATTCCACATTGCTAATAACTGCTTCTGCTTTTGCCGGTATGACATTCACTACACTGCCTGCACGAAACGAAATTAAGTTTCCCTCGATTTTTTGACTCAATTTTGCTCGCATGAGTCCTTTTTCTCCATAACATACTGGAAAATTTGTATCTACTACCAAATTAAAATCTGGAAGTTTTTGCGTTTTGCAAAAATGTTCAATATCTTGCATTCCGGTCTCTTCAGAACAACCATAATAAATCTGCACATCGTTTTTAAGTTCTATACCGAATTCTTTCAAAAAGCGTAGTGCATATAAAGCGCAAATTCCTGGTCCTTTATTATCTCCTACACCTCGTCCGATTAAAAACCCATCTTTCAAAGTACATTTTAGCGGTGGATTATGCCATCCTTCTCCTAAAGGCACAACATCAAGATGGGCATACATTCCAATTTTTTTTGCTTCTTTTTTCTTTCCATTTACCAGAAGAGTTCCATAATAATAGTCATGATTCTCTATTTGAAAACCATATTCTGAAGCCAAAGAAATCATTTCATCCAAAACATCTCCACAAGGCTTTCCAAACGGATAGTTATCTTCTTTCTTTCCTGAAATACTTGGTATTTTTACAATACGTTCTAAATCTTCTACAAATGCTTCTTTGTTGCTTTCTATCCATGTGTCTATTTTTTGAACTAAATTTTCATCAGCTTTATACATATCGCACTCCTTCTTTTTCAAAAACATGCTAATTATTTATCGCACAAATGGCATGCGACCAAATGTCCATTACCAATATCATGAAGTAAAGGACACTTTTGTTTGCAAATATCAGATGCATACTTACATCTAGTATTGAAATAACAACCTTTCGGTGGATTCAAAGGACTAGGTACATCCCCAGCTAAAATTTCTCTCTTCATTTTCTTATCTACATCCGGTATTGGAATTGCTGATAACAATGCCTTAGTATACGGATGCTGTGGATGATTGTATAAATCATCTTTAGTAGCAACTTCTACAATTTTACCTAAATACATAACCGCAATTCTATCTGACACATATTTTACAACGCTAAGATCATGTGATATAAATAAATATGTAAGCTTTTTAGTTTTTTTCAGATCTTGAATCAGATTAAGTACTTGCGCACGTACAGATACATCTAGCGCCGACACCGGTTCATCGCATACCACAAATTCAGGATCCAGAACTAATGCTCTTGCAATCACTATACGCTGCCGTTGTCCACCTGAAAATTCGTGCGGATACCGATTCATCATATTTTCCGGCATACCCACTAATTCCATAATTTCTTTTACCTTTTGAATACGCTCCTTCTCTGTTCCGATCTTATACGCATCCAACGGGGCCTTGATCAATTCTAATACTGTCATTCTAGGATTCAATGAAGCATATGGATCTTGAAAAATCAATTGCATTTTCCTTCTCATCTGACGCATTTCTTCTTTTCTCAATCCTGTAATATCTTCTCCCTTATAAAGGATTTGCCCTTCTGTCGGAGTAATTAATTGCAATATCGTACGACCAAGAGTGGATTTACCACATCCTGATTCACCTACAACACCTATTGTTTCTCCTTCATAAATTTTAAGATTCACATTATCTACTGCATGGACAATTTTCTGAGGTTTTCCTAAAAGACTCTTTGACGTAACAAATTCCTTTTTTACATCCTTAACCTCAACTAGTACATTATTGCTCTGCGCCATTACTCCACCCCCTCTGGTGCATATTTCCAGCAACGAACTTTTTGTTTACCAACTTGATAAAGGTCAGGTTCTTTTTCTCTACACTTCTGGCAAGCTTCTGAACACCTTGTGCAAAATTTGCATCCCTTAGGCATTTCACTCAGATCCGGAACTGATCCCGGAATATTAAACAATCGCTCACTGGAATCTTGATCCAATCTTGGGATAGATTTTAATAAACCACATGTATATGGATGTAATGGATGTTTAAATATATCCTCTACACTTCCACATTCCAATTCTTTACCGGCGTACATTACCATAATATCATCCGCCATCTCTGCTACCACACCCATATCATGTGTAATCAACATGATTGATTTATTTTCTTTCTCCTTTAATTCTTTCATTAATTCCAAAATCTGTGCCTGAATTGTAACATCCAATGCTGTAGTTGGTTCATCTGCTATAAATAGGTCCGCATCACATGAAAGTGCCATTGCAATCATAACTCTCTGTCTCATACCACCGGAAAGTTGATGTGGAAATTCTTTCAGCCGCTGGGCTGGCGAAGGGATGCCAACTTTTGCCAGCATCTCTTCCGCTCTCTCCCATGCCTGCTTTTTATCCATCTTACTATGCGCGGTTATTGTTTCAGCAAGCTGCTTTCCAATTGTCATTACTGGATTTAAACCTGTCATTGAGTCTTGGAATATCATGGCAATCTCATTTCCACGTATTTGACGAATTTCTTTTTCAGAAAGTTTCGTCAAATCTTTGCCTTTAAATAGTATTTCTCCCGATGCTATTTTCCCGGTCTGCTTCGGAATTAATTTTAATATTGACATACTTGTCACAGACTTACCACATCCAGATTCTCCAACGATTCCAAGCGTTTTTCCCTTTCCAATTGTAAATGAGACTCCATCAACTGCTGTAACTGTTCCGTTTTTACCCAAGAATTGTGTGACGAGCTTTTTTACTTCAATCAAATTTTCGGACATTTCAAATACCTCGCTTTTCGCATGGAAAATATCAAAACAGTTTATTTATTAACTTTCCATTCCCATACATTTTTGTTAATATTGTAATCGAGAACTCCCTCTCTAACATTTTCAATCTTATCACTATAAGCAAAAAGGTCATTTGTATGATACAAGAATGCCATAGGCATCTGATCGTAAAGTAACTGCTGATATTCATCATATACTTTTTTACGAGCTTCAAATGTAATTTCCTTTGCTCCTTCCTCTCCTTTAAGCCCGATTGCCGGATCGCTTAACTGTGCAAAGTTATTCATATACCCTACTGTTACGTTCGGTACAGACTCTGAAGGATCTACTGAACCGGCAGAACCAATGAAGCATAAATCATAATCTCCATTACGAGCATTATTTAAAAGTGTCGGGAAATCAAGTGTCTGGATTTCTGTCTTAATTCCAATTTTTTCAAGATCCTGCTGAATCAGGATTGCTGATTTTTCACGCACTTCATTACCTGTTGAAACAAGAACCTGAAGTTTACGGTTTGGATCCCAATTCACTTTTTTCATAATTTCTTTTGCTTTCTCAACGTTATATTCTGGCTGAATATTTTTATTACGATATGGATGGTCATCTGCAAGAGGTCCTATTGCAATACGGCCTTCTCCTTGTAACAACTGATCAACAATAACCTGACGGTTAATTGCATAACTAATTGCATGTCTAACATCCTCTGTAAGATATTCTCTTGAAGTATTCATTGCCATATACTGATATCCATATGTAGGAACAGATTTTGCAACTACACCTTCGGCATTCTTAGCAGCTTCCCAATCTGCTAACGGGAGCTGTGTATTTCCTGAAAGGACATCAATTTCTCCACTCATTAAACCGGAAAGTAAATTAGATGCCTGTACTTTCTTAAATACGAGTCTGTCAAAATCTGGTGCTTGTAAATAGTAATCTTTATTCGCAAGAAATTCTATAGAAACTCCTGATTCCATACTATCGAAAATACAAGGGCCTGATCCAATTGGTTTCTGCCAAAACGGATCGTTAGCTAAAGCTTCATCAGAAATTTCTGATAAAAGATGATGTGGAATAATAAAGAAGTCACGATTTACCAATGCATAAATAATCGACGGATCCATTGGTGTCTTTAATGTGAATTCTACTGTATGATCATCTAATGCTTTTACTTCAATACTATCTTTTGAAAGTTCACATCCTGTTTCATCTGTACCTGCAAAATACTGCATACGAATACGTCTTTGATAGAAATATTCTGAAGACGAAGCAACTTGAGCTGAATATACAACATCTTCTGCTGTTACAGGTTCACCATCATGCCATTTTGCATTTTTATTCAAATGATAAATAATCTTATCCTGAGCTTCATTAGTTTCCCATGATTCTGCAAGACGTGGTCCAAATGTCCCATCTGTATTCAAAACCATAAGACGATCGAACATCAATTCATTCACATTATCCGCACCAGCATTGGTCGTGTCCATAACCATAAATTTATCCCAATCGCCAGTCTGTGCAACCGTAACTACTTTTTCTCCGCCTTCTTGTTTTTTCTCTTTGCTAGGTGTTTTTCCACCACCACATCCCGAAAGTAATACGGCACCGGCAATGATCATTGCCATTACTTTTGTATACCTTTTTTTCATAACTTTTTCTCCTTCCACTAAAAAATTATTTTTTTATTTTCATTTTTGAATCCAACGCATCTCTAATTCCATCGCCAATAAAGTTAATACTACAAACCGTAAGAATTAACAATATTCCAGGCGGAATCCAAAGCCACGGTTTAGACGATAGCACAGTAATGGATTGTGCTGCATATAATATATTCCCCCATGATGCTTGTGGAGGCTGAACTCCCATTCCCAAAAAGCTCAATGCAGATTCCTGTATAATTGCCTGCGCTGTACGGAAAGTAAAATTAATTAAAATAGGAGCAAACGCATTTGGAATAATATATTTAATTAGTATAGCCAAATCTTTCGTTCCTACCGCTTTCGCAGATTCCACATACTCTTTTTCCCTTACAGATAAGACATTACCATATATCAGCTTAGCAAAATCAGTCCATCCCAACACTCCGATCACCAGTGTAACCGTCCAAACTGACGGGCCAATCAACGACACTAAAACAAGAATCAGTATCATAGATGGAAATGACATAAATATGTCTGCGGCTCTCATAACAATCGTTTCCCATATTCCTTTGTAGTATCCTGCTAATAAGCCTAATGGAACTCCAATACAAAGACTGATAATTGCTGAAAGTAATCCTACCAGAAGCGAAACACGTCCACCATATATTAACCGAGCAAATACATCTCGTCCTGTATCATCCGTTCCTAAGAAATGTTCCGCACTAGGTGCTGCTCCGAACGCTTGTATATCTGATGTATAAGGATCCAGTTTCATTACAACCGGAAGAATTACCACGAGAAGCACTTCCAGAAGAATGATAGCAAGACCTAACATAGCTAATTTATGCGCCGTAAACCGTTTCAATACATCTCTATAATACGAGTCTTTTTTTACAATTCGATCACTCGAGTCCCTTTTTACAGCTATTGTTTCTGACATCCTTTTATCTCCTTTTGTTACAACATTGTCAGTTTAATTTTTTATTATTTATTTTCCAGATAAATTTAACGACTTTCTCTAATCTTTGGATCTAACAGACCATATGCAATGTCTGTTAAGACATTTCCGATCAAAACTGCCGCCGCAATAATTACTGTAATTCCCATAACCATTGGATAATCTCTGGAATTAATAGATTGTACCATTAAACTTCCAAGTCCTGGCCAACTAAATACTTGTTCTGCCACAACAGCTCCACCAAACATAAATGGAATCATCGTACTTAAAACGGTAACAACAGGGATTAATGCATTTCTAAATCCATGAACAATAACCACTTTTGACTCTACTATTCCTTTTGCTCTTGCAGTTCTAATGTAATCTTCATTGAAGATTTCCATCATGCTGCCTCTTGTCTGTCTTAAGATACTTCCAATATTAAATACCGTAAGAACCAAACAAGGCAAAATCAAATGTTGTAATGCTGAAGCTAGCGTATGCACTCCCGCATCATACATTCCTCCCATAGGTAATACTTTCAATTTAACTGCAAAAATATAAATCATAACAAGACCTGTAAAGAAAGTAGGTGTTGAAGCTCCTACAAACGCAAATCCTGATGAAATATAATCCCATGCTGAGTATGGTTTATATGCAGACATAATTCCGAGAGGTACTGCAATCAAAATTGATAAAATTGTTGATGAAATGGTAAGTATTAATGTAGGTCCAAGTTTTTCCAACACCTGTTCTAATACCGGAAGACTATTTCTATAGGAAATTCCAAGATTTCCCTGTAGCATAGCTGCAAGCCAACGAAAATATTGTACAATCGCAGGATCATCCAATCCCATCTGCGCTTCCAACGCTTTCATTGTTTCTTCTGTTGCCATAGGATCTGCCATAAGCATTTCTAAGGGACTTCCAGGCGCCATTTCCGATATGAGATAAACAAGTACAGTTATTCCGAAAAATGTAAGGATTACTCCAAACAGACGTTTTACTATGTACTTAAACATGTTGTCTATCTACCTCCTTATCTCTTATCTCATTTTAGTTTCAATCATCCGTGTGCCAAACTTTTGATATATTATTGTTATATCACTGATATTATCAGTATTCAACAAAAACGTCAATATTTTATTTGTAATTTTTATTTTTTTGTATATATTATACATTTCTTCAATTCTTAATTGTACATATTCCCAATTTCACTTAATATTTTGAATAAACATTGACTAATTCCGATATATGTGCTTTACTAAATTTAAGTTATTCTTGTGTGCCTGACTAAATTTGAAATTAATTGTTATATTTTATATGTTAACTATATTTTAAATTTAATCAAAAAGGAGAACTTAAAAATGTCAATCAAACATAATGAACCAAAAAATACTGACGCAGCAACAATGGCTTGTAGAGGAGCTGTAGAACATCGTGCTACATGGATGGCACTTCTTTATGAACAAGCAAAAAAGCAAGGAGCTGATGCTGAAAAGATGTGTCGTGAAGCAATTCGAAAATGCGGTCATATTCATGGCGAGACTATGTACAAGCCGAAATGCGAAGATCCAACAAGTGCTGCCGATTTTGGTAATGTATTTTTTAGTGGACAGGGTGCCAAAAATATGGAAATCGATATTCTGGAAGCAACTCATGATGATTTAGTTGCTGAATTCCATCAGTGTCCACTCGTACAGGCATGGGAAAAGCTTGGATACGAAGGAAAAGAATTAGAGTTACTTTGCGATATGGCAATGGATGGTGATCGTGGTATTGCCGATCAGATGGGACTTACACTTGATATTGAAAAAACAATTGCTGCTGGAGATGGATGTTGTCACTTACATTTCCATAAATAATTTTCATATTTAATACATGAATAATAAGCTGCTTCCATTTATGGACAGCAGCTTTTCTAATTATAAAAAATATAATGATAGGTGATTATTTTGAATATAAAAGAAAGATTTTTAACTTATATTAATTTTGACACACAGTCAGACAGTTGTAACCCATTATCTCCATCTACTTCCAAGCAACTGGTATTCGCCAAATACCTTACAGAAGAACTTAAAAATATAGGAGTAGAAGACACTCAGATGGATCAATACGGATATGTCTATGCACATATTCCAGCTTCAGAAGGATGTACCTCCTCTCCTTTGGCACTTATTGCACATATGGATACTGCTCCTGACATGAGTGGTGCTAACATCTCCCCACGCGTTATTACGAATTATAACGGAGAAAATATTGTACTCAATAAAGAAAAAAATATTGTAACAAGTGTTTCTACTTTCCCAAGTTTAAAAAATTTCATCGGACAAGATTTGATCGTTACTGATGGAACAACACTTCTTGGTGCCGATGATAAAGCTGGAATTGCCGAGATTATAACCTTGGCAGAATACCTTATAAGCAATCCTCAGCATCCTCATCCTCAAATCTGCATTCTTTTTACTCCCGATGAGGAAATTGGGCGTGGAACAGATCATGTAGATTTAAAAAAATTAGGAGCATCTATTGGTTATACTATAGATGGTGGAATTTTAGGTGAATTTTCATATGAAAATTTCAATGCAGCGGATGTAGAAGTAACAATTCATGGTATTTCTGCGCATCCAGGATATTCTAAAGGCGTTTTAAAAAATTCCATGCTAATTGCTATGGAATTTCACAATTTATTACCAGTTTATGAAACACCAGAGTGTACACAGAACCGTGAAGGTTTCTTCCACTTAAACCATATTGAAGGTTGTGCCGAAAAATCTTCGATGAAATATCTTTTACGAGATCATAATTATAGTTCTTATCAGAAAAGACAACAACTCATTAAAAATGCTGCTGATTTTCTCAATAAAAAATATGGAAAAGATACGATCGAGATTAAAATTACAGAAAGTTATCTTAATATGTATGAAAAAATCAAAAGTCGCCCGGATTTAATAAATCATGCTCTTACAGCTATGGAAGAAGCCCAAATTACTCCTCTTGTAAATCCAATCCGCGGCGGAACTGATGGAGCCAGACTCTCTTATATGGGATTGTTATGTCCAAACTTATGCACAGGAGCTCAAAACGGTCACGGACGTCATGAATTTGTTTCTATTCAATCTATGGAAAAAATTGTAGAAATATTGAAAAATCTTGTTTCTCTTTTCTACGATGGAAATAACATGGGTAATTAATATTTACATCATTTTTATTCCTTTATCAGAAAACTCCGAAAAGATTTATTTATCATTAAAATTCTTTTCGGAGTTTTCCATTTTATTTTCTAATATTAATTTTTATCATACTGTAAACTATTTTACTTCTATTGCAGACATATCTATCTGTATTGTCTGGCAGCATTGACTGCCATTTTCACTTTTTCTAAGTCTTGCTCTGTTGCAAGCGTGCAATCAGCCCCTAAAATAAATCCTTTACTTCCAATAGAATTGACGATACTTCTGACTTCTTCCTCAATTTCTTTTTCAGTCCCATCAATCAGAACACCACTTCTATTCGGTAATCCACCCATAATTGTCTTTCCTTCAAAAAGTTCTTTCCCTTCTTGCAAACTATATGGCGCTTCATATACTCCCCAGTTTATAACATCCGCATGTTCTGCATATTCACGATATCTTTTCATATTCAAACCATCTTTACAAATATGTAAAAAACAATATCCCCCAGCTTCTTTGATAGCATCCATAATTTGTAAGTCAAATGGTTTTATCCATTTTTCAAATTCCTCATCTGTGAAAAAACAACTTTCTCCACCTAACGCTGCATAGTAAACAGCATCTACTCCTGCCTCGATATATGCTTTCGCTAAATCACAAAGTACATTGGTTATTCTCTGCATTGCTGAAAGCATTTTTTCTTCATCCCAACGTAAAAAGTCCACTTGCATTTGTCTTGCCGCATAATAATTAATACCGGCCTGTTCAATTGGATGAATACCCGAAGCACAAATTCCATGTAATGTCCCCATTGTAAATACGTCTTTTTCACAACCTTCAAGGACTGCTTTGGTTAATTCTATCTGTCTTTTCATAAAGTCATCATTTAATGTCATTTCTGGAATCAATCTATCGTAGTCTTCCGGTGAATGTATTCTCCCAAAAACCGGAATTAAATTTTCATTCATTATTTTACAGATGTCTGTATCTGTTTCTTTAAAGAAGTTCAAATGTGCCTTTACACATGCTTCACCTGTCTTCTTATCCTGTGGAAAATGGAGCGAAAAGCTAGATGGTATCCCTTCTGTTTCTCTTTTTTCAATTGCTGCAATTACACGTTCTTTTTTTGTCATAACTTTCTCCTTTTAACATTTTTTCCCAACCATAATGCTTATAATTTCTTCGTTTGTTTGTTTCATACCTTGTTTACCGAGACGCCCAACATTTTTAATAGTTTCATCAGCACCTTTTGTTACAATTCCGTCACCAGCATAAAATTGTTGCCCAGACTTATACATATTATACCCAAGAATTCCTGCATCTACGGCATATGCAATTTTAGCCGCACAAGATGCTTTTGCTCCATCACATACAATTCCCGAAACTACTGCTAATGCATTCACTACGGTATGTGTAATATCTTTATATTCTCCACCACAAAGGTAAGCTATTCCAGCTCCTGCCGCTGCTCCTGCACAAACTGCACCACAATATGCGCTCAATCTTCCAATACCGGTTTTTTGATGAATCGCAATTAAATTTGATAATACTAATGCTCTATATAGTTTTTCCTCTCCACTATTTAATTCTTTTGCATATTCAATAACCGGAACCGAACATGTAATTCCCTGATTGCCACTACCTGAATTGATGATTACTGGAAGTTCGCACCCATTCATTCTTGCGTCTGATCCTGCAGCCGCTTTTGCTTTCGCACGTGTACGAATATCATTTCCTTCCATAGATAATAGAACACTTCCTATATTGGCCCCATAATCACCCTTAAGTCCCTCTTCAGAAATTGTTGTGTTGTAATCAATTTGACAACGAATAATATCTCTTACATCTTCAATGTCAACTGTATTTGCAAAATCCCATATGCTTTCCATATTTAAAAGTGTTCTATCTGTCAGTCCTTCTTCATTTTCACCTTCTACATCTTTCTTATATATCACATTATGGTTCTTTTCGACTAATACAATATTCGTATGATAATTAGCAATACGAACTTTAGCATATTCCTCTTTAAAGTATTCCGTTATAATAATATCAAAAGTAATTCCATTATCTGTATGATGTACTTCAACTGGAATTTTTTCTAAAAATTCTCTCATTTCTATAATCTGCTGTTCATTTACGTTAGAAATAACTTCCAAACCTTTTTCCGCCTGTCCAGCTATTATTCCCGCTACTGCTGCTGCCGGTATTCCTTTCAGAGAATCTGTGTTTGGTACTATAACAGATTTTACATTTTTTATAATACTTCCACTTGCCTCAATTATTACACGATCTGGTTTTTCTCCTAATATTTCCCTAGCTTTTGCCGCCGCATATGCTAACGCGATCGGTTCTGTACATCCCATAGCCGGAATTAATTCTTCCTTTAGTATCTGCACATATGATGTATATTTTTCATCTGTTTTTTTCACCTATTTATCCCTTCCTTTCTTTTTCATATATTCCGTTTAACAGATACTTTAATTTTTCATCGTTTCCTTCTCCTTTTCTTTTATTTCTGTTATTATCATTAGTATATCACTGATATTATCAATGAGCAATACATTTATACCACTTTTTAATCTTTTAAAATAATAATGGCGAAGTGCTCCTCATAGCACCTCGCCAAACTTTTTTATCCTCTATAATAATTGATCAGACATCCTTTCAGAATAATCTCTCGCTCCGTATCCGTCATCTCCCCAAGTTTCAATATTATTTCTTTTAACTCATCCCCCACAACATAGGCTTTGATCTCGTTTAACTTGTCTTCCACCGCTTTTCTCACATCCGGTACGAAGATGTAATCTCCGTTTTTGAAAGAAAGGGCAGTATGTTCTTCCTCTGTAATAAATGGAAGCATTCCCCAGTTGATCAGGTTCGAACGATAACGTTTCGTCGCGTACTCATTGGCAATATTGGCCCATCCGCCAAGCACTTTCTGACAGGATGCTGCCTGCTCACGGGCAGAACCATCTCCCGGCTTTACTGCAAAAATGGTACTTCCTACACCCAGATTTCCTTCCCCGGCGTTTGGGAACTTTGTATGTACTACGCGCATAACCGTCTTCAGTTCCTCCAAAACTTCCAATGGACACTGTCCAGCTTCGATTGCTTTCTGTGCCTTCTGCACTTCTTTCGCACGACCTACATATGCAGGATCTTTTCTGGAAAGCGCAAACTGTGCAAGTCCCAATGGATTCGAGCGGTAAGAAGATGTTTCTCCGGAAGGGATCAGTTCATCTGTTGTTGTGACCGGATCATGAATTTCAGATACAACCTTCAACACAAGGTTTTCCGGTAATGCAGACATTGCCGGCCAGTCTTTGATGTTCGGACCGAATTTGATTTCCACGGACGGATCTGCAACACCCTTACTGTCAAATACACGGTTTGCATAAATGCTTCCGTCAAAATGGTATTTCGGCGCCTTATATTCCCTATCCATCATATCCTCTGCGGATGTCAGATATCCTTTATTTGCTGCGGTTGCTGCAATGGAACGCGCATCCATCAGTGCAACCGAAGAAATCTGTCCACTCTGAAGCTTAGAACCTTCACGGTTCGGGAAGTTTCTTGTGGAATGACGTATGCTGAACGCATTATTTGCCGGCGTGTCTCCCGCACCAAAGCAAGGTCCGCAGAACGCTGTCTTCACGATCGTTCCTGCTGCCATAAGATCAGCAACTGCACCGTTTTTCACAAGTTCCATATAAATCGGTGTACTTGCCGGATAGACACTAAATGTAAATTCATCCGCACCGATATTTTTTCCTTTGATGATCTCCGCCGCCGCACAGATATTTTCAAATCCACCACCGGCACATCCGGCAATGATACCTTGATCTACATAAAATTTTCCATTTCGAATCTTACTCTGAAGTGAATACTCTACCGCTCCATCCAGACTTATGAGAGCTTTCTGTTCCACATCATGCAAAATGTCCTTCAAGTTCGCATTCACTTCATCAATCGTGTAAACATTACTTGGATGGAACGGCATGGCAATCATCGGTTTGATCTTACTTAGATCTACATAAACCATTCCGTCATAGTAAGCAACTGCTCCCGGATTCAATTCTTTATAATCTTCACTTCTTCCATGGATCTCATAAAATTCGCGGATCGTCTCATCTGTTTTCCAGATAGAGGAAAGACATGTTGTCTCCGTTGTCATAACATCAATTCCAATACGGAAATCCGCACTTAAATTTTCCACACCCGGTCCTACAAATTCCATTACTTTATTGTTCACATAGCCATTTGCAAAAACAGCACCGATAATGGCAAGGGCAACATCTTGTGGACCCACACCGATTGACGGCTCGCCATCCAGATATATTCCTACAACTTCAGGCATTTTAATATCATATGTTTTGCTCAACAACTGTTTTACAAGCTCTGGTCCGCCTTCTCCCATAGCCATTGTTCCAAGGGCTCCATAACGAGTATGACTGTCAGACCCTAAGATCATTTTCCCGCCGCCTGCCAGCATTTCTCTTGCAAACTGATGAATGACTGCCTGATGAGGCGGTACATAAACTCCACCATATTTTTTTGCACAAGTCAGTCCAAACATATGGTCATCCTCGTTGATTGTCCCACCTACCGCACAAAGGCTATTATGGCAGTTTGTGAGAATATATGGCACCGGGAATTTTTCAAGTCCGGAAGCCCGGGCTGTCTGAATAATTCCTACAAATGTAATATCATGGGAAGTCAGTTTATCGAATCTGATCTGCAGGTGTTCCATGTCAGATGAAGTATTATGATTCTTCAGAATACTGTATGCGATCGTATTTTTCGCAGCTTCTTCCCGTGAAATCCCTGCTTCTTCTTTTATCTCTGTTCCGTTTACAAGGTACATGCCTTTGTCATATAATTTTATCATGCCTGATTCCTCCTTCTCCCTAGTTGGTATACATTGTAGCTTTATCCTCCGGTGTTTGCAAGGATTTCATGTGATTTGCAACCATTAATGCAATTTTAAATGTAAGTGCATCATCAAAAACTCGGACATCAAGCCCTGTTTTCTTCTGAATTTTTTCAAGTCTGTAAACTAAAGTATTTCTATGTAAAAATAATTGTCTCGCCGTCTCAGAAATATTCAAGTTGTTTTCAAAAAATTTATGCACCGTAGATAATGTTTCCTCATCAAACTGCTCCACAGCTTTTCCGGCAAATACCTCTTTCAAGAACATTTCACATAACGAAACCGGAAGCTGATGGATCAATCGTCCGATACCGAGTTCATTGTATGCAAGAATATTTTTCTCCTCATAGAAAATCCGACCCACATCCAATGCCATTCCCGCCTCCTTATAGGATTTGGATACTTCCCGTATCTCCGATACTATGGTTCCATAAGCCACACGCACATTTACCATGGCCTCTGTATTTACAATATCCACAATAGACTTTGCCACATCATTTAATTCTTTATAGCCTTCCCCATCCTCCAGCGCTTTCACAAGAATAATATGTCCTTCATCCACAACAGTTACAAAATCCCTCGTACTTGTGGCATAAATCCCTTTTAATGTTTCAAGAACAAGATTCTCTTCCGGATTCTTCGGTTCGATCACAATAACTGCTCTTCTCTCTTCAATCGCCACATTCAGTTTTTTTGCACGATTATACACGTCTACAAGAAGCATGTTATCAAGAAGGAGATTTTGCATGAAATGATTTCGGTTCATTCGTTCCTGGTATGCCTGTATCAATGTTTCAATCTGCTTCACACTCAGTCTTCCGATTACTTCTGTTCCCTCTTTTTCCGTGTGGATAACAAGAATATATACTAATTCCTCCTCCATATAAATACAGAAGAAACTCTTTCCTGCCTCTTTTATTTTTTCCCTCTCGTCCATGTTTTGGATAACTTCCTGGATTTCTCTTCGATCCATTTCACTGATGGATGCAAAGTGTGCGAGACATACTCCTTCCGAATTCCATATGGAACAGTTTTCTCCCACAATTTCTCCCATATCTCTCATTGTTTTTTGCAAAACCTGATTTGGTAACATCTCCGCCACTTCCTTTTCCCATAAACTGTTCAATCATAAATTCTATTGGTATGTTCTATGATTTCCTATACAAAGTGAGGGAAGCATAACGCTTCCCTCTTTCTGTCAAAAATTATAATCTCTTTAATAATTCTTCTCTCTCAGCCTCAAATCCCGGTTTCCCAAGAAGTGCAAACATGTTCTTCTTGTAACTTTCTACACCTGGCTGGTTAAACGGATTCACTCCTAATAAGTATCCACTTACTCCACATGCAAATTCAAAGAAGTAGAATAACTGTCCGAGGTAATATTCATTCTGCTCCGGAATGTTCACCATCAAGTTCGGCACATTTCCGTCTGTATGTGCAAGGATCGTTCCGTTCATTGCACTCTTATTTACGAAATCAACAGTCTTGCCTGCAAGGTAATTGAGTCCGTCCAGATCAACCGGCTCTTCCTTAAGTACAACTTCTTCTGTTGACTTCTCCACATTTAATACTGTCTCATATAAAATGCGGTTTCCATCCTGGATGAACTGTCCCATAGAATGAAGATCTGTTGTCAGATCAACGGATGCAGGGAAAATACCTTTCTGGTCTTTACCTTCACTCTCACCGTACAACTGCTTCCACCACTCGGAAACGTAGTGAAGACTTGGCTCATAGTTGGCAAGAACTTCGATTGTCTTTCCTTTACGTAATAAAATGTTACGAACTGCCGCATATTTTAATGCATCATTTTCTTCAAAGTCACTCTCAAGAGCAAGCTTTCTTCCTGCCTGTGCTCCTTCCATCAGTTTATTGATATCCGCACCGCTCACTGCAATCGGAAGAAGACCAACCGCTGTAAGAACTGAGAAACGTCCTCCCACATCATCCGGAACTACAAAGCTTTCATATCCTTCTTCTGTCGCAAGGCTCTTCAGTGATCCTCTTGCCTTGTCTGTTGTTGCATAAATTCTCTTAGCTGCCTCTTCTTTTCCATACTTCTGTTCCAGTAATTCTTTGAATACACGGAATGCAATAGCCGGCTCAGTTGTTGTCCCTGATTTTGAAATCATATTGATCGAGAAGTCTCTGTCTCCAATTACATCAATCAAGTGTCTGATATATGTACTGCTGATGCTGTTACCAACGTAGTAAATCTCCGGTGTCTTTCTGATTTCTTTGGAAACCATATTGTAGAAGCTGTGTCTTAAGAACTCGATTGCAGCTCTTGCTCCAAGATAAGAACCACCGATTCCAATGACTAACAATACCTCTGAATCACTCTGAATCTTCTCTGCCGCTTTCTGGATACGAGCAAACTCTTCTTTATCATAATCTACCGGTAAATCGATCCATCCTAAGAAATCATTGCCGGCACCTTCTTTGCTTACAAGTAAATCTTTCGCATCTACAGCAAGCTTTTTCATATAATCAACCTCATGCTCACTGATGAATGATAATGCTTTTGAATAATCAAATGTTACTTTGTCTGCCATGATACCAATCCTCTCTGATAAAAATATCTGTATATTTTCTATTCATAAAGTTTTCTCTGCTGCCAAAACTCTATATACTGATATCTTATCAAACGACGAAATATTTATCAAGCTAAAAACTCTTCTAATATCTCTCTTAGAATCACTTCCTGTGGAATTCTCCTCTCCTGTTCCGGTTCCGTTTCACATTTCTTATCCTTATCTGCTTCTACAGATTTTTCACTTACTGTCTCCTCTTTGTTAAGCTCAATATTTTTGATTTCCGGCTGCAAACATTCTTCTGGCTCCATTTCCGGTTCCGGTATTTTGTTTTCCTCCATCTCCGGTTTTTGTACTTCGTCGGATATTTTGAGTTCTTTCATTTCCGGATCCCGATTATGTACATCCTGTTCCATGACTTCCTCTTTTGCGGCCTCCACAATGGTTTCATTCATTACATTTTCCATTCTCTGATATTTCAAAGCCTGTTGTTTACTGTATCGTGGCGCACATATATTTTCCAGATAATCGATCATATACGTTTTCACCACCTCAAGCTGATGCTCCTCATCTGAAGAAATGCGGACAAGAAACATCAGAACCATGGCCGCTCCTCCAATCGCACCATAGCGGAACGTACTTTCCTCCATTCCGGCTTGTCCATAACTTACAAACACTCCGGCAAGGCCTAATATTCCCAACAGCCATACGCTCTGTTTCACAAAATATCTGTATGTATGTAACCGTAATCCAAAAACTCTGTATTCGTAAAGATACTTTTCCACAAAAGCACCTACATTATCCACTCTGTCACTTAGCATAAACGCATGTTCAAACTTTGCCTTTACAAGCTTCATCAGCTTTTGACTGCTCTTTCCCATTTTCCCTGCTGCTCTTACAAGTCTCTTTAGTGTAAACGCTGTAATAATCTTACAAATAATACCTGCCCCTGCAACTACTCCCATCACCCAGAAAATTGCATAGGAATTCATAATTGTTTCTAACATATAGAAAACCCTCCTTCTTTTCATTAACGTCATTATAGCGTAATTCCAAGAAGGAGGGCGAAAATTCGTTCTACATATTTCTACATAAATACGGCATTCGACACTTATATCGTTTCCGGTTCATTTCTATTTTCTATAGCATTTTCTTACATTGCCGCAAGCAGACCTTTCACAAGCCTTGAAGAATGGAGAATTGCCATCTTTTCAAATGTCGGATAGTCCATTTCCGCACTATTGTCAGCTTTGTCCGAAATAGCACGAATAATGACACACGAAACTTTATTCAGATATGCGGCATGGGCAATGGCAGCACCTTCCATCTCTGTGCATTTTGCTCCAAACGTACTCACCAGATGTTCCTTGATCTCCTTAGAAGAAATAAACTGATCCCCACTTACGATTCTTCCTGTAAATGTTTGAATATCCGGATTCGTCTCTTCATTTACTTTACGCGCAAGCTCTACAAGTTTTTCGTCTGCCGGGAATGAAAAGGTATCCATATTTGGCACCTGTCCAAGCGGATCTCCAAATATGGTTGTATCCATGTCGTGCTGCACCGCATCCGTAGAAATCACCATATCTCCGATATCAATCTGTGCATCAAGAGATCCCGCGATTCCTGTATTAATCAGAATCTCCACCTGAAATACATCTACAAGTATCTGCGCACAAAGTGCCGCATTCACCTTCCCAATTCCACTCTGCACCACTACAACGTCTTTTCCACAAAGTTGCCCTTTGTGAAACCGCATTCCGGCCTTCTCTATAATCTCTTCTGCTTTCATTTCTTTCTGCAATAATGCCACTTCATCGGCCATTGCTCCTATTATTCCTATCATAATTTTTCTCCTCATGTGTTTTACTCGTTATTTTCGAACATCTCTTTTTAGTATAACAGATGATATGACTGATTTTCTATAACTTATATCATTTTTTTCTATAAGATGCAACATAGATTTTTTTCAAAACTTCTGTTATACTTACTCTGTCAAAAAAATTTACTATTATTTTTAAGGAGGCAGACATGGACTATCAAACACATGGCGTATGTTCCAAAAATATTTCTTTTGATATCAAAGACGGCAAAGTATACAATGTACACTTTACAGGCGGATGTAACGGGAATCTGCAGGGAATCGGCAAACTTGTAGAAGGCATGCCGGTCGAAGAAGTCATTACCCGCGTGGAAGGAATCAAATGCGGACCAAAAGCAACATCCTGCCCGGATCAGTTAGCCCAGGCATTAAAAGAGGCTGTAGAAAGATAACTCTTTCTACGGCTTTTTTATTGGATCCATTTCCCTCCCCATACACTTGTGATGTTCGCTTCCATAAATGGTATTCAATTCGGATATATAATTTCCAGTATTTACCTGTTATATTTTCATAAAAATACAGTATACTGTAAGAGTAATTCTATAAAAGGATCGTGCAACTGCACAATCTCCGCACAAAAAGACAGGACCGGCACGAATGCCAGTCCCAAAGAAATGTATATGATGAAAAAAATATGAAACCCTCCTGGGAAGCTGTTGCAACCATTGCAAAAACTTCAATCGGATAACTTTTATATGTGATGTTAAAAGTCCGGAAAGAAACGCAAACTAGATTCCGATCCGATTGCCTGACCGCTGCAATGGTTGCAACAGCCTCCCCGGAATGGTTCTAGCCTAGCTTACATATAGAGCATCTGTATCGGATGTTCCCCTATCTGAATTTGCATTGTGAATCGAAATCACCCGATAATAATATCCTCTCGGCACTGTCAATGTCTTTGACGTTGTAAGGGAATACGCATTTGCTTTGGATGCTGTCCAGGATGTGTAACTGACCCAGTTCCCATTTACAAGCCGTTCCACTCTTACTGATACTTTGATATTGGAAACCTGTTTCTGCGCAATGGTGGTTGCTCCAACTGTAATTTTTCCTGTGCCTGCCCTTACAATTTTGGAACTTCCTGTCTGCAGATACTGTCCTCTTGCTTCAGGATCCATTTCTCCGACAGACTCCTCCGCATCATTTAAAAGAACAGAACCATCTACCATGGATTCTTCTGCTGCCCTTACTGTCTCCGACGGAATTGCCGTAAATACACCAACCGTCATTACCATAACTGTCATAATTGCTACTAATTTTTTCTTCATTTTTCTCCTCCTTTAAAAGCCTCTATAATATATACAAATTTGAAGAGAAAAACTTACGGCTATTTTTAAAAAAAGTTTAAATTTTTTACAACTTTTTCAAAATCTTCCCGATTCATAATGCCTGTAAGGAAATATTGGCTATCTTTGTACATAAATTGCGCTGAATACTCCAATTCTCCTGTATCTTGAATTTCATACTCAGAAATCATAATATTTGTTTCTGCTAATTTAATGACATATTCCTGACGTAAATTGTCTTGAATTACCATACCATTAGAACTTTCTGCATATGGGAATACAATTCTATAAGATAAAACTTTTTCTTCTACTAAATAATAAAAAATCGCTTCCTGTAGTTCTTGATCTAATTGCATCTCTAAAAATCTTGTATTCTCTGGAACTTCAGATAGTCGAACCACTTTTGTTCCAAATACTTTTTCAATCTCTGCATATGCTTTATGCTCTGTCGATCCTCCTGCCGATTCTATTTCATCCGTGTTCACATATGTCTTCTCACTGCCACCAAAGTTTTTTTCAAATACATCAACTATAATCTTTTTCCCGCCTACACTTGTCATTCCGATACCAACTACCATCACAAGTACTGCTGCCAGCATGACCCACACTTTGCGTTTCTTTTGTCTATAAACTACCACCTTCTTTTCGGATTGTTCCTGCATCTCTCTTCCAAGGCGAAGGGCTTCTCTGTCTTTCTCGGACAATCCTTCCACTGCTTTTTCTTCCTCATATTTTCGAATTCTCTCCGCAAGCCTCTTGTGTACTTCCTCCGGTACTTCCACATCATGAAGTCCTGCTGAATCCTTCATCATTTCTCTAACTGTGTCTGCTTCTTTCTGCAATTCTTCCTCAGAAAGACTTGTCATTGACTCTCTTCCTTTTTCCATCATTAAAACCTCATCTTCTGTTGCATTTTCCTTGACCTTTATTTCAAATCTGTTTAATATAAATCATAGAGATTGAATTTCGGAGGGAAATTATGAAACGAATTATACTTACAGGGGGCGGTACCGCCGGTCACGTCACCCCTAACATTGCTTTGCTACCACGTTTAAAAGAACTTAATTACGATATTCACTATATTGGTTCCTACCATGGCATTGAAAAAGAGCTGATCGAACAATTTGATATTCCATATCACGGAATCTCATCCGGTAAGCTCCGTCGTTATTTCAGCCTGAAAAACTTTACAGACCCGTTCCGCATTGTCAAAGGACTTGCGGAAGCCGATAAACTAATTAAAACCTTAAAACCTGACGTCATATTCTCGAAGGGCGGTTTTGTATCTGTTCCTGTAGTCATGGCCGGAAAACGCCGCCATGTTCCTACCATCATCCATGAATCCGATATGACACCCGGACTTGCCAACAAGCTATCCATCCCTTCCGCTACGAAAGTATGCTGTAACTTCCCGGAGACTCTTGAACATCTTCCTAAGGACAAAGCTGTCTTAACCGGTTCTCCTATCCGTCAGGAATTATTATCCGGCAACAAAGTAGCAGCCCTTGACTTCTGCGGGTTCACATCCGATAAACCTGTCGTTCTTGTCATAGGCGGAAGTCTTGGCTCCGTTGCAGTAAATAACGCTGTGCGTGCAATCCTGCCTGAGCTTCTGAAAGACTTCCAGCTCATCCACTTATGCGGCAAAGGCAAAGTAGATGAATCCTTAAAAGATTTAAAAGGCTATGTACAATTTGAATATGTACAGAATGAACTGAAAGACATGTTTGCTCTTACAGATGTGATTATCTCACGTGCCGGAGCAAATGCAATTTGCGAAATTGCTGCTCTTCGCAAACCAAATCTTCTGATTCCTCTTTCTGCAAGCGCAAGCCGCGGCGATCAGATTCTGAATGCCCGCTCTTTCGAACGTCAGGGATTTAGCATTGTAATTGAAGAAGAAGAACTTACCAATGATAAACTTCTTTCTTCCATCCGAAATCTATATGATAATCGTGAGACTTATATCAAGGCCATGGGTCAGTCTGGACAACAGAATTCCATTGACACCATCATTGGTCTGATAGAAAATGCTTCTAAATAATTTTAAATTTATTTCATAAAATAGAATGTGCTAACTGCACATTCTATTTTCTATTCAGGATTCCCCTCATTTATCTAAATCCAACAGTTCACTATACTGCTTTCCATAACGTCTCTTTATCCAGCCTCTTGCCCGAAATAGCATGGAATGAAATCTTCCCATATTCATCCCCATCTCTCCTGCCACCTCTCTTTGGGATCTTCCAAAACAATAGACTCTCACAATTGCTTTATACCATGTTACATTCTCCTGGTACAATTCATCAAAGATCTTTCTGCTCAGATTATTACAATCCCGTTGTTCTTCTATTCTCTGAATGTTCCCATAAAAATCACTCGGTATTTCATCCGGATCTGTTTCAAAATATCCTATCTGCTCTTGCCTCGTTGCCACGTACTTCAGCATATTAATCGATTTATGCTTTACAACTGTCAAAAGCCAGTTTTCTGCCGTTTCGCTATGAACAGTATCGATTCTCATATACAATTCCAAAAATGTCTCCTGAAAAATCTCTTCCGCTAAGTAACGATCTCTCATATAGCCTAATGCTGCTACAAATACTTTTTCATAATGTTCCTCGTATATGCTGTCGAATTTTTTTATTCCACATATTTTCATTTTACTTTCATTTCCTGTTTTTTCTTTTGTCTTATATTCATCATGTCTAGTTTAGTTTTGAAAGAATTTCCTCTTTATCTTCCTCACTTAATGTTCCCGGTTCCCATGTAAGACCTACATGATCTCCTTCATATCTTGGAATTAAGTGCATGTGGAAATGATGTACTGTCTGGCCTGCTGCTTCTCCATTATTCTGAACAAGATTATATCCATCACAACCTAACACGTCTGTCAGCTTTTTGATCATTTTCTTTGCCAGCACAAGAACTTTTGCAGCAACCTCATCATCCAGTTCATAAAGGTTTGCATAATGCTCCTTCGGCAAAATCAGTGCATGTCCTTTCGATGCGGGACCAAGATCTAATATTACACGGAAATCATCATCCTCATAAAGTGTCGCTGCCGGAATTTCTCCATTTGCAATTTTACAGAAAATACAATTATCATCTCTCATATCTTTTTTCTCCTTTTCTCTTTCTTTTTGTCGAAATTTCGTCCCCTGTTTTTGTTGAATCCTGTAATCCGCAATGTTACACTTTCCAAAGGAGGATTTTTTATGTTTACATTACAAGACACAGAACAATTACACAAACTTATGGAAGAAAATTCACACAATGCTGCTTTGATAAAAAAATTATTGGATTCCCATCAATTTGCCTTAAGCCGGATCAGTCATGAAATACGCAATCCTCTTACCACACTCTCAAGTACTCTGCAGTTGATTGAAAAACAACATCCTGAAGTATCCGATTACGCTCATTGGTCCAACATACGGGAAGATATTGATTTTATGGAAAAACTTTTGGAGGAGCTGTCTTTGTACAATAACGGAAACCGCCTTCAAAAACGGCTCATTCACACATCGGACTTTTTAAAACATACTGTTTTGTCCTTCGCTTCTGCCTCTGCAGACGATCCCATAGAATTTACAGCCGAAATTGATCAAAACCTCTGCCCTATCCGGGGCGACGCCACAAAGCTTCGCCAGCTTTTCTTAAATCTTCTTCGAAATGCTTTGGAAGCCACTTCTCACAAAGGAAAAATACACCTGAAAGCCACACAAGAATCTCACCACATTATCATAAAAATCACAGACAACGGATGTGGGATTCCCGCATCACATTTACCCGATATTTTTACTCCATTTACTACATACAAAGATAACGGTACCGGTTTGGGTCTGGCCATCGTAAAATCCATTGCAGAGGCTCATAAAGGCTCAGTCTCTGTCACATCAGTTCCATTCCAGGGTACTACGTTTACGGTCATGCTTCCGATAGAGGACTACCGCCACTAAGAATCCGGTTATAATTCCGCCGATATGTGCCATATTATCAATCCCGGTACTTGTAAAACCGTGATAAAGACTACACGCCACCATAAAAAGCATTCCTCGTCCGCTCAGATTTCCAATGCGTCCGCGGTTTTTGATAATAATCAAAAATAGTGCTCCTATAATTCCGAATATAGCGCCGGAAGCCCCGGCCGATACAACATAATAACCTGTCCGCAAATCATACAACGCTGATAACACATTACCGCCAATTCCGCTGATTATGTAAAGTACTCCATACCTCCACCATCCAAGTTCCTCTTCCAAAATACTTCCAAGGAAAAATAACATCATCATATTATTCATAAGATGTTGAAAACCAAAGTGAAGAAAGATACAGGTAAACATGCGGTAATACTCACCCTTTTCCACTACTAACGGCAGATACATTGCTCCATGCTGCAGCATATAAGCTGCATCCTCTGTCATTCCAAACAAAGATAGCCAAATAAATATTAGGACATTGACAGATACAAGTATAATTGTAATGATCGGCTTTCTAGTCTGCTGCATGATTTTTCTCCTCCTATTGCATTTTATTATAGGATAATTTTTTCTATTTTACAACTTTTCTGCCCAATCTCCCCACTTTCCTCCTTTCCTCCTTTTCCATTTGACAGAATTTTCCCGAAAAATTGATTTCTTTGGATTTCCTTCTTCTTCCTTTTCATAATCCATATCTGTAATAATCACTTCCGGTATTTCGTATGATTTCTTTTTTTCTTCCTTTCTTTTTATTTTCCCAAGCATTTTCTCCAAATTATAGTTTTCTTCCATCGTTGCCTTGTGGAGTTCATAAGCAATCCGGATCCCTTTCTGCTCCCTGTGATCGATTCTGCTCACAAAATACTCCGTAAGTTTATGAAATTCTTTGCATAGCTCCGTTTCTTTTGCCGGAAGATAACAGAACTCGTATTTTCCGTCTTCATAAAAAATATATTCCGGATCAAACAGTATTTTCCCCGCATCCAACATAAATTTTCGCACTGTATTTATCACCTTCAGAAGCTGAGAAAGCAAATTTCCCAACTCTTCTCCCGACATTTCCGACTTTTCATAAAGAGAACGCAAAGATGTTTTCCCGCTTATTTCATAAAAATACTGACTCTTTCCATCTATGCCCTGCCCCGCCGTTGAAAGAAGCCCTTCTATTCTATTCGTCTGCATCATCTTCATCTGATAATCCTCCTCATAGAGTATAGGAAGTTCCAGTATCAAATATGTATGATCTAATCCTCGCTTATATTTTGTTTCCATGCATTCTGAACCCTTCTTAAATCTCTGATATATTTCTCCGGTTCCGTAATTGTTGCCCTCTGCCTTGTACGCATTCTCATCCGTCCTTTCGCCGCTCTTGCATTTACACTAACCGCCTTTTCACCGATTTCAATTTCTGCGGAAGCTTGTGCAAAAAAGATAAATTTCCCTTTGATTCGTTCCTTAAAAAGCTGCTTCATCTGACTTTCTGCATCTTCTTCATCCCATCGTACCTTCTGTGCCCCCACAACCGCTGTTTCATAAGCTGCTCCTATTAAGATATTCTTATCATGAAAATAGAATATAATATAAATTGTTACAATAAAAGCGAGAAAAATAACCGGCATCATATACGCAAGTTCTACCGTCGCGCTTCCTTTTACCTTTTTCACAAATACAACACCCCTACATATCCCAACATTAGAAACGGTACAAATGGAAAGGCAACCTTTTTGGACCACTTTCCTCTTGCCAAAAGAAAAAGTGCAAGGAGTCCTGCGCATGAAAGGGCAATGCTAAGTAGCAGCAAAATATCCCAAAGGCCAAGACTGATTCCCAAAATCAATATCATCCAGCTATCCCCGTATCCAAAACCTTCTTTTGTCCATTTACTAAGCAATAGAAACACAATGCCAATGACAATACCTCCAATCCATAATGCCGTATTCTGCCCCCAGTTAAGAAGGCGAAATACAACTGCCGCAACGTTTCCCACAATCATAAACCATACCGGAAGCCTCCTTGTTTTTATATCCAGTACTGTACAAATAAATAAAAATATTATGACCCACACCTTGAACATGCTCCTTTCCCTAAAACTTCCGATACCGGAACTGCGTATACTTTTCTCTTTAGCCCACTGCATCCCAAAGAACTGTGATATCTGTTTCCTTGTCCAGTAATATAAACTTTCTTACCGTTCCCTCCACATATCCCACATGCATGATACTTTTCTCCATATTCATTGCGCATAGAGCTAACACTGTCTTTTGTCACCATCTGAATGGAAAGTTCTAAATATGTGCAATGATAATCCTTGTGATACACAACTCCGGTTTCTGTAATATAGACAATATCCTCTCGGGGTGTAAACATCCCGTTTTGTGAATACCCATTCCATCCTTTGATACGAAATCCGTCTTCACATGCCATCGTAAGTTTCCCAAACATGGAAATCGGAAGAAGAATCTCATATTCTACATGCATCTGTATTATTCCATTACCTGGCATGATAACCGTTCCACTTGCATCAAGTCCCGTACTGCCTCCTTTAATAATACTTCTGTTCAACCGTTCCGACCCAATATAGCTCACCATCTTTTCCTCTACTTTGGAAGGAGAAACTGCCGGCATCATATAAACTTCTTTTGCAATTTCCCTTCCTGTATCATGGAGCGCCCCACGGACGTAAGATTGAATGGACATAATTTCAAGTAAATAGCAAAGGCAACATACTGCAAGAAAGAAAATCGGTGTTACAAGCGCCGCCTCCACAGATATACTTCCTGACGAAGAGGTGAACAGAGATGTCCTTTCTTCATCTTTTGGGAAAGATGATATTGATTGTGTCATAGCAGAGTCTTCCTCCTTTCTTAAAGCATCTTTCTTTCGTATGTTCTCAGATAGTTTCTCTTTTTGTGTTGGTTGGGAATAAAAATTTTGAAAGGACATCTCTGTTCACCTCTTTTCCTATTGATATCCGTATTGTGTTGAGAATTCATAATAAATTCCTCTTCTTAAGTTACATTTCGTTGTTACCTCCACTTTGCTGATGCAATGGTCTGCTTTGAAAAAATCACCCAATTTCTTTTGCATCCGCATTTCCATTACTCCCAAACCTCTCATTGTACAATGTTCCTGCTTTTCAAATACCAGAAGCATACGAAGATACTCTTTATAACTAAGTCCATGTTCCGAATCTCTTCCTGTTCCCGGATCATCTGCTGTTCCAAGTTTTAAAAGTCCGGTCAGCGATAACTGCCACTCTTCCTTACTTTTCGTAAGTGGTATTCTCCCACCGCCCAGAAGTGTTCTCAAATCCATAATGCTCTCTCCAAATGCCCATGCCAACAATATAGCTTGTTTTATAAGTCCGGTAAGGGCAGGCAGTGCTACGATTCCCGCCAAAGTAAGAGCCATAGCTTCTGCCTCGGCCTTTTTCCCTGCATCCGTCAAAAGATATCCATAATTTGCCGCAAGACGTATACCTGCCAGCTTTCTCAAAACAGCTTCTAGATTTTTTCTGTCACTTTCTTCTCCGTTTATAATGTATTCCAACTCATAAGACAGCTTTCCATCGTCAGAAAGTTTATCTGCAGCATGAAATTTCTCAATCAGATAAGAAGAAAAATAAAGATTCGATGTCATATCTGTCGTATCATCCTTTACTTTGAATTCACCCCTTCCTTTTTGTAAGGATCGGTGAGTCAGCAGTTCCTTTGTTGTAACGGATTTATCAGACACTTCCTTCCCTCGCATTACAATATTTACCAGACCTGCTCTCTTTATTGAATCTATATTTCCAATCGGATTATCCTGTTCCGGTAATGACTGCTCTGCATCCTGAAGGGATTCTTCCAGATTCGTTTCTACATCGCTTTCTTCTTTCTCATACTGTTCTGTTTTCCCTGTCTGGTTTTCCCACTCTCCGGTTAGTCCGGCAAGTTCTTCCATCTGAGCTATTCCCATCCTATGCTTCATGTAAGCAATGACCTGTTCCCGAAAAGGACGCCCTGAATCATCCGTCAAAAATTGTATTTTCCTTATCGTCTGATCCGCATCTCTCATTCCATAAAATTCAAGACGCTCTGTCAGATTGTCTTCGCTGAATTCTCCGGTTCCATAAGTTCCTTCCAGTGAAAAGATCTCAAACTCTTCCAGCATATCTTTCTGATATTCTGCAAATACGCTTTCCAAAGCTCTATCCATGTCTCCTCTTTTCCTGTTTTTCAGTACTTGCATAGATGCACTTCCTACTACAGATGCTACAACTGACAGAAGCAAGATAAAAATCAAGCTTAAGAACGCTGTCACCTCTCCTTTTTTCATATCTGATCCCTCTTAGATTCCTGAACTTTCACTTACAATCTTGTCAAAAATAGAATTTACGATATCTGTAAGTTGTGTTTTAAAGATAATAACAAGTCCTATCAGCACGACCAAAATCAAAATCACTTCCACAACTCCGATTCCCCGGTCATTTTTCAATGTCTGAAAAAACATTTTGATTCTCTTCATATAACATCATCCTCCTTATAACGATATAGAAAGAAATGCCGGAACGATCACGATGACCAGTACCACGATCAGCATAAGACTCATTGGAAAAAGCAACTTTGTACTCACTTCTTCTCCTTGCTTTTTCGCCATTTGACGCCTCTCTTCATATGCTCTGCCGGCCTCTTTCGAAAGTACCTCTGTCAAACCTTTTGTTCCTTTTCTCAAATTCTGGGAAAGAATCGTTCCAAGCTTTACATAAGGAGATATTCCTATCCGTTTCCCGAAATGCTCATAACACTCCGATTCTGTAATGCCTCCTTGCATTTCCCGCATAGCATTCGCCATCTCCTCATATGCAAAACGTTTCTTTTTTTTGTCCTTTTGCTCTTCATAGTTATCCACAATTTTCTTCCATGCATTTTTTACAGTAAGCCCGGCTCCTACAAGGAGTGCAATGCCATTTACTATTTCCGGATAGTCCATTCGCATCTGTCTCTCCTTTTTCTCCTGTTCTTTCTGTTTTTTCTGCTTTTCCTGCATCCATAACAATATGGCAGCAACTGTACCAAGCACCAAAATCCAAATACTCTTATATTCTTTCTTTTGTTCCCATATAAGTGTTTTTCCATTTACTTCTTTCGGAAGCTTTACAACCGCCTCCTGGCGGCTTTGTTCTTCCGAAGATGTCACTAAGTTCCTGAGTGACTCTATCATTTCTTCTTTCTTCGTAAGTGTTCTCGGGTATACCATGACATTCACTATATAGAGAGCTTCTTCCTTTCCATATGTAAGAAGTCCTTGAAGTTCTACCAGATCACCCTCTCCAGATAGATTCTCTCCTTGAATTTCCCCTGTAGCATCTATGATATCTCTTCTTTGGGATTCCCATCTGATTTCAATCGGCTGATCCGGCATTGCAGTAACAAGATTCAGATTCTGCTCCACATGATCAAGACTTTCATTCTCACCAAGTATGATCTTAGGAAGTTCCTCCATTGCCTGTCCGAAAACTCTCTGCAATTCCTGTTCACCATATGCCCGTTCATTGATTTCTATTTCAAAAGGATCCTCCAGTTTTTCTTCTCCGATGGTCACTTCTAATGTTTCTTTCTTTTTCCCTTCTCCATAACTTTTTCTTTCAAGTTCGCTGACAATTGCTGCATCACGTTCCTGAATAAATAGCAGAAGAGCCAACAGGATTGTTGCTGCCAATACAAGTCCTATATTTCTTTTTGTCTTTTTATCCACATTACACCTCAATCTCTAACATCCTTTTCCCCAAATACCATGCTCCGATGTATATAGCCAGACATCCGCTCATCACTACAACTCCTGCCACACTTCCATAAAGTACCGACATAAATTCAGGAAAGCTTATTTTCATATAAACAATAATTCCAAGAGGAATCATCGTCATGATCTGAAATTCCATCTTCTTTGCAGCAATCATTGTCTCGATTTCTTGTTTGACCTCCATACCGGTACAGATCTTATCTATAGTATTTTTCAACACCTGGATCATATCTCCGCCACTTCTTTTCAAAGTCGTAAATACAGTTACAAAACTATACAACTCTTCAGATTTGACTCTTCCCGCAAATTCATAAAATGCTTTTTCTACCGTCACATTCATCTCAAGCTGCCGGATCATATAAGAAAATTCCCAAATAATAACTGCATCATTTCCAAACAGAAGTTTCATCTCTTTTGGAATTGTACGAATTGCATTTTCTACAGAATACCCTACATTTAATGCCGTCATAAAAGCCTTCAAAGCCTCTCCGAACTGCATACGAAATTCTTGTTCCTTTTTTCTGACATATTCTCTCTTCCAGTTTTTATAATAGAAGATGAGACACGGAGAAAGGATGACCCCTGCCAATACCGCATTATAAAACAAGTAGATCAATAACCCGAAGATTCCTATCCCCTTAATTGCGGCCACCACATATTCTTTCCGTTTGATATCCCGCTGCCAGTAATTTTTCTCGATTTTTCATCTCATTTTCCTTCACCCACTTTCCTGCTATTCTCTCATTTTTCATGCCTGTTTCTTGGAAACGATACAATACATTTCTTATTACAGTGCCATTCTCACACCCTGCAATCTCCTCCACGGACAATACCTTTCTGCTTTTATCCCGAAGTCTTCCAAGATGAACCAGAATATCCACTCCGGAAGCAATCTGCCTTTGAATTGCAGAAAGCGGAAGATTCATTCCCATGAGAACCATTGTTTCCAGCCTGGAGATCATATCTCCCGGACTATTGGCATGTCCTGTACTCAGAGATCCATCATGCCCGGTATTCAGTGCCTTTATATGGACTCCCTATGTTCCCATCATGCAGAAATACAATATCTGTACTTAATATACACTGTATATAACGTTATTATCTTGCCATTCCACAGTTGCAAAAAGAAAAGAGAGCCTTTCACAGCCCTCTTTCATATTGACTTTCTCATTCATTTGTCATACTTAACAGTTTGGCAACCAATGTCTCTAAACTTTTTCCCAAAAATGGGACAAAGTCTGGTATTGCACCAAATGCCATCCCAATTATTATCATTCGCCCACATTCTCTTGCAGATTCCAATGCAAATCCATAACTCAAAACACCTGTCAGAATAAATATAATTGATAAAAAGTAAAGCAAAATATTTCCCAACATCATCGGAATTTTTAATAACCAGCGAATCAATGTCATTACTGCAAGAATTAAATATAAAAACACTTTTATTATGTACTTAACCAACATTTTTAATCCCTCACTTTTTTGTCTTTCCGGACAGCAAGAATCTTGCCATCCGGACTTCCTTTTTTTTGCTATCCGGACTTCCACTTTTTTGCTATCCGGGCTGCAAAATTCTTGCTATCCAATGCAGTTCATTATCCTTTTGTGTATATCATTTCCGTCAAAATCATCTCTTCTGCATCATGACAAATGGCATTCATCCTCCTTGTCCATTCCATGTTGTCCTGCCTTTTTAATTTCTCTGTAATTCCTTGTTTCTCCATCATCTGTTTTACTAATTGTTCTTCCCTATCCCTTGCTTCTGCATCAATCTGATTCAAATGCTCGACAAGTTTTCCTTGTAACAACAATATTTGATATTTTGCCTTTCTGTGTTCCTGTAAATAGCTTTTACGAAGCATCCCATATTTCCCATAAGTTGGTTCGATATCTGTAAGTGCCAATTTTGGCAAATAATAATCACCACATAACATATAAGTAAGTCCATTTTTCTCATCATAAATTTCGTTCTGCATAAAATATTCTCCTTTTCTTCCTATAATTGGTCGTACATCTTCAACAGTGTTCCCTTTTTCATTTGACTATATTTCACCTGTAATTCTTCATATTTTTTCTGAAGACTTTCATATTCGTTTTTCGGAACACTATCGGATAATTTCTGTTCTAAACTCTTAATCCGTGCTTCCTGTGCTTTTGCAATAGCATCACTTTTAGGATTTCGCAATATCATTCCCTGTTGTTTTTCCTTCAATTCCATCATGACCTGTTTCACATTCGGATTATTATAGAAAAAACCTCTGGAAAGTCCTGTTAGTTTTGTAAGTTCAGCAACTGAAATTTTTATATTTTTTCTATACATTGTTTCAATAGCTGTTATTGCTGTTTCCGTCATTTCCGCACTTTTTTCTTTTGCCAGTGCTACCATTTTATCGTGTTTCTGCATTTTGCTTTTCCCTCCTGTATTGTGCTAATAATTCATTCATTTCATCTCGTACAGCCTTTGTATCCTCCGCTAATGCTTCGTTTCTTAACCGCCGATAATGTGGTATGGTTCGTGTATCCTTATGCCCCAACAGCCTTGCAATGCTATCATCATCTAATTTCATTTCTGTAAGTTTTACTCCAAAAGTATGTCTAAAACGATGTGTACGAAACTCAAAATAATTTCCATTATCATCCCTGATATCATTTTCATAAATCATGATATTTACATGATATTTCAGCATTGAATCTGTATACAATTTTCCATTATCTTGCAGAAAAATATATTCTGAATCTGGATGCTCCTTTTCTGAAACTTCTATTGCTTTTCTAATCAATTCTGCCAGCTGATTGCTAACTGGTCTTTTATATTTCCTTGTTTTCTGCTGGATAATAGTTATAAAATAATGTCCAGATTTCTCAGATAAGCAATCCCTTCGCAAAGTCAACGTATCCTCTATTCTTGTACCGAGCATCTGATGTATTATTAAACATCTGCCTAACTGGGGCTTTAATTTTGTTAATGCACAATTAAATCTTCTGATTTCTGCATCTGAATACGCTTCTGGTAAAGCGTTGTCATATGCTCTGCAATCACTGGACAGAAAAAGGTTGCATATATTTCCTATTTCCAGTTCACGCCCTATTTCATCCAACAGATTATCCAAAACCGACAGCTCTGTCGTGTAACTGACTGATGTAAGACCAGTATCCGTTTTTATATAAACCAGATAATCTTCTATCATATCCCTGCTAATTTCTGTAAAGTGCTTTACTTCTGGGAATCGATCATACATGAAACTAGCAAACCGACGGAATCCACGCAATTCACCTTTTATACTACCCATTGCTTTTGTCTGGCAGTGGCTATACAATATTTTCTTTATTATCTCTTTAAATTCTTTCTGCCTGATCTCACGAAAATCTAATCTATATCTTCCACGAATCGGATTACTCCTTGGCACAATATCCAACTTTCTCATATCCCATACATCTTTTTCATTTTCTGGAATATCTGCTGTTTTACACTTCACAACATACTCATAATACATTTTCAGAAAAGAAATCTGAGCGCTACTTTGTTGCTCAACATTCCGCCTATCCGGTCTATTTCTTCTAACATACAGCGCCAATCCTTTTTTATATAAAAATGCTTTATAACTTCTCTCCAGTTCTTCCCATTTTTTATCAGTGATGCTACTACAACTTGTACACTTCTCATTCAGAAATTCTTTCAACAGATCAAATCTGTAAATATCATTTACTACTGTTGATAATGACAAACGTCTACATCTATCATCGATATACCCATAAATCTCATCCTGCATCTTTTCATTATGAATCTCTGATATGTAGTACACCCTGTTTTCCTTCCATTTCAGTCCTGCCAACTGTTTTTCTGTAGCTTGTTGATAACAGTCATACGAAATCAAATTAATATTACCTTTCATCATCTTCTGCTCCTTTCAATTTAAATGACTGATTTTTAGAGAAATATTTATCTTCAGCCGATACAATACGTTCCGGCATGAAATCAATGTACTGTTTTGTCATATTCTCACTTGAATGTCCTAGATAATCTCGTACCCCTTGTATAGAAACCCCATTTCCGTACATTGAAGTTGCAAGGTTATGTCTGTAATCGTGTGCTCTAAAGATATAATCTCCGCAGGCAATCCCACGAACCTTACACTCCCGAATCATCTGATTTGAAAATGTCTGTCCATTAAATGCACCACCCTTTTTATTTTTGAATAAATACTCCCCATTTTTTATTCCGTACTTTTTTTCATAATCATTCACCAGTCCAACCAATAAACTGGGAACAGGAATGACTTTTTCTCTCCGCATTTTGCTTTGATATATGCGCATCCAATTCTCATTGCCTTGTGAATAAAAGGCTCCCGATTTTATTGTACAAACCTCGCTTTTCCTAATTCCTGTGCAAAACAAAATCAAATACATCAACTGTAAATGCTCTGGGAATGCCGGCAGCTCCTTAATCAGATGAGCAATTGTTTTTTCTGGAACACTTCTTTCATTGTGTTCTGAAAAACCTTTTTTTAAAAATCGTTCCGGATAAAACTTCAACACTTCAATATTTTTCATTTTCAAAAACTGTAGAAATGTATGCATATGTGTGATATATCGGTTAAAAGTAGAATACTTAATATCGGACTTATCCAAAACAGACACATAACCCTCTATATCTTGTATCTCCAGTTCAGTTACTTTCTTACTCTGTCCATCCAGATATTTTAAAAATTGTGAAATAAAACTTATTGTATTTCGGATATTTGATAAAGACAGATCCGATATCCCGACCAAATATTTTGCGTATAATTGTAAATACCAACGATTTTCTTTTTCGTAAATATTAATAAATGAAAGGCTTTTAACAGGTGAACTAGCATTGATTCTCGATTTATCAAACTGAAACCTATCCATATACCAGATACACGCTCGCCAATTTGTCTCTGAATCTGTCAGAAATAACGTTCTTCTCGCAAACTCAACAATCTTAGAAGCCTGTTTTTTTATAATTTCCGACTCCTTGTTTAAATACAGATAAAATCTGTTTTCGTCTGCCTGTTCCATTTCTTCAATATCATCTATTCCGTACTTATCGCAAAATCGTATAAGTGCTTTTAATGGTTCTAAAAAATATCTTCGATGTCTTTGTACCTTATCCATATTCAGAATTTCACACAGCAATATTTTTGTCTGTCGCACCAACTGTGATGAATGTATCCTCGTTAAGTCCCATAACAAATCATTCTTATCAACCACCTGACGGAAAGATTGTGCTTTCTTCTTATTGGGGACATACAGCAAAAACAATTTGTCTTGCTTAAAAAACTCCTGTTCTACAGAGAAGGGCTTTCCTTGTGAATAGACATCCGGCATATTTTCTATTTTTAAACGATCAAATAAGCTCAGTAATTCCGCTTTATATTTTTCTGAAATATCCTCTTTTTCAAGAGAGTCCATATACATTTTTCTCGTTTCATAGTTAATATCTGCAGTACACTGTATATCTGTATACTGAAAAAATTTGTATAACCGGTTATAGTATTTTGCTTCTCCAGTCGTAACTAAAGATATTTCTTCCTTTAATTTCTCAGGTATTTTTTCCTGATATAACTTCGGAACAATTTTTAATACTGCCAAGGTAATCCCTCCTTCCTTTTACAGAAAATCTGCAATTTGGTATAAATTTTCATTATTTGAGTAGTATTGATCTGTCGCTTCTACCAATCGTTCATTATTTTCACCCAAGTATTTAATGGTAGTTTCAACTTTCTTATGCCCCAGGGCAAAACGAATGTCATTCAAATCCCATCCTTCTTTTCTTCTTTCCTCCGCAAAATAGTGTCGGAGCTGATGCGGATGGGAATTGATATCCGTTTTTTTGGATAGCCTTTTCAACATGCTATACACAGAATCCGCATCTAATGGCTCTCCTTTGTTTTTTCCAGTTAATTTTGTAAATAGATACTCCGAGTTCATCAGACTTTTTCGGTTATCAGAAATGTACTTAACCAAGAACTCAAAAGTTGTATTACTTAACAAAGCCATTCTATATTCTGCATTTTTTGCTCTTGCCAAGTTGGTATTGGATTCACGATACCTTACCCGAACCGTCCTTCTTTCAAAATCAATATCTTCGGTATAATGGATTCCTAGAATTTCCCCTAATCTAAGACCGGTTTCTGCCATCATTGCTATCAGCAATCGATCTCTATCATTCGTACAGGCATTTATCAGCTCCTGTATTTCTTCGGATGTTATTTCTTCCAGATTAGGTTCTTCTTCTTTGAAGAAACCTTTAAACGAATTCACTGCATTTTGATGATTTACTCCCATACTGTCAAAATATGATACTTTTTTTACTCGTAAGACTTTAAGCATTGGCAAAACATCTTCCAGTGCCAAAAACTGGTAGTATCTGAAGACTGCACCAAGATACATATTGCAGGTCTTATTGCTCGTCTGTGTATTATGCTCAGTATGCTTTCCACTCTTAACCCAATACAAGAAATCAATAAAATGTTTATTCTGCTCTGAATAGGATAGCAATGTAATCTCATCCAATCCTATCGTTTGCTCCTGCAGATAATTGTAATAATATGAAAGTGCGAAGGCTGCGGATTTTACAGTATTCGGAGAAGTATTAATCTGATCCAGATGCTTCAAATACTTTGATGGAAGGATTTCAATTTCTTCAATATCAGAAATAATCAAAAAACGTGGTCTATTATCTTTCAAAACCGAAACAACCCTATATTTCAATCCACAGCCCTCCTTCCTTTCGTTTTGATTTGTTTGACTTCTTTGACTTCTTAATTCTACATTATACACAAAGAAGTCAAAATGTCAATTACGTTTTTGATTTCTTTGACTTTTATAAGAATATCAATAAAGCATTTTTTGATTTCTTTATGTTTTAAATTGATTTTTAGGGATATAATTGATAAGATAAAATACAAGAAGTCAATTTATACAAAGTCAAAGAAGTCAAGAGGAGATTTGCATGAACGAATTTATATCAAATTCAGGCACACTAATAAATCCTGACAGCGTTTACGATCAGGAAAGATTCATCAATATACTTCAAATCATTTTACAGAAAAAAACACAAAAAGAATTATCTGAACAAACAGGCTTAAATAATGCAACCATTTCACGAATGCTCAACGGTGCCCGATCTGGAAGACCATATAAAAGCACTATTGATAAAATTGCAAAAGCCATTGATGATCCAGAACTTATCCAAGAATTATATGATGCAACGGGATATTCTTCTAAGAAAATACAGGAACGGAAAAAGATAATTGCAGACAATGGATTTTCTCTGGATCTCTCTACTGTTCAGGTGCATGAAAAATTTTTTTCTACCTTAATGCGTGGACTTTCCATGATGACAAGTCTGCATAAAGTTGAATGGACAATAAAATTCGGAACACCCAGATCATACGATTATTTAATTGAATTAAAAGAGGGAACTATAGATTATTGGTATATTAGATATGTAGATAGAATTACTTCTGATGAAGAAAGAAAAAAAGCCTTAACTGCCATTTATGGAGAATTTGCAAAATTGAAATTGGACGGAAAAATCAAAGTTTCTTGCGCCACTCCTTCTTATGAAGATTATGATTATTTTGTTACAATTCCACCATACCAATTAAATACAAATGCTTCAATTATATATTTTGATTCTGAACTCGAAAGATTTGCAGACGAAACCTTTTTAGAGACAGCTTTACCACTTAAAGAAAATATTCCTGTTAAGGATTTTTGTAATCTTACCGAATCACTGATACTATAACTATTTGATTTTATCACAGAGAGAGTTGCTTATGGCTCTCTCTTTTTTAACGCTTCCTCCTCCTATGTTCTAATTCATTATGGCAAATCATTTTCTAAAGCAAGATCCACCTGTGTTTAACAATATTGTCTTTCCGACAAATGTTCTTTCATCAGGTTTTTATCTTGCTGGGGATTCCCCAAACCCATTCTTTCTATTTATGCCGAGGTTACTGTACACATTAGAGCAAGATCCACCCCGGTAATACCATATCGCTATTTTAGCAATACGGCATTTTCCGGATGTTGAAATCTTGCTGAGGATTGTGCTCCCCAGTACCTCACATTCAGCATAAATATATAATTGGTTCCTCGAATTTCTTCGGTCACAGCACAGGGAGAAAAAATAGGCTAAACAGCCCTATATCCCTGTGAAATCACCATGTGATTAAAAAATAGCAAGGACAGGAAGTGTGGATACACTTCCGCAAAATTGCCAATTTCGGAGCCATATCCAAAATTGAAAAATACATAAAAATCAAAAATCCGAAACCTTACTTGATATCCAAATTTATAATTTTTACAGATTACAAAAAAACCAATATGAAAATTTTACAAATTTTGTACCACCTGTAAAATTCCCATATTGGTTTTCATTCAGCTTTTATGGATTTGGAATATTCTATGTTTTCAAATATTTTACTTTGAGCAAAAAACAGCTCTATAAACTTTTATCATTGCATTTTCTGGTATAATTTCATCAACTCTCCCACACAATCTGCTTCCGTCATTTTTGTACTAAAGCCATACGCAGCCATAACAGCTTTATCATTTGCAGTATGTGCTCGCCGTAACTCGGCTGGCATTGTTAAAGGATCATATAAAGCCGCAAGATTACTATTAGGATATAATGTTCTTGCTTTCAAAATTTCCTGTGCCGATTTTTCAATTTGTTCCCGATTCTTCTCCGTTACTACAGGCCACGGGAAATTGTTATACACTATTGTGTTTGAATAACTATAATCACTTTTTAATCTTCCACACACTGCTCGCATCCATGCCATATGAACATTCGACATCAATACACCAAATTCATAAAATGATGCATTTGGCATAGTGAATAATTTGTCTCCCGGAATAATTTCACCATCTAAATAATCCATTGGAATATATCTACGATTCTGAGAAGAAACTTTGGGAATCGCAATATATTGATTTTTATGTTCAAGTATTGATGCAAATAAAGTTGGATTCTCAGCCGCTTTTTTTGTGTTCGCTCTTGTACTACTAAGTCTAAATTCACGTACTTTATTCACCCGTTCTAATATCATCGGACATTTTTTTAATAATCCAGGATCAGCTCCAACAAGCCAAATACAATATCTCGGCTTTCGATCAATAAAATCTTTTCCCATCATATAATGTCTAAAAAACGGAGAAGCCTGTGGTTCTTTTTCCAAAAACTCTTCCTTTTCCTCTTCCGTCAATATTAAAAATCCACCATCAATTGCTTGCCCACCTAATGCTATTTCAGGAACATTACACAATGGTTTCATTCTTTTTTCAATGAATATATTTTCTGCATCAAGCAAATATCCATTAATATTATTCGCCGGAATTGCGTTCTCACCTGAATAAATTATTTTCTGCTTATTATTTACAGCTCTGCTAAAGCCAACAATTACACAATGAACATGCGCTTTTATTGACGCTTCACTATCCCATATAAATGTTCTGTATGCAAAATCAATATGTACACCTGATTCAAAAAGCGGTTTCCAGAGAATCGAAACACTTTCTCCCTGTGTAATTGAATTAGTTGATACCAATGCTGCTCTGATATTATAATTTCCCATATAGTCAGCTGCTTTTTTATACCAGCAACTAACATAATCAAGATTTCCTATACTCTTCCATCCTTCAAATATCTTCTCAACATCTTCCTTCTGCTCCGACGCCATCCAACGTGCTCCTACAAATGGCGGATTTCCCATTATAAACGATAATTTTTCTGCAGGAATTACATCATTCCAATCAATTCTTAATGCATTTCCTTCTGTGATATTTACATATGTCTTTAAAGGAAGAAAATCATCATTAAATCCATACACAATATTTTTCGTTTCTTCCAACATTTGAGATTCTGCAATCCATAAAGCCGTTTTTGCAACTGTAACTGCAAAATCGTTAATCTCTATTCCATAAAATTGCTGAATAGAAACTCTAATTGGATTATTTACCTCTACCAATGTCATTTGTCCGCCAACTTTTTCCTTTATCACCTCATTCTCCAAACGACGAAGCGACAAGTATGTTTCTGTAAGGAAATTTCCAGAACCACACGCAGGATCAAAAAATGTAAGTGATGCCAATTTATTTTGGAATTCTTCCAATTTTTTATCTCTGGTACGCTTCACTTGAATTGCTCTAATACTATCAAATTCCTTTTGCAAATCTTCCAAAAAAAGCGGACTAATAACTTTATCCTAAATTATTCACGGAACAGTATCTGAAGCGATAACTGTGCCATGAATCTAAAAATTGATCCATGCAGCCATAACA
>JAJBSL010000060.1 GCA_020540725.1 Lachnospiraceae bacterium EP-SM-12S-S03
AGGCCTCCTTATGATAAAATATTTTACCATAGAAGACCTTCTAAAACATTATTTACAGAAAAAGTTTCATACTCTCATATACTTCAAAATGCTTGAAAGTAATGTATTTATGCGGATAATCAAAAATTAGATACAAAATTTAATTTAATTTCCTTAAATTCCTCATCTCTCTTTACACCATTAATATATGCAATACTTGTCCCAGCTTTCGTATCACATCCCGTTGTGATTTCCATAATTACTTCATAGTCTTCTGGAACATCTTCTAAAATATCTTTCAATTCACCTACCAATATGCTACTCATATTAATCACCTCCATTTTTCCAAAAAGTGCTTGCAAAAAACATTTTTCCATTCTAATCCAGCGCTCGCTCCTTGTCATTGAAGCTGTGCTTTAATTTTTCTTTAAATTTCTCTATCACACATCATATCAACACATTAATGATAAAAAATAGGCTTCGCCTATTCAACTCCCCTTCCCCTCAATCTTGAGGGGATAGGGGTTTCTTTTTGTTACTTTTTTCTGCATAATAGAGTTATGAATATTTTGCAAAGAATCTTTACCGACTATTATGAAGAAATTAAATATACTCTTCATCCCAGAGATACTGAGATGGAAAATATCGATAAAATGCTAGGCTGTGGCGATCCTTCCTTCGGCGGTGCCATGTATGTCTGCACCCACTGTGGAAATTTTAAATTTGTTCCCTTTCGTTGCCACAGCCGATTTTGTCCGACCTGTGGCAACAAATATGCCATGGAACGCACTACCAGTATGTCTTTTAAATTGGTCAATGTTACTCATCGGCACTGTGTCTTTACCATTGATGAAAACCTCCGGGGGGTTTTTCTCCATGACCGCTCTCTGCTCCACTGTCTTTTTCATGCTGTGAACAGCGTTATTTCTCGTATGTTTTTTACAATGAATAAATCCAAAAACTTCACTCCCGGCTTCATCATGGTTTTACATACCTTCGGCAGAGACCTCAAATGGAATCCTCATATCCATTGCCTTCTTTCAGAAGGTGGGTTTAGTGATGATGGCTTCTGGCGTCATGTCAAACATTTTAACTACTCCTACCTTCGCAATGCTTTCCGCACCGCACTCCTGAATGAAATGGAATCTAGGATCGGACCTTCTTTTAAAAAAATCAAGTCCAAATGTTACAGCGATCATAAGCAGGGGTTCTATGTCTATGCCAAACCGAATCTTTGTGATCCTAAAACAGTTGTCAAATACATTGGTCGTTATCTTGGCCGCCTCGTAATTGCTACATCCAGAATAGACAACTATGACGGGAATACTGTTACTTTCCATTACAATCGGCATGAGGATAATAAATACATAGTAGAAACTCTCCCGGCCATTGATTTCATCAAAAGATTAATCCGTCATATTCCTGAAAAACACTTTAAAATGATTCGATACGGCGGCTTATATGCCAGACACCGAAAAATAGATGAAAAACTTTATCGTGCTATCTCTAAAAGCAAGCATCGTTTTTACCGAAGTCTCAACCAATGGCGAACCGCCATTCTTTCTTCTTTCGGTTACGATCCTTTAGAATGTCCTGACTGCAAACACAAAATGGAGCTTTTGGAGCTCTATTATAATCATAAACGCGTAGCCCTCGAAGAACTATATGAGAGAGCAATGTCCAAATCTCTCGGAAAGCGTTCTTCTGCATGATTTCTTTTTTCACGTTCTATGATATAATCCTCTGGAAGGAGGAAGAATACCATGAAACCTAATATCGAGGAATTACGCAAAAAATACACGGATAATCCACCAGAAGGAATGACATCTAAGGACATTCGCAATATGAGCGAGGATGAACTTCTGGATATGGATTACTTTTTAAATGAAGATGATTTATTTGCTGATGAGGCTGGTGTAGAAGGTTTTTATATCTTCTAACGAGTGTCATCTTGTTCCTATGCCCGACTTTGTTCGGGCTCTTTTTATTCATGATTTCAATAAAATTTGAACTTTCCTATGTAGAGTAGGTTAGAGGGCTTCTGCCCTCTTTCCCCTCATCAAACCGTGCATGAGGTTCTCCCTC
>JAJBSL010000061.1 GCA_020540725.1 Lachnospiraceae bacterium EP-SM-12S-S03
GGGGCTGTCGGTTAATGCCAATTTTTAGGCTCTAAATCTTAAAATACGAATCTCCTGTAGTAATCAGTGTTTTTGATACCTGATCTTCTACAGGAGATTTGTATTTTTTCTTTTCGGTATGCATTTTAGGGCGCAAAAACCCCTCAACTGCATTTTCAAAAACACTCTTTTTTCTAAGCAGTCTTTTCCTTAGTTTTTCCTTCAAATTTTTTGATCTCTTCATGAAGAAAACGATGATATTTATTGATATTTCTTCCAATCGCATACAGCATGAATTCTTTATAAACCTTCTCTGCTGTTCGGCAGTTGAATCTTCGAAAGTTATCGTTTTCTTTGATATCTCCGAAATGTCCTTCTGTCTGAATGGAACGGATCTGACGGTTTAATATCCCCTTCTCACTCTGGATGTTCCCATGGGATTCTTCTTTTAAAGCTTCCCATTGTTCATTGATCTTCATGACCTTATTTTTCTCTGCATCTTTTTCAGCATCATATTTATAGAGACATTTTTCTTTGTGTCTGCAGCCACTGCAATCGGAACATCCATACACCTCAAAGGTTTGTGTATAACCAGCCTGTTCTTTTTTCTCTGTCCTGATATGATGAAGTTCTCTTCCATCATGGCAGATATAATAAAGTTCATCCTCAAATATCTGCGTTTTCATGTTGTAATACTTTCCAATCTCTTCCGTGTATGCACGTGTTTTCCGTTTTTCATGATCCTGCAGCTTAATATAACTGGAGATTTTATGTTTCTTTAAGTACAGAAGATTCTTTTCACTACAATAACCGCTGTCGGCAGTTACTTCCTCCAAAATTTCTCCAAACGCATTTTTGTGCTTTTCTAACACAGGGATCAATGTATTATAATCTGTCCGGTCATTGCTTACATAAGCCTGGACAATGAAATAATTCTCTACTGCTATCTGGACATTATATGCGGCCTTTAACTGTCCGTTCTTCATATGGTCCTCTTTCATCCGCATAAAGGTGGCCTCTAAATCTGTTTTGGAATAACTGTTCCGATCCTTTCCCATGATTTCAAAACACTCTTTATATCCCATGAGACGTTCACCGCAGCTTTCCAGTTCCTCATATAGCTGCTGGATTTCCGATTTTCTCTTTCCTTTTCCATAAACAAACGTAATGTGTTCCTGTTCCGCGATCTGCATTAGATTTTTCTGGAGTTTCAGAATCTCCAGCGGAGAACAGTTGTCAATTTCGATGATTGTATTATTTGATAATTTTTTATGTTTTGTCAGTTTCCTTGTCCGGTTCTTTTCAATGACATCTCTTACTTTTTCCATTCCTTCTATCACAAACATATGAGCATGAGGAATGTCATATTTGATGCCATATTCATTTTCGTCAATCAGAGCATTATACTTCTGATACACCGAATCAACGGTATCTAATAATCCTGCAAGATGGTAGTTCAGTGTTCCTCTCCATACAAACGTATAGCGGTTTGCATTGGCTTCAATTTTTGTTCCATCAATAAATAGAGATTTTAACGTGATGAATCCTTCTTTTTGCAGACGACGAAGAAACTGATAGTTCAGTTCATCCAATACATCAGCAGTTAGTTTTTTATTCTTAAATTCATAGAAAGCATCCCGCTTTGGTTTCTGCCCTTTGGTAAGCCAGATAAAAGCAAGGTCTCTTTCACATAATTCTACGATACGGTCAACAGCTCTTACCCCACGCATATTTGCGTAAGTAACTACAGCATACATCATAATTGGATTGTACCCGATTCTTCCCTTATCTGAACAATTGGCTAACAAGCCAGAAAAATCTAACTCCTCCATCACTTTTTTCAGGGTATAGACTGGATCGTCATCAGGTAAACTCAATTCAAAGAAACTAAAATTAATTTTCTGTTGCCCTAATTCAAAAAATTCGTTATAATAATCTTGTTTTTGCATAGTTCCATTATAACATGGAACGGAGAGGAGATGGTTGTCGTTAGCCATCTTTTTCTCTTTTTATGGGAAAGTTTTGGGGGCAGATGCAACTCGTACGAGTCACATCT
>JAJBSL010000063.1 GCA_020540725.1 Lachnospiraceae bacterium EP-SM-12S-S03
GCTGAGTTTTGCTCAGTTTGAAGCGGAATGGCGCTCCGTTCCTCTGGAACGGATGCGCAGTTCTTGCGGAATATGCAATTATCCCCAGTGGTGCTAGAATATAAATAGTACAAGTCAAAATGAGAATTCCTTATAAGAAAAATCATGGTACAATGTAGGTACCGCACTGAAGGAGGATCTCATTATGGCAAAGCACTATGACAAACAATTTAAGCTGGATGCAGTCCAGTATTATCATGATCACAAGAACTTAGGACTGCAAGGCTGTGCTACAAACTTAGGAATCAGTCAGCAGACATTATCACGCTGGCAGAAAGAACTGCGTGAAACAGGTGATATTGAAAGCCGTGGTTCCGGTAACTATGCTTCTGATGAAGCAAAAGAAATCGCACGATTAAAACGAGAATTACGAGATGCACAGGATGCTCTTGAAGTATTAAAAAAAGCAATCAACATTCTGGGAAAATGACGGAAGCCATTTATCTCGAAGTTACGGAGATGGCAGAAACTGCCCATAAGGCGAAACGCCGAGTTTCTGTCTCCGGAATGTTGAAACATCTTGGCGTTTCTCGTTCTAGTTATCATGCATGGCTAAAACGTGTTCCTTCCAATACAGAAAAAAGACGTGAATCCGTAAAAGCTAAAATTCAGGATATTTACGATGAATCAAAACAGAATTATGGTGCCCCTAAAATCACCAAAGAATTACGTAAATCAGGAGAAATCATCTCTGAACGTACCGTTGGTAAGTATATGAAGCAAATGGGCATCAAAGCTCAATGGGTCAAGCCATGGACCATCACAACCAAAGATTCTGACTTCAGTAGCGAATTAAAAAATATCCTTGATGAACAGTTTAACCCAGAACGACCAAATGCTGTTTGGTGTTCTGATATTACTTATATCTGGACGATAGACGGATTTGTTTATCTGACCAGTATTATGGACTTATATTCCAGAAAAATCATTGCCTGGACACTTTCTAAAACATTAGAAGTATCCTGCGTGATTGAAACAATAAAAAAAGCAAAAGCAAGACGCAATATCGATGAGCCTTTGATTCTACATTCAGATCGTGGCAGCCAATACGTATCAAAAGAATATAAACGTGTAACCACAGCTATGCGGTGTAGTTATTCTAAAAAGGCATATCCATGGGATAATGCATGTATCGAATCATTCCATTCCCTGATTAAAAGAGAATGGTTGAATCGCTTTAAAATCAGAGGTTATGATCATGCATATCGTTTGATTTTCGAGTATTTAGAAGCATTCTACAATACAAAACGAATTCATAGTCACTGTGATTATATGTCTCCAAACGATTATGAAGAGCTGTATCGTAGGCTTCAACAAGGCGAATTGCAGATGGCAGGTTAAGATGAGGAAAACCTCATTTTAACTTGTACTAAATCTTGACATAGGACCATTAGTATTCTTTTATTTCCTCGTTCAGAATATCCAAACTCATATGCATCACCATTTTTTTCAATAACAATCCCTTCGTGTGCATGATGTTTTCCGATGTTAATTTCTACAAAAGAATAACACTCGTCTTCCAAATATTTTTCTAATTCTTCTATACTTTTCATATAAACCTCGTGTGCAAATTCACATATATATCACTAATCATGTCTATAAACTGGAGTTGAACAAAATCGCTGCGCGATGGCCTGCCAAGGCTGTGGCATAGCGATTTTCTGTTTTCTATAATAAAAAACAGTG
>JAJBSL010000064.1 GCA_020540725.1 Lachnospiraceae bacterium EP-SM-12S-S03
TCCTAATATATCATTTATGATTATGTCCCAAATGGAAAATATAGTGTATGATAAAGCCTCACTATTTATTTGAGAGGTTATACGAATTGAAAAGGATTGAATTAAGAATGAACGAACAACAAAAATATGATGTAATTAAATCCCTTGTGGATCATAATGGTAACAAGAAAGCTGCAGCACTAAAACTTGGTTGTACTATCCGCACAATAAACCGATTAATTTCAAAATACAAAAAACAGGGGAAAAGTGCTTTCATCCATGGGAATCGTGGCAGAAAACCTGCCCATGCCATCTCAGATGCACTCATTGACGATATCATTACCCTATACAACCATAAATATTATGATGCAACTTTTAGTCATGCTTGTGAATTGCTTGCGGAAAATGACGATATTTTTATTTCTCCTTCTGCCTTAACAAATATCATGTACAAAAATTTTATTGTCTCTCCTCGTACTACAAGAACCGTTCGTAAGAGACTTGAAACACAGTTACATGAGCTTCATGCAAAAAGTTCCTCAAAACGAAAACAAGATGCCTTACAAACTGCCATTGTGGACATCTCTCATTCTCACTCCAGGCGTCCCAGATCTGCGTATTTTGGCGAAATGATACAAATGGATGCCTCTGTACATTTATGGTTCGGCTCTACAAAAACACATTTACACTTAGCGATTGATGATTCTACGGGAAATATTGTTGGAGCTTATTTCGACACACAGGAAACTTTAAATGGTTACTATCATGTATTTCATCAGATCTTAACTACATTTGGCATTCCCGCCATGTTTTATACAGACAGACGAACTGTATTCGAATACAAGCAAAGTAAATCGAAAAACGTGGAAAAGGACACCTTCACACAATTCAGTTATGCTTGCAAACAATTAGGTGTAGAAATCAAAACTACAAGTATACCACAGGCGAAAGGACGCGTTGAAAGAGCCTTTCAAACATTACAACAACGCCTGCCGATCGTACTACGACTAGCAGGCGTTGAAACAATAAAGGAAGCAAATGTATTTCTGAACTCCTACATAAAGAAATACAACGCGAAATTCGCTCTTCCTATAAACAGTAACAAATCTGTCTTTGAAATGCAACCAGATTTATCAACAATTCATCAAACACTTGCCGTTATATCCGAAAGAACTGTTGATAGTGGACACTGCATTAAATTTAAAAACCAATACTATAAAACGATCGATTCGCAAGGACTTCAAGTTCATTATTTAAAAGGAACAAAAGGGCTTGTGATACAAACTTTTGATCAAAAACTACTATTTAGCACAAATGATAAACTCTATGAGCTTGATTTAGTTACAGAACAAGAAGCACTATCAAAAAGTTTTGGCTTCACAAGTTCTCCGAAACCTAGAAAACGGAACATTCCTTCCATGAAACATCCATGGCGTAGTGAAACCTTCTGGAAATTTAGGAATCATGGATTAACCGAAGAAATGTTAGCTTGCTAAGTGCAATCTGCACATAGCTTCTCTATTAGCTGCTTGATTATTTTTTTATCATGTGGCATTCCTTGGTCAAGGACATGCCACAATTTGGTGCTTTGCATCCTTGACCAAGGAACTCCACATGATTCATTACCAACAAGCAGCTAACAGAGAAAATGCACCGGAAAATCCGGTGCAAATCTTTTAATTATTTCGGGACATTTTCAAAAACGCTTGACA
>JAJBSL010000065.1 GCA_020540725.1 Lachnospiraceae bacterium EP-SM-12S-S03
CCTAAATTATTCACGGAACAGTATCTGAAGCGATAACTGTGCCATGAATCTAAAAATTGATCCATGCAGCCATAACATCACTCAATTAACCCGTCAAAAGGGTATAAAATCCCTGTGGCAGAGTTCAGAGTGCAATTGTTAAGCTATCAAGGTTCGTTAATAGTTGCTATTCCAGCTGTACATTCAGCTTACCGATATTTGAAAGTGTCTCATAGAATTCATTCTTATAAGGGCAGCTACTGCACAGCTTGAATGTGATATATCTTGCTGAACGAATTATTTTTGCAGCAATCTTCAGCAGTTTTAAACGGACGGTATCTATGCGTTGTTTTCGCATGTTTGCTGATAACGCCAATCGTCTAAACCAATTAAATATGTTATACGCAAGAGCGTGTACCTGAAGTCTGTTGGCATTTACGATTCTAGCATGGCTACTTACAGAAGCGAAATCAAAACCAGATTTGCTTTCTTTGATGAAGTTTTCCATCCGTCCTCTTTTGCAGTAAAATTTTATGAGATACTCTGGTGAGGAATCCATGTTTGTGACAACAAATGTGTACATGTAAACCATCTGGTTTTCCGGCTTTTCAACCTTGCAAACCACACGCCTTTCATAAGGCCATGGACCTGCTTTGTACATGAATTCACCATAAACTACCGCATAATCAACTTTGTTATTCCTGGTGATTTCATCAAGCTCATCCACAAGATGGGATGCTTTTTCACGGAGAATACCATTCTCCTTCAGCCGGATGACATAGCTTGTGCCATTTTCCTCGCACTGCTTGTAAAGGTCAGGCGTAGCAAAACCGCTGTCACCCCGAAGCAGAATTTGGATTGTTGGATAATCATTCAGATATTCATCAAGTATCAGTTGCAGGAAGTCAACCACTCCAGTGCAGGAATACTGTGTTCCATCACGAAGTTGGATTTTTATCAGATCCCCAGTCATTCCATCATAACAGACAAGTGGATGGTATCCATTGCTCCGATAATGAAAGTTAAAGGCTCTGCCTTCCTGTTTACCGTATGCATCAAGAAGAGTGGAATCCAGATCCAGAATAACAGCCTGTGGCATCTGAATACTGTAAACTCTTTTTCGAAGTATTCTGCCAATCGTAAGGAATTGGTTTAAAGTATCTTCATCCATACGGTTAAAGAATCTTGATACCGTAGGTTGTGATGCTAAAGCATCTTTATTTAGTACTGCTTTAAATACTGGGTCATTTGTAAGTTCATCTGAAGCATCATCTTCAAAATAACCTGCAATAATCATATAGATTATCTGAAGGAGATTCTCCTTGTCAGTGTGATATCTAAATGATGCAGAATCATTAGTCTTAAATGAGCGACTGAAAAGTTTATCAATGTCAAGTTTACTTACGAATTCTTTGATAAGAAGCAGGCCTGCATCGGAGGATAAATCTCCTCCATCAAAATTTATTTTAATCTGTCTATTGCTTTCTAGTGATAAGGTGTTTACAATACTCATGAAGGGCTCCTTTGTTTGTATTATTAATGGCTTTGAACACCTTAATTTTACCACAAACGGATGCTCTTTTTTTATTCACTTGATAAGTGAAAAGCAATATTCAATTAAAATATAGTAACTATGTGGCTTTCAGCCACTTTCACGGCTACGCCGTGAATAATCCAGGT
>JAJBSL010000066.1 GCA_020540725.1 Lachnospiraceae bacterium EP-SM-12S-S03
GAGACTATGAAGAAAAGTCTGTAAATAAGATCTTCTATGATAATGATAGGCGAAAGGCTTGAGTAAAATCAGCTTTTCGCCTTTGTCTTATATATAACAGCTACAAAATTGCATGTCAATAGCAGGCGGAAAATCCGCCCGTCTTTTTGACCTTTTTTATTATTCGGGTAAGCGTCCCTCATACATAATGCTCAGTTCACCATAGACCTGTGCCCAGTTCCGGATCGTTGCTGTCCATTTTTTCGTGGCTTCAAAAGTAGCCAGATAAAGAGCTTTTAAAAGGGCAGTATCGCTTGGAAATACGCTTCTCTGACGATTCAACTTCCGATAGGTGGAATTCAATGATTCAATGGCATTTGTTGTATAAATGACCTTTCTAACGGTTGCTGAAAACTTGAAAATCGGGGAAATAGCATCCCAGTTATCCTTCCAGCGCTTCATGGAATTCGGATATTTCGGACTCCATTTTTCTGTCACTCTATCTAAAGCTGCCAGAGCTTTCTTTTCATCAGCCGCCTGATATATCGTTTTCAAATCTGTGGCAAATGCTTTTCTGTCTTTCTCTGGAACATACTTCAAGGTATTTCTCACTTGATGAACGATACATCTTTGATATTCTGTCTTAGGAAATGCTGCAGAGATCGCTTCTTTGATACCGGTAAGGCCATCTGCACAGATGATCAGGATATCTTTTACACCACGGTTTTTTAATTCGTTTAAAACAGAGAGCCAATACTTTGCACTTTCATTTTCTCCAATGCTGATTGTAAGCACTTCTTTCTTACCTTCCGCATTAATCCCAAGAATCACATACGCGGCAAGCTTCCGGATCACTCCATTATCACGAACTGAATAGTGAATCGCATCAATATACAGGATTGGATAAACTTCATCTAAAGGCCGATTCTGCCAATCTTCAATCTGTGGAAGAATCTTGTCTGTAACATCTGATATAAAGCCTTCTGATGTTTCAAAACCATAAATATCTTCGATTGTTTCTGAAATCTGCCGGGTTGTCATACCTTTCGCATACATAGAAATAATCTTCTGATCGATATCTGAAATGTCTTTTTGGCGTTTCTTTACTACTTGAGGTTCAAAGGTTGATTTTCTGTCTTGTGGAACTTCAATCTCCATAGAACCATAACGACTATTTACTCTTTTTCGCTTATAACCATTGCGAGAATCATCGCTATCAGAACGTTCTGATTTTTCATATCCCAAGTGGTCATCCATTTCCGCTTCCATCATCTCTTTGATGGTTCCACCAAGAAGATCTTTCAGAGCATCCTGGATGTCTTCAGCTGATTGGATATCGTATTCTTCCAAGAGCTGGTGAATGATGTTACGTTTTCCTTCTGTCATTTGTACTCTGTGTACAGGTTTCTTTTCTCTTGCCATAATAAAAGGCCTCCTTATGATAAAATATTTTACCATAGAAGACCTTCTAAAACATTATTTACAGAAAAAGTTTCATACTCTC
>JAJBSL010000067.1 GCA_020540725.1 Lachnospiraceae bacterium EP-SM-12S-S03
AGGATACGTCCTTTACTATCCCGTCTTTTTTCTTTCATGGTGTCTGCTCCTTTCCTTGTTGGAAAGAGCCTTGATATCCTCTGTAAGTGGGCGGTTAGTTTACTGGAAAGGGAATTGCTGTATCTTGCCTTATCAAGCATAGTTCCCACTTTTTCCAGTCCACCTAATGCGTCATGTTCTTCTAAGAAGTAAAAACTTTTGACAGCGGAAATTACACCACCCTCTGTGAGCCATTGCTGTGTTTCTTCAAGAGAATTATGTAGTTTCGGTACTTGCAGTTTCAAGACTTCCACAGCCCCTAAAAAGCGTTCCCAAAACCGACACGTTTTCCATCTGCTCTTATTACTTTCATTTCTGTTTGGCACGACAAAGCGTAAGTTGTTTGCCAATAGCCCGAAAGCCAGTTCCCCAAGTTCCAGCGGTCTGTCTTTGAATGTCATGGCAAAAGCATGAGCCTTATCATCACGCAGTTGCATTTCTGTCCGTTTCCAACTGCCGACTTCATCAAGTGTCTTATTATGTTTTGAACAGACTTCCTTATCTTTATCATAAAAGCGATAGGACAATCCCGATTTTCCAGCACCGATATAAACAGTCTTTGCGGTGTCGAAATCATCAAACTTGCTTTCGTCAAAGTGGTAGCCCTCACTATTAGAAATAAATTCCTCTTTTTCGCATTTCTTCTTTATCTGCTCTATGGTAAAGAATGGCTTTTCGTTCTTATCATCAATGGCAATATCAAGTCTTGTGAAATGGAAGTTATCCAGTCCGTATCTTCGCTCACAGCGTCGGAACATATCACCAAAGGTATAATTCCTACTGTCGAGAATACGGAAAATATCATCACACCCTCTGCCAGTCATAACAAGATAACAGCCTAACCCTTGAAAGAACTTTATTCATATATTTTTGAGGTAAAGGATAGTACCGAGAAGATAATCAATAATTTATCCTATGATGAATTGAAAAAGAAAATATCAGAAGAAAGAAAAGAACAATTAAAATCATTAAATGTTGTAAGTGATGATAAAAATGCAGTTTGGCTTATTGATTATTGGTGCAATAAAGATATTCGGGGGCTAATAAAAATGCCTTTTTCAAGACATTGGATTATGCACATAGAAGCAAGTTTGCGTATAAAAAACAAGATACATTCATAAGTGCAAATTCCAGCATTACAATTTCATATCCATACACACAAAGCAGTTAGTCTTAGTGATTGACTGCTTTTTAACAAAAGACACCACGTAGATGTCAATGGTGTCTTTTTGGTGCTGTTTTATTATCATATCAAGGCTCATTCAATCGAGGTAAATTCGTGGTAAAATGAGTGTTTCGATATACTTGAGACTATGAAGAAAAGTCTGTAAATAAGATCTTCTATGATAATGATAGGCGAAAGGCTTGAGTAAAATCAGC
>JAJBSL010000068.1 GCA_020540725.1 Lachnospiraceae bacterium EP-SM-12S-S03
CTATAAATGAGCAAGTTCGTGATTTTGCATAAAAGAAAGACACCTCGATTCCATGTGTTGTATAATGAAAGTGCCTAAACAAACATTTGCAACATTTACGAAAGAAGGTGTCTCTCGCAAATACTATACATCATTCCTCATTCATATACAACCAGTTTAAAAAATTAAACTTATGCAAATTTTATTCGAACCGAGTAATAAACCATCTTATGAGTATCCTAATCAGTATTTTCATTTCAGGATATCATGGAAAAACCACGAACTTTGCTAAAAACAGTTCCTGCCACAGAACTACGATTGCCCATTTCCTCAATTCCGGAAAATGGGATGATTCCTTACTTTCAGATACGTTAAAATGCTCTGTCATTGAGATTATTTATTCGGAAGCAGCACGCACCGGAAAGCCTGTTTTCTGTATTGTGGACGATACGATCGCTTCAAAGACAAAGCCTTCGTCACAAGCTTTACATCCGATTGAAGATGCGTATTTTCACCAATCCCATTTAAAGGGAAAACAGGATTACGGGCATCAGGCAGTTGCTGTTATGCTTTCCTGCAATGGCATTGTTCTGAACTATGCTTTTGTAATGTACAATAAGTCCATTTCCAAGATTGACATTGTACAAAGCATTGCAAAGGAGCTGCCTGTTCCACCGGTAATGTCCTATTTTCTTTGTGACTGCTGGTATGTTTCTGAAAAGATAATCAATACCTTTGCACAGAGAGGGTTCCATACCATCGGTGCTTTGAAAACAAACCGTTTGCTGTATCCATCGGGAATGAAAAAGAAACTTCGTGAACTGGCCGCCGAATTGTCTGTTACACATCGTGAATTTGACCTTGTGACAGTCAAAAAACGAAACTATTATGTGTACCGGTACGAGGGAAACCTCAACGGCATAGAGAATGCGGTAGTTCTTTTGAGTTATCCGGAAAAAGCATTTGGTAATCCCAAAGCATTGCGTGCTTTCATCAGTACAAACGCAGCCCTATCTACACAGGAGATTCTTTCCTGGTATGCATGTCGATGGCCTATTGAAGTATTTTTCCGCCAGTGTAAGGAGAAACTGGCACTGGACGGCTATCAGATACGCTCTGCACAGGGAATCAAAAGGTACTGGCTGCTTATGTCACTGGCACATTTCATGTGTGCAGTGGGTACTGGGAGGTTCTGCTCGTTTGAAACTGGATATCACGAAATCTGTGATACCATTCAGCTGGAAAAGTATCGTTATCTTTTTCAATGCGCAAAGGAAAGTAATGATTTTGATTCATTTATGAAATTCGCAGTGTAGTTTTGTGCAATTTTTCAAATTTGCTCATTTATAG
>JAJBSL010000069.1 GCA_020540725.1 Lachnospiraceae bacterium EP-SM-12S-S03
CTGAGTTTTGCTCAGTTTGAAGCGGAATGGCGCTCCGTTCCTCTGGAACGGATGCGCAGTTCTTGCGGAATATGCACTGTGATTAGTTATAGAAAAATAATAGTAACAAATAATATGAAAAAATATTAAAAAATAACGGAAAATATGCTATATAACATTTGTATTATAATGTAATTAATGATTTAAGGATAGAGTAAAACAATGAGAAAAAATGTTATAAGTGTATTTGGAGTTATAGTTTTTTGGGGGAATAGTAACTTTGGCAATTGCATATAAAAAGAAAATGAATTAAATGATGATAACATAAAAGAAGTTGAAATAGAAGAAATCTATAGAATGATTGTCGTGAGTTCAATTCTCATTTTCCCGATTTTTTCTATTAAATTTTGAAAGAAAGGACACGATATGCAACAAAATACAAAAGTAAAATATTTAAATAAAATTATATATGTCTTTTTAACTATCTTTTTATATCTTCTCAAATGTCCGCAAAGCCTTATTTTATAGGCTCTACGGGCATTTTACTTTTGTGGTAAACCTCACTTATCTAGGTCTATCTTCTTATATTTTCGCTATCAATCGTGGTTAAAATCGTGGTAAATACTTTTATGCGATTAGACGCTGAACCTCTGATTTTGCGGTATCTATGGACGCATGAGCGTACCAGTTCATTGTGATACTAATGTTGGAATGTCCCATGATATACTGTAAATCTTTTGGGTTCATGTTCTTGCTTGCCAATCTTGTGCAGAATGTATGGCGTAGCGTATGTGGTGTGATATGTGGCAAAGGGTTATCCTTATGGTGCTTGTTGTATTTCTTTACCATTCGGATAAATAAGGCGTTGTAATCAATCGCAACTTTGGGCTTGCCTTTATGATTGACAAATAGAAAGTTGCCTCGTCCGTCTATCACAAATGGTTCTGCCTTTGGGCGTTTCTTCATAACCCGTTGAAATGCTTGTATCGTTTCTCTGCTTAATGGCACTTGCCTTGTTCCGCTTTTTGTCTTAGGCGTTTCAATATAATAACCCTGTTCCTTGCTTTTTAGTAACTGGTGGTCGATAACTACAACCTCATGTATAAAATCAACGTCCATAATTGTCAGTCCGCACAGTTCCGAGATACGAAGTCCTGTCTTTAACAGTATCAGCACATCATCATAATACTTGTGATA
>JAJBSL010000007.1 GCA_020540725.1 Lachnospiraceae bacterium EP-SM-12S-S03
AGGCCTCCTTATGATAAAATATTTTACCATAGAAGACCTTCTAAAACATTATTTACAGAAAAAGTTTCATACTCTCAAAAACTTTCGTTTTTTCATAGCCCCTTTTAGAAAGTAATCTTTTTTCTCTACAATCTGTAAATCCTTTTCTATTTTCTAATGCCCCCATATTCTAAAATTGATTTGAAATGAATACTATGACTATTTTTTCACTTCCAATGTGGCACCTTTTAACCGGCAGTAGTTGTCTCCTTCTTTCTGGCAAGTTTCAAGCACGCCTTGCACCACCACATTCGTGTTGTCCTGTGGGTATTCATCCGGATATATATGACTTCCGTCACTCCACACAAATTCCAATCCCTGGGCACAACATGCCATAGCATCTTGAATAATACAATAATGATAATGCTGGTCTGCCCGTTCATCATATCCTGCATAGTAAAGTCCCTCCATACGAATGGTTTTTCCTACATAGTCATCCGGCTCTACCATCATTTGATAAACCGTAGCATATACCATATCGCTATTCATAGTAGTAAGATCATAGTCCACGTCATCCGCACTCTGCGAAGCTGCTTCTTCCAATGGTTCTGTTTGGCTGCCCATACTTGGATTTTCTTCTGTATCAATACTTTCCGTGTCTGATGTTTCTGCATCTGTGATGTTGCTGCATCCCGTTATCAAAAGAAATAACAGAAACAGAATAAGCAATTTTTTTACTTTATTCATGCATCTACCTCCCTAAAACTCTGCCGATTACATAAGTAATCCCAAACGCCATAATATTAATCACCACAATTGTAGAACCTACCGGTGTTCCCGCAAGAATAGAAATCAAGATACCTGCCAAAGCGCATATCACAGACAATATGGACGAACAAATCGTAACGCTCAAAAAACTCTTAAATATCCGCATGGCAGACAACGCAGGAAAGATTACCAGCGCAGAAATCAACAGGGAACCAACTAAGTTCATAGCCAGCACAATGATTAACGCAACAATAACGGCAATCAACAGATTGAATAAATCGGCCCTTGTTCCCGTTGCCTTTGCAAAATTTTCATCAAAGGTTACAGCAAAAATCTTATTGTAAAATAGCAGGAACAAGATCACCACAATAATCGACAGTACCGCGCACAACCAAACCTCGCTTTCTGTCAATGTCAAAATAGAGGTGGAGCCGAACAGGGTGCTGCAAACATCTCCCGAAAGATTTGGCCCAGTGGAAAAAATATTCATCAGCAGATAACCAACCGCCAATGCACCCACCGAAATCATAGCAATCGCAGCGTCTCCTTTGATTTTTGTATTTTGCCCGGTACGGAGCAGCAAAATAGCGCAAATTACAGTAACGGGCAGGATAAAAAGCATATCATTTGTAAAGTTCAAGATTGTCGCCACCGCCATAGCGCCAAAGGCCACATGGGAAAGCCCGTCTCCAATAAAGGAAAATCGTTTCAATACCAGCGTTACACCAAGTAGGGACGAGCAAAGAGCTATCAAAATCCCGACAACCAGTGCATACCACACAAAGGGATATTGAAAATAAAGTGCCAACTTCTCAATCATTCTACTCACCTCCTGTTGTTTTGGCAAAGTTCTTTCCAATACCGCTTTGCAGGTATTCCTGCTTCGTTCCAATAAAGACACTCTGCCCAATGTGTAAAATGTGACTGGCATAATGAACCGCGGCCGCAATGTCATGGGAAATCATGATAATAGTCATTCCGTCTCTTTTGTTTAATTCCTCAATGAAACGATACATTTCTACCGTCACCTTTGGGTCAAGTCCTGACACCGGCTCATCTAAGAGCAGCACCTTGCGGGCGGCACACAAAGCTCTTGCTAAAAGGACGCGCTGCTGCTGTCCCCCAGATAACTCCCGATAACATTTTCTGGCAAGATGACTGATCTGCATTTTTTCCATAGATGCAGTGGCAAGCATTTTCTCTTCTCTGCTGTAAAATGGACGAAAACCGCAGCAATTCTGGCATCCAGAGAGAACGATTTCTCTCACGGATGCCGGAAAATCCCGCTGCACCAATGTCTGCTGTGGAAGATAGCCGATTTCATTCGGTTTCAGCCCGTCACCTGTCAAAATGCTACCGCTAACAGGAGGCTGCAAATGAAGCAATGTTTTCATCAAGGTGGATTTACCAGAACCATTCTCTCCCACAATGCAAAAGTAATCCCCAGAGTGAATAGAAAAGTTCAAATTTTGTAGGATAGCCTTGCCGTCATATCCTAGTGATAAATTTTGACAAATAATTTGAGCCATAATCTCCCTCCTTATTTCAACGCTTCCTTTAAAATCTCAAGATTATTTTCCATAATAGAAAGATAAGTAGCACCGCCAGAAACATTCTCGGAAGTGGTAGACTGCATAGAATCCATCATCAAAATTTTCTGATTTTTCTCCTTCGTATTTTTGATGATTGTCTGTGCAATTTTCTGATCGGATTTTTCAATTGTCAAAGCATTGTGCAAACCAAGTTCATCTACTTTCCCTGCAAGAAATGTAATCGTTTCAAAGCTGGCCTCCGTTTCTGCAGAACAGCCTGCAAAAGCGGCATAGTAGTTTAGTCCATAGTCATCCACCAGATAGCGGAACGGGAAACGATCGCCGAACAAAAGTGTATTCTGTTCAGAAGTCTCTACTGTCTGCTGATATTTCTTATCCAAATTGGACAGTTTTTCTACATATGCGTCAAGATTTTTCTTATAAAATTCCGCATTGTCAGGCTTGAGTTCAGACAGCCCATCGGCGATTGCAGTGCAAAGCACCTTTGCATTTTTCAAGGACAGCCAAACATGTTCATCATACTCCTTCTCTTCATGCTCCAACATTTCATCGGCAATCTCATCACCTGTCATGTCAGATGGATAGTAAGTTGGCCAATTCTCCATTTCTTCAGACAGTGCGTCAAAACCATCGTTGCCAAAATAAATATGGAAATGCTCTGCTTTTCCCGGAGCTATACCATGATCGCTGAACTGCACATATTTCGGAGCATCACCATCACCGCTGGTTGCCTCAAAAAAGTAACGTACACCTCGACTACCGGATTCATAGTCATAGATCTGATAGCCCTTATACTGATAAACTGCCTCGGCTGAAACTCCATTCTTTACAAATTTTATAGTATTATCTTCACCGTTAATCACAATATTTTCATCTTCAGTCTTATATCCTTTTTCATAATAAGCGCGATATTCTTCGGCAGTTTTGTCTCCGTTTTCCGCCTTGCGTTCCATCACACCATCCAGTGTACCATCCTCCAAATAAGGGTAAACGGATTGCCAATCGCCTGCCCAGTTGGAAAGGCTCCTATCTTGCACATCGCTGTCAGCGAAATGGGAATAGCCATGGTTATGACCTTCCTCCGCCTGCATACCAGGCATGGCTTCCTCCGCTTTGACTGTATCACTCAACACATCCATCAGATTGATAACTTCCATATCCTTATTGACAGCTTCCCGTAAAGCTCCCTCTACCCATTCATCGGATTCTCCACCCACATAGATAAACAAGTCGGAGTTACTGATTTTCATAATATCCTCTGCCGTAGGCTGATAGCTATGCAGATCTACGCCGTTATCAAGAAGCATGGTAATTTCTGCATCGCTGGCTTGAGTACCGAGAATTTCTTTCACCCAGTCATATTCAGGGAAAATTGTAGTTACAATATGAAGTTGCTGATCCTCCGCAACACCATTAGCAGATGTTTTTCCCGCATTCGTGGTCTTATTGCTACAGGCAGACAAGCACACAAGAGCCATAACTGCCATCAGAATAATGGATAAATATTTTTTCATAAAATAAGAACCTCCGTATATTTTTTGCATAACTTTCTAAAAATAGGCGCAAAAATACAAGGATATACATATAGGTATAGTACACCCTTGTATCAGAGATTTCTATTTAATCATTCAATCTTACCTTCTGGCTTATTAAAGAAGTGCAAGGAATAAACGCTATGAAAAGAAAAAGTGGTGTAATTATAAAGAAACTGTCATGAATACTTAGTACCTTTGTTGTAGATCCGGTCCCAAGTTGCTTCAATGTCTGCTCCATCTGATGGATGCAAGAGCAAATCGGGCATTTCTCTCCAGTGCAATCATGATTCACTTCTTTAACAATAAAGAATATGGAAAAAAGTGCAGTGACAATAAATGCCATGCAGATAATAAACGCCAATGTTCTTTGCTTTTTTGTATGCACGTTTTTCCCTCCTCTTTTTCTATCAAATGTCGGATTCCCTGCACTCCCTACATATTCCGTAGAATACTGTTCGCAAGGAGTTCATTTCAAAGTCGTGATATTCAAGTAAATGCTGTCGCAGACTCCCCACTTCATTACATTGCAGGTGTATCAGTTTTCCACATTTTTCACATTTACAATGATAGCAAACCGACCGTTCATAGCCTTCCAAAGTTCCGATATACTCGAAACAGGCACTGCTTGTCCCTTCAACAACATACTTTGCAACCAAGCCTTCTTTCACCATTTTTTCTAAATTGCGGTATATCGTCGTAGTTCCAACTGCTATTCCCCCACTTTGAAAATGGTCACAAATATCGCTAACCGTAACATGGTTGCCTTGAACAGATTTCAAAAAGGTAAGTAATTCGGTCATTTGTCTGGTTTTATACTGTGTTTTTTTCGCCAAATGATCCATCCTCCTTTTAATTTGAAAATCATTTTCATTTTAGCATAGTGTTTGTTCAATGTCAAAAGAATTTGAAAATCATTTTCAAATTCTACACATTTTTTAACGGCAGTGTTTGCCGGTATTATAATAAAAAACTTATTTTTTGTCCGTATCTCCGTAAAATCGTTTCAATATCCTTCTTAGTTCTGCCGGATTTTGCGTATTTACCTCATGTCCGGTATTTGGAACCAGCACCATTTCCGCCTGTTCAATCTGCTCCCTTAGCTGTCTGGAGGCAGACAGATTTACCTTATCCTTCTCGCCACAAAGAACCAACACCCGACAATGAATTTTCTCCAACTTCTGGCTGAAATCCAAATACATCATAGAACTGCACAAGGCAATAAATGCTTTCTTCTGAAATCCCATATTCCGAAATACAGACTTTGGCATGATATGAAACATCATGTTCTGAAATTTCAGCAACCTTTTTGGCATAACATATTGTGTACCGATCAATACTACCGATGCCACTTTTGATGGATGCTCCAAGGCATACTGCAGAGCAAGAATCCCGCCTAAGGATAGTCCGCACAAATGCAAAGGTTCTTTCTGCACTTCGCAGTATTCTTCCAATGCTTTATATAAATTGCTATAACTGGCTTCTTTCCCTAAAATCCACTCTGACAGGTTTGGGCACAAAATATCTCCCTTCATTCCCTTCACTGTTTCTTTCCAATCTGATGCTGTCTGTCCTAATCCATGTAAAAAGATGTATTTCATCACTTTTCCTCCATTATCCTATCTGACAAAACAAAAATGATCGCAACTCTTGAATTGTAAAACTGCCGCCTCTTATGAAGTAACGATTTCCTATTATATAAAAATAAGCGTACCACTATTTCTAATGATACGCTTATCGTATTTAATTGCTAAAAGTCCTACTTATTAGCGATTGCTGCCTGTGCTGCTGCTAATCTTGCGATCGGCACACGGAATGGTGAGCAAGACACATAGTCTAAGCCAATCTTGTGGCAGAATTCTACAGAACTTGGATCTCCACCGTGTTCTCCACAGATACCTACGTGTAAATCTGGATTTGCAGGTCTTCCTAATGAAACTGCTGTTTTCATTAATTTACCAACACCAATCTGATCTAACTTAGCAAACGGATCGTTCTCGAAAATCTTTGTATCATAGTAAGCTTCTAAGAATTTACCAGCATCATCACGAGAGAATCCAAATGTCATCTGTGTTAAGTCGTTTGTACCAAAGCAGAAGAAGTCAGCTTCTTTTGCAATTTCGTCAGCTGTAAGAGCTGCTCTTGGAATCTCAATCATTGTACCAACATGGTATTTCAACTCAATTCCTGCCTCTGCGATTTCAGCGTTTGCTGTCTCTACAACAACTTTCTTAACATATTTTAACTCTTTGATATCTCCAATGAGTGGAATCATGATTTCCGGACATACATTCCAGTCAGCATGTGCTTTTTTCACATTGATAGCTGCACGGATCACTGCTTTTGTCTGCATTTTTGCAATTTCAGGATAAGTAACTGCAAGACGACATCCACGGTGTCCCATCATCGGGTTGAACTCGTGAAGAGAATCAATGATTGCTTTGATTTCTTCTACTGTTTTGCCCTGTGCATCAGCCAATTTCTGAATATCTTCCTCTGTAGTAGGAACAAACTCATGAAGTGGCGGATCTAAGAAACGGATTGTAACCGGATTTCCTTCGACAGCTTCGTATAATGCCTCAAAGTCTCCCTGCTGATAAGGAAGAATCTTCTCAAGCGCTGCTTCTCTTTCTTCTACTGTGTCAGAACAGATCATTTCACGGAATGCTGCAATTCTGTCTTCTTCGAAGAACATGTGCTCTGTACGGCAAAGACCGATACCTTCTGCACCAAGTTCAAATGCTTTTTTAGCATCTGCAGGTGTATCAGCGTTTGTTCTTACACCAAGTTTTCTATATTTGTCAGCCCATCCCATGATTCTTCCGAATTCTCCAGCGATTGTAGCATCTACTGTAGGGATAATTCCATCGTAAATGTTACCTGTTGTACCATCGAGAGAGATTGGATCTCCTTCATGGAATTCTTTTCCTGCTAATGTGAATTTCTTGTTTTCTTCATCCATTTTGATGTCACCACATCCGGATACACAGCATGTACCCATACCACGAGCAACTACAGCTGCGTGAGATGTCATACCACCACGTACTGTTAAGATACCCTGAGCAGATTTCATACCTGTGATATCTTCCGGTGATGTTTCAAGACGAACAAGAACAACTTTTTCTCCTCTTGCTGCCCATTCTACAGCATCTTCTGCTGTAAATACGATTTTACCGCAAGCAGCTCCCGGGGAAGCACCAAGTCCTTTACCCATTGGTGTTGCAGCTTTAAGTGCAACAGCATCAAACTGTGGGTGAAGTAATGTATCTAAGTTACGAGGATCGATCATAGCTACAGCTTTTTCTTCTGTGATCATTCCTTCATCTACTAAGTCACAAGCGATCTTTAATGCAGCCTGAGCTGTTCTCTTACCGTTACGTGTCTGTAACATATAGAGTTTCTTATCTTCGATTGTGAACTCCATATCCTGCATATCTCTGTAGTGATCTTCAAGAGTATTGCAGATGCCTACGAACTGTTCGTAAACTTCCGGCATAACTTCTTTTAACTGATCGATTTTCTGCGGTGTACGAACACCGGCAACAACGTCTTCACCCTGAGCATTCATTAAGAACTCACCCATTAAGTGTTTTTCACCTGTAGCCGGATCACGTGTAAATGCAACACCTGTTCCTGATGTTTCACCCATGTTACCGAATGCCATCATCTGTACGTTAACGGCTGTTCCCCATGAGTATGGGATATCGTTGTCACGACGGTAAACGTTCGCACGTGGGTTGTCCCATGAACGGAATACTGCTTTTACAGCTCCCATTAACTGTTCCTTCGGATCTGTCGGGAATTCTTCACCGATTTTTTCTTTATATTCAGCTTTGAACTGGTTAGCAAGTACTTCTAAGTCTTCTGCTGTAAGGTCAACATCCTGTGTGATACCTTTTTCTTCTTTCATTTTGTCGATAAGTTCTTCAAAATATTTCTTACCAACTTCCATAACTACATCAGAGTACATCTGGATAAATCTTCTGTAGCAATCCCATGCCCAACGAGGATTTCCTGATTTTGCTGCAAGAACTTTTACAACTTCTTCATTTAAACCAAGGTTTAAGATTGTATCCATCATACCTGGCATAGAAGCTCTTGCTCCGGAACGAACGGATACGAGAAGCGGATTCTCTTTATCTCCAAATTTCTTTCCAGTAACTTCTTCCATTTTTACGATTGCATCCATGATCTGATCCATGATTTCATCGTTGATTGTTCTTCCATCCTCATAGTACTGAGTACAAGCATCTGTTGTAATTGTGAATCCCTGTGGTACAGGAAGACCTAATTTTGTCATCTCGGCAAGGTTAGCACCTTTTCCACCGAGGGTATTTCTCATGCTTGCATCACCTTCGGTGAACATATAAACCCATTTTGCCATGTCTTTACGACCTCCTATAAATTTTTATTAATACATCGCAGGGATCTATCTGCCTCTCCGAACCACCCTGCTTTATATTACAAATACATAATGCGACATATTCCGCCACATATATCATTCTTATTTTAAACGGTTTCCCTAGGTTCGTCAAGGGGTTCCCTTACGGGACGTAGTATTTTGTAATTTTACTACGTCCCCAATTTCATTTTACTATGTCCCTTTTTGCAAAGTGTCCTGTCCCCATTTAAACGAATCTACATATTTTCTTGCATCTCATTTATGATTCGATTACATTCTCTAATAGAAATTTTTGTCTCTCTTTGCAAATATTCTTTAAATCGTTCTCTTAATTCCCTTTCTTCAATAATGCGTTCTGGTTTTTCAATCCCTAATTTCTGCTGCATTTCAAATAAATATGTCCAAGCTACTTCTCTTTCTTGTCTTTCTTTATCTTCTTTTGTGTCATCAAAAAGTTGCTTTTGTGTTTTATTGTGAAAATTCAAAAAATCTTCCCAATCTTCAAATCTTTTAGTAAAAATGTTAAACGCATTTTCATGTAAAAGTTGCAGTTCCATTTTTTGATATTCATATAAACTACTATATTTATAATTCATTATATTTTTTACTTGATTCGCTTTTAAGGGATTTAAATGAATATACCGAAGACAATTCCAAAAATATTTGGTAGATTCAATACATTCACTTTTAAATCTGCTTTGAAAAACGTGTCCGTTTCTTTTATGCTTGTAATTATAATATTCTGCGTATTTCGCTAAACATTTTGCCATATACATGGATAGTTCTTGAAGTTCCGATTTGATTATTAAATGTACATGATTTGACATAATGCAATATGCATATATTTCCACATTATGATTAGACAAAAATTCTTTTAAAATTCTTTTTAGATACAATTTTTCTCGAGCCTGATTAAAAATAAGCTCTCTATTTATTCCCCTTGCAATTACATGATATACCCCTGTACTACTTTCTTTTCTACGTTGTCGTGGCATATTTCACCTTCTCACTTTTCAGTTCATTTGCAAAGGGGACAGGGCACTCGGCAAAAAGGGACATCGTATTTTCTGATTGGGGACGTAGTAAATCTTCATTTTACTACGTCCCCAATCAGATTAGAATTCAAACTTTTTCTCAAAGTAAGCTTTCAGATCCTCAATTTTGATTCTTTCCTGTTCCATCGTATCGCGATCACGAACTGTAACAGCGCCATCTTCTTCTGAGTCAAAATCATAAGTTACACAGAATGGTGTTCCGATTTCATCCTGACGGCGATAGCGTTTACCGATATTTCCTCTATCATCAAATTCGCAGTTGTATGTCTTGGATAATTCCATAAATACTTTCTCTGCGCCTTCATTCAATTTCTTAGAAAGTGGAAGTACGCCAATCTTAATTGGTGCAAGTGCCGGATGGAAATGTAATACAGTACGTACGTCTCCGCCTTCCAGTTCTTCTTCGTCATAAGCTGAACAAAGGAATGCAAGTACCACACGGTCAGCACCGAGAGAAGGTTCGATTACATATGGAATATATTTTTCTTTCTTCTCATCATCAAAGTATGTCATATCCTGTTTTGACTCATTCTGATGCCGTGTAAGATCGTAATCTGTTCTGTCAGCAACACCCCACAATTCGCCCCATCCAAACGGGAATAAGAACTCAAAGTCTGTTGTTGCTTTACTATAAAAACTTAACTCATCCTGATCATGGTCTCGAAGACGAAGTTCTTCATCTTTCATGCCAAGAGATAATAGCCAGTTGTGACAGAAGCTTCTCCAATACTGGAACCATTCAAGGTCTGTTCCCGGCTCACAGAAGAATTCCAATTCCATCTGCTCAAATTCTCTTGTACGGAATGTAAAGTTACCCGGTGTGATTTCATTCCGGAAGGATTTACCAATTTGCGCAATGCCGAACGGAATTTTCTTTCTTGATGTACGCTGTACATTTTTAAAATTCACAAAAATTCCTTGTGCAGTCTCAGGTCTTAAGTATACCGTATTCTTGGCATCTTCTGTGACTCCCTGGAATGTCTTGAACATTAAATTAAACTGGCGAATTTCTGTAAAGTTATGTTTTCCACAAGACGGACATGGAACATTATGTTCTGCAATCCACGTTTCCATCTCTTCTTTTGTCCATCCATCCACACTGGCTGTAATTTCAATGTCATGTTCCTGTGCAAAATCTTCAATAATCTTATCCGCACGGAATCTTTCTTTACATTCTTTACAATCCATAAGAGGATCGCTGAATCCACCCAAATGACCGGATGCCACCCATGTCTGCGGATTCATAAGGATTGCGCAGTCCACACCTACATTATAAGGATTTTCCTGCACAAACTTTTTCCACCATGCACGTTTTACATTATTCTTCAATTCTACACCAAGGTTACCATAATCCCATGTATTTGCAAGGCCGCCGTAGATTTCAGAACCAGGATATACAAATCCTCTTGACTTCGCCAATGCGACGATTTTTTCCATTGTCTTTTCCATACTCTTTCCCTCTCCTTCACATTTCATTTTTACACTTCACGAGTGAAATTAAGAATATCTATAGATTGTCAATAATTATACAGTTTTTCAATATAATTGTAAAGCAATGTTTCCCAAAGTCCGCAAACTATTTCACACAAATTTCCAGTATTTCCAAAGATTTGAACTGTTTATCAATATAAAGGGAAATATATCTGGCCAGAATTTTCTTCAGATTCTGGAGAACTGAATCGGACACTGTAAATGTATAAAGTTTTTCTATCGTAGAACCTGCAATATACTGCATGGCATATAAAGCTGACGTCTCTATTTCCATCTCGTCAAACACCTCTTGCTTGCATGCACTGCAGACAATACCGCCTTCTTTTGCACTGAATACAACCGGTCTTGTCGTATCTGCGCATTTTACACATTGAAACACCTGCGGTCCCTCTCCGTTTATGTATATGGCTTTCAATTCAAAAATGCACCGGATCAACGCATTCGGAATACTTTTCTTCGCCAGCGCCCGTAATGTCTGATACAAAAGTTTCAGCATCTGTGTTTCATCATTGGATTCTCTTGTGTAATATTCTGCAAATTCCATGAAATAGAAGCCGTAGTACGCGGCTTCCATATCTGTACGCAGTTCCTGAAAATAATTGGAAATGCTGACCTGTATGATGTTGTAAGATGTTCGTCCTTCATAGAGCGTAAACTCCCCGAAGCAAAACGGACTTACCGCTCCGCCAAGAGGACTTTGTGGTTTTCTCGCCCCCTTGGCAAATGCTGATAATTTTCCTCTTTCTTTCGTTAAGAGCACAACTCTTTTATCGTATTCCCCTATGGGGGTCACTGACAGCACCATACCTGTCACTACTATCGACTGATTCACGTTTCTCTTCCTCTGCCTTCCGAAGATTTTCACTGCGATATCTCAGATAATCTTCAACCTTTCCTGTCTTTGTAAATTGTTCCCAATATCCACTCTCCATCGAATCACCTCTTCTGTTATTTAGGTTATCCGATTGAGTTTTATATATACTATATAAAAACTTCCAGTTTTCGTGGCGGCTTTGGAATCGTTTTATCATGCCATTTACTCATCCTTCATATATCCGAAGTTCTTGATCAGAAAATCACTATCTCTCCAATCTTTTTTCACTTTGACCCAAAGCTTTAAGTTTGCCTGCATTTCAAGCATTTTTTCTATTTCAAACCGGGCGTTGGAACCGATTTTCTTCAACATGGCTCCTTGTTTTCCAATAATAATCCCTTTGTGGGAATCCCGTTCGCAAATAATTGTCGCATCAATATTTACAATCTTCCTCTTAAATTCCATGCGGTCGATGGCTACGGCAATTCCGTGAGGAATCTCTTCATTCAGCGCATGCAGCGCCTTCTCTCGTATAATTTCCGCTACAATCTGTCTCTGCGGCTGATCTGTAATGGTATCCTCATCATAGAACTGCGGACCGTATGGCAAATACTGAAAGAGAACTTTGACAAGTTCATCTGTATTCTCCCCGGTTCTTGCCGATACCGGAACAATGGCCGCAAAATCATACTGTTTTTGATATGCATCAATAAACGCAAATACTTCCTCTCGCTTCACCATATCCACCTTATTGATTACAAGAACTACCGGCGTTTTTACTTTCTTAAGCTGTTCAATGATATGCTTTTCTCCCGCACCGATAAAAGTAGACGGCTCCACAAGCCATACAACCACGTCCACTTCGTTTAACGTACGCTCGGCAACATTTACCATATACTCACCCAGTTTATTTTTCGCCTTATGAATTCCCGGGGTATCCACAAACACAATCTGCCCTTCTTCTGTGGTCAGTACCGTCTGGATACGGTTTCTTGTTGTCTGCGGTTTGTTGGATGTAATCGCAATTTTCTGACCGATCAGATGGTTCATCAATGTGGATTTTCCAACGTTCGGTCTTCCGATCAATGTTACAAAACCCGATTTATAGTCTGCTCTCATCTATTTCCTCCATTTTCCTTCGTTTCTTTTTCTTCTAAAATAAATCTTTCACTTCTCCAAAAAGTTCTTTTGCCGCTTCGATCTTCTCTTCTCCACCAATCACACAGAGCTGATCTGCAGAGAGTACCGCTGCCACCACATTCGCAAGGTTCCTGATATCTTCCTGTGTCGCATGAAGCACCTGCATTCTCTCCTTTTGAATCATTTCCGGTGTCACATGATTCATGTACAGATTCATGGAACGGTCTCCCTTGATTGCCGGAGTCATCGGCTGATCCAGGTTGCTGATCGTACCGATGATATATTTTGTCATGTCACGGTCTGCCACTTCAAAATTTCTCAAGTATTCTGTCACACCTTCATATACTTCATTTGTCTTCTCAAGATTCGGATCTCGGTAAGACACAAGATATCCTTCGCCAATTCTGTTGAAACTGCTCATGCATCCGTAAGCGCCTCCTTTGACTCGGATATTCTGCCACAAATAATCATAACTTAAAATCACTTTCAAAATCTGGAGCGCCCCTGTATACTCTTCTCCTCGGTCGATAAAGTTTCCTGCGCGAGCCACATACTGTACTTTGGAAGAGGTTTTAAATCCTTCATTCTTTTTCTCGCAATAAAGTACACAAGGTTCTGTTTCTATCTTCTCCTGATACAAAGCTTCTTTCAATTCCAGAATCATAGTTTCCATGCCGACAAGGCCTTCCTCTGCAGAAGTATAACTGATCATCATATTCTCTCCACGGAACAACATCCTGCACAATGCCTTCAGATTTTGAATCAAGGTATCCTTCTCTTCTTCAAAATGTTCTGCAATCGCATTTACTTTCTTATAATAATCAATTCCGCTTGTCATATCCTTGAATTTTGAAAGCGGAGACGCATATGACATAGCACGAAGCGCTGCTGTTGTATGACCGGAAGAAGTAAATTTCATCTGCAGTCTGGAAAGGATCATATCCAAAATCTCTTTCAGACGTTTCTCATCATCCAATTTGGATTCCATCAGGATCTCTTTTATCATATCAAATGCTACCGGCAGTTTATGATATAAAGCCTTGGCCTTGATTTCAAATGTTGCTTTGAATTCTTTTTCTTTTACTTTCGTCACATCCGGATATAGCTCCAGAGAAGTTCCGATTCCACCCGTATGCACATTGATCTCATTGAACAGTTCTCCGTACTCATAATGTGTTGTATCAATGATTCCAAGCACACCCTGCAGAATTCCTACATATGGAAGCATCTTTGCCGGAACCTGAGACAGATCAAACATCACATCTACATATCCGATTCCGTTTGTCTCCACTCCATGATGCACCATCAACGTATCTCCATACTTGATTTCCCTATTATAAATCGGTGCGATTTCCGTAGAAATATCTTTCACTTCCAAAACCGGAATCGTCTCCAGTTCTTCTTGTGTGGACGGTTCTTCCTGGTATGCAATAAGATCGGCTGTCTTCGCTGCGATCTCTTCCACTTCTTCTTTGGAAAGGCTTGCTTTATACACCTGCAGTTTCTCATGCAGTTCCTGATCCATTCTTGCTGTACGTCCTTTTTCCGGTTTGATCACAACAATGGAACCATGTGTATTCTCTAACAGATACTTCTGAATCAGTTCTTCAAAATATCCTGTCTTTCCCTTTTCTTTTAGCAGATTGAATGTATCGATAGCATCCACATGGAGAAATGGTTTCTGATCATCATACAACCAGCTTTCAAAAATCTGAAGACCGTACATCAAACCTTTTGGAAATCCACCAAAATCCGCTTCCCTATAGCGGAATTCATGATAGTTAATTCCCGCCTCAATGGCTTTCTGATCCATACCGTTTTGCACAATATCGGAAAGTGTTTGCTCAATGACAGAGATAAATTGTTCTTTCTGATCCACATTCGCATTTTTGGCAATCACAGAAAATACCGGCTGGTAAATGCCATTATCATAAGAACCCATAATATCTTTTCCAATTCCCGCATCCACAAGCGCTTTCTTAAGCGGTGCCCCCGGTGCAGATAAAAGCGCATAGTCCAAAATCTCAAAAGCAAGATACAATTCCCGGTCCAGGCTGGTTCCAATGACTTTATTATACGAAAGGTATGTGTTATCCTCTTCCGATTCGTTACTTGCGATGGAATACTCCTTCTCCACTTCAATCACTTCAGAAAACGGTTCCTGATAGCGGATTCGAGAATCAATCTCTAATGTATCATATTTGCTCAAATACTCACGATCCAGCCACATCAGTTTTTCCGCCATATCCATATCACCATATAGATAAATGTAGCTATTGGACGGATGGTAATACCGACTATGGAAATCCAAAAACTGCTCGTAACTTAAGTTTGGAATCTCTTCCGGATCTCCGCCGGACTCATTGCGGTAAGACGTGTCCGGGAAAAGAGAATTTAAAATCACACGGTCAAGCACACCTTCCGGGGAGGAAAAAGCCCCCTTCATCTCATTATATACAACTCCATTATATTCCAGATCCGCATCCACATCATCCAGCTTATAGCTCCATCCTTCCTGACGGAAAATCTCATCCCTTTTGTAAATATTGGGATGAAAAACCGCATCCATATATACGTGCATCAAATTCTGGAAATCCTTGTCATTGCAACTTGCAATGGGATACACTGTCTTATCCGGATAGGTCATGGCATTTAAAAATGTATTGAGTGAACCTTTCACAAGCTCTACAAACGGATCTTTTGCAGGAAATTTATCCGAACCACACAAAACCGAATGTTCCAGAATATGCGGAAGTCCTGTACTGTCTTCCGGCGGTGTGCGAAATCCAATTGTAAACACCTTATTGTCATCCTCATTGGAAAGCAGAACTATCCGCGCTCCACTCTTCTTATGTCTCAGCAGATATCCCTGTGATTTCAAATCAGGCAGATCATGTTCTTCCATCAATTCATAAGTTTCTAATTTTTCTAAATTCATAATCGTCACCAATTCTTTCCTAAATTATAAACCGAAGTATTAGCTTATTATACCACCTTTTCCCCAAATATAAAAGCACAACGATATACAATCGCTGTGCCCGCAAATAATAAAACTCCTAATATTGTCAAAATTTTCCCTGCCATAACTCCCGGCGCATGATAGACGATTTCAATATCATGTGACCCTTGCTCAATGGGAAATCCGAGAAACTCTGTATTCACTTTCTCATACGTTACTTTTTTGCCGTCAACCCGCACTTCAAAGTTTTTTTCATAAGGAATGGAAGTAATCAAATACCCCTTCTTTGTAACATCGATACTTCCTGCGATTACATTTCCTTTGGTTCGATTGGCGTCAATGTTCAGCGATGACTGACAAAGTGTTTCCTCCTTCTTCTCACTTTGCGTACTGTTTTTCCACAAATAGCTTTTCACATGACTGATCCCGTAATTTCCTGCTCCGAAACTTATCTTTACATTCTTCTGCCCTTCTTTCAGACGCACTGCATACGTAAAAGTTTCATTCTCATTATAATAAATATGTTGTTTGGCTGTCAGCTTATTTCGGATGCCTTCCAGCCATATGGACACATCTTTTGACGGGTGATGATTCTTCACAGTAAACTGCACAAACAGTATATCTCCTTCTTTTGCTTCCTGAATCTCCTCCTTAAGATCATAAGTTTTGTCCGTCCGGATTTCATATCCATTTTCTGTTTTCTGTACAGATGATGCCTTCCCATCTCCCCTAAGATCCAATTGGATTATTTCTAGATTCTCCGCTTGCTCTTCCTGCAAAGAAACGGTATCTGCTTTTCCTTTTATCACTGCATGGGTAAGAAACGCAGTCTGATTATACGGAAACTTAAGATTCTCATACACTTTCTCTGACAAAATCTGATCCGTTGCATAAGCAATGGGCAAAACATCTTTATTTTCATAGATTCCTTCCGCCACTTTCTTATATCCCGGCACTTCTGTCTCTGACAGAATATATTTTACTCCCATCAATTTCTGAAAAACAGGATTCTTCGCCTGAGACTGCATCAGCATATTCCGGTAAGGCTGTTCTACACCAAACACTTTCTGTCGAAATTTCTGGTATCCCGCATGATATGTGGAGGAATAGATGGAAGAGCTGTATTGATCCATAGACCAGATCCGGTTCAGATCCGCCGCATTCTCACTGCTTGTTCCTTCTTGTTCCAACCGGTAAAATCCGGTCTCCTTAGAAAAAATCTGTTCCACCTGTTTTTTATATTCTGCATTCGTCACCTTCTTATAAAAAGAGGCATCCAGCATGCGATCTGCCTCTGTATGATACCCAACTCCGAAAATGACCAGACAACCGATTGGTACGAGTATCAGAATCTTTTCTATCCGTTTCCAATAGAACAAAAGTCCACAAAAAAACATAAGTATAGCATCCATGAGAATCAGATGCCGATACCCGTTCCCCTCGATCTGCATCCTTCCAAACCAGACAAAACATATGGTCAGCACAAAAGGGATCATTCCCGCAAGAAAGGATATTTCCCTCTTTCTCTGTTTTTCCAAATACATTGCAATCATATAACAAAGCAACGGAACCATGGGAATTAACGCCTTATCTCTTATATAAAGTCCGCCATTTAAAACATACATACAAAACGGTACGACGATCAGAACAATACAGGCCATATGCAGATACTTTTCTCTCCATTTTTTATACATACATCCGGTTAGCAGCACCGTGATCACAAGCGTGGTAAGCCCGATCCCATATGGCTGATACAGTACCCGGAATACTTCCAGATCCGGCAAAAAAAGTGACGCGGTGCTTACCGCAGATTTGTTTCCTCTTACGCCGGCCATCAACGCCATAGCCGTAGGAACAAGAAGCACGCCACTCATCAGCACTCCGATAAGAATCGGAACGCAAAATTGCAAACCTGCCAGAAGAAATCTGCCAAAAGTCACCTTTTCTTTCTTCTTCTCCTGCACGTCCATATAGCGGTATACCCCATAGATTACAAGGATGAGAATTCCACCGATACTGAAATAAAAGCTGGTCAAAATCATCAGAAATACACCCACCGTAAACAGACCGATCTTTTTCTTTTTGAAATACCGGTCTACACCCATGAGACTCAAAATAAGGAAAGGCATATAATTCACAAACATGATCTGATTATAAGAATGAAAAATCATAGGACCAGCCAAAAGGAATAAGACTGCCGTAAGCGCAGCGTTCCCCTTGGACACCTCATTTCCACGAAGCCATTTATAAAACAGAATAAAATCTGCGATCAGACAAAGTATACTGACTGCCATGATATAATCGCTCATTTTTATAAAAGGCAGAAAATAAGAGGGCAGAATCAAAGGACTGTAAAGCCCATAATATGCAAAATTATAAATATTCTGCCCTCCACCTATATTTGCCGCAAATTCCGGGAACAGATTCCCGGTTGCGTAAAACTGTTGTCTGAAGTAATCCGGCAATACACTATGCTGACTGATCCAATCCACATTTGCTCCAAACACTTTCTCGAACACTCTTTGTACTCCTCTCTTCTTCACTGCTGTCTTTCAAAATATAAATCGGTCTGTGCTTTGTCTCTAAATACGTTTTCGAAAGATACTGCCCCACAATGCCTGTGCAAAGAAGTTGTATGCCCCCTACAAAGAAAACAATACATGCAAGTGACGGCCACCCGGATACCGGATCTCCCCAGATCAGTGTCCGCAGGACAATGATTCCAATCATCAAAAAGGATAAAAGACAAAACAGCATACCGATCACGGACGCAAAAGACAATGGTGCCACCGAAAATCCAGTAATCCCTTCCATGGAATAGCAAAACAGCTTTTTCATAGACCATTTCGTTTCCCCTGCAGAACGTTCTACATTTTCAAATTCCAACCATTTTGTCCGGAATCCGACCCACTCAAATATTCCTTTCGAAAATCGGTTGTACTCACTCATCTCTAAAATTGCATGAACCATTTTTCGTTTCATAAGACGATAATCCCTTGCTCCATTTACAATCTCTGTCTTGGAAATCTTATTGATCAATTTATAAAAACTTTCGGATAAAAAAGATCGGATTCTCGGTTCTCCAGTTCTTGTGGAACGTTTTGTTGCCACACTGTCATATCCTTCTTCTTCCAAAATTCGATACATCTTCGGGAGAAGCTGCGGCGGATCCTGCAAATCCACATCCATAAGCGCCACATAATCTCCGGTCGCATTCTGAAGTCCTGCATAAATAGCTGCTTCTTTTCCAAAATTTCTTGAAAAAGACAAATATCTGCATCTATCGTCCAATTCATGCAGATCTTTCATTACAGAAAGGGTTCCGTCTATGGAACCATCATCCACAAACAATAGCTCCATCTCTACTTCTTTCATCTGTTTCATTACTTCGCACATTTCTTTATAATAAATAGGCAGTGCCTCTTCTTCATTCAGACACGGCACAATCACTGTCATTTTTTTCATTTTCTAGTCCTCCCGTCTCTTAAATACGTAAAATTTACTGATCACGTAATTCATCCCAATCACAACAATCTGCAGAAAAATTTTGGCTGCCATATCCTGTAAGTGCAGACACGCTGTCAAAAACTGCATGCCAAAGACTTCCACCGCAAGCGAAAGTACTCGCATTCCCGAAAAGCTTAGGAATTCTTTCCAAACATTTCCACGATTCCCCGTGTCAAATACAAATTTTTTATTTACCACAAATGCAAATAAAATTGCAGACACGATAGAAATGCAATTGGCCACCTGCATTTCCAGACCTGCCGCATACCGAAGTCCGGTAAAAACACCGATGTTCACAAGTGTTGTACATACTCCGCTGATCAGATAACGGATAATCTCATATTGCATTTTTCTCACCTCAGTTCCAAATTTTAACAGATGACTCTTAATTTTTTCCCAAAATATACCTTAAGAATTCTTAAGTTTTTCTGCATATTTCCTAATATTTGCTATAATAAAAGCTATACGAACAGGAGGAAAAATCCGATGGAAACTTCAAAGATTCTGATTGTAGATGACAATCCGGAAATCCGGGAAATTATAGAAATTCTTTTGACAGGAGAAGGGTTTGAAACCGTGCAGGCAAAGGACGGCATGACTGCGCTCAAGATTTTAAATCAGATAGAATTTGATCTGATCATTCTGGACATTATGATGCCCGGTATGAATGGATATCAAACCTGCCTTGAAATCAGAAAATCGAGCAATGCACCAATTTTATTCTTAAGCGCACGTACAAAGGACAGCGATAAAACACTGGGATTTTCAAGCGGCGGTGATGATTATCTTGCCAAACCATTTTCCTATAACGAACTGGTCAGTCGCGTGAAAGCGCTGATACGGCGTTATCAAGTGTACAAAGGCAAGGAAATAAAGGAGGAACCACTCCAGACGATACACTATCATCATCTGACCATCGACGAACCAGAAGAGCGGGTTCTTAGAAACGGAACTATTGTAGAGTTGACTGACACAGAGTATCGAATGCTTCTGCTTCTTATAAAGCAAAAAGGACAAATATTCTCTGCAGAACGCCTATATGAATCCATTTGGAACGAACCGTATTATTATGGTGCAAATAATACGGTCATGGTTCATATTCGAAATCTGCGACGAAAAATCGAAGCAGATCCGAATAACCCACAACTGATCAAAACCATTTGGGGAAAGGGGTATCGCTGTGACTAAAAAATTCAAAAATATGAAAATCCGCACCCAACTTACCTATCTCATCCTGATTGCCGGAATCATAAGTTATTCTCTTTTTCAAATTTTGTGGCTCAACAAATGGACGATCTACAAAAAAGTGGATCAGGTTATAGATCTTACACCACCTCACGGAGATCCATATTTTTTGGACACGTTGCGCACAGAAGCCGTAAATTATGATATTCCGAAGTCTGAAGATGATACAAAATCCATTCAAAAGTTGGAGCCTTTTTTTGCATTAAGCGATCCATACACAAGTATCTACATTTATGGTTTGGAAGACGGTATTTTTCGTGCCGGAAAATATGCAGAAGTGATGGATAACAACACTTTTCGAGCCGTTTTTGATCTCGGATATCAGGTTAGCGGAGGGGTAGGCGAAATGTATCGTGAATTTCCTATAGAATTTAAAAACGGAACCGCACTTGTAATGATATATTTTTACCATAATGTTTTATTTCTGTATCCGTATGGCATTTTCTGTATCGTGATCTCGATATTGACCTTTCTGACCATTATTTTATGTTTTATTTCCCGAAAAATGAAACAGGTGGTACAAATAAAAAACGGTATCCTGCAAATGTCTTCCGGAGATCTTAAAACACCTCTTCCAAGATACGGCAGCGATGAAATCGGTATTCTCTCTTCCGAGCTCGATAAGCTTCGTGTCACATTGGAAGATACGCTTCGCCAGGAACAGGAAAGCAGACAAGCAAATCAAGACCTGATCACAGCTATGTCTCACGATCTTCGAACACCTCTTACGATTTTAAGCGGATATCTGGACGTTTTAAAATTGAAAAAAACACCGGATAAAGAGACCGAATATCTGGATCGCTGTCTTCAGAAAACAAAAGACATCAAAGAAATGACCGACCGGATGTTTGAATATGCACTCGTGTTTGAAGAAAGTGAGGTTCCAAATATAAAACCAGTTTCTCTTTCCTTTGCCCAAGATTGTATTCTGGAAAACTGTGATTTTATTCATTTAGCCGGATTTCAATTTTGTTTGGACTTTCCGCCGGAAGACTTCAGTCTTCTGACTTTCGCCGGCGATGAAACGATGTTGAAACGAATTTTCAATAACCTGTTTTCTAATATCTTAAAATACGGGGAGAAAAGCGAACCCGTTCAGATTCTTATCCGGATAGAATCGGATGAACTTCGGATTCAGATACACAATACGATCCAAGAAACGCATTCTGAGATTGAAAGCAATCATATCGGATTAAAAAGTGTAGAAAAAATGATGACACTCCTTGGAGGACGGATGCTCTATTCAGAAAAAGAGTCGCAATTTACCATACAACTCACCTTTTCTGCCGCATCATAGCTGAATTGGGGACACAGTAAAATTGAATCGGGGACACAGTAAAACCAAATTGGGGACGTAGCAAAATGTAATTTTACTACGTCCCCAATTTATCAGAATCTACACTTCTCTTGTGTATTTCTTTAACCATTCCACTTCTTCTTCGTTTAAGTATGGAGAAATCTTCTCAAATACTGCTTTGTGGTAATCGTTCAGCATCTTCTTGTCTTCTGCTGACATTACATTCGGATCGATTGCATCCAAATCAATCGGCACAAATGTCATGTTCTCGAAGTACATGAACTGTCCATACTCATTCTTTGTGCCTTTGCGAACGATCAGCTCGTTCTCTGTACGGATACCGTGTGAACCTGCGATATAGATACCCGGCTCATCTGTGATGACCATACCTTCTTCAAAAGGTGTTGCCTCTCCTGCTCTCTGGATCCATCTGATACCTGTCGGACCTTCATGGATATTTAATAAGTATCCAACACCATGTCCTGTTCCGTGGTTGAAGTTAAGATCCATATCCCAGAACGGTTTTCTTGCAAGCATATCGATGTTTGATCCGGTTGCTCCATAGAGGAATCTTGCATTTAGAACATTTAACATACTCTTTGCAACAGTTGTAAAGTGAAGTTTTTCAATATCACTCACCTCTCCAAGTGCAAATGTTCTTGTGATATCTGTAGAACCTTCATAGTAGTTTCCGCCTGTATCCGTTAAGAAAAATGCATTCTCTTTCAATGGAATGTTTGTCTCCGGTGTGGAAGAGTAATGTACGATGGCAGCATGCTCTCCGGAACCACAAATTGGTTCGAAACTCGGCCATAAGAAACCTTCCTGCTCTGCACGGAATTCTTCCAGCTTATCGGATGCACTCATCTCTGTGATCTCCATCTTGCCAACGTTTTCTTTTACCCATTTCATAAATTTTGTCATGGCAACGCCGTCTTTGATGTGCGCATTTCTTGTATTTTTTAATTCCACTTCGTTCTTCATTGCCTTCATAAGAACGCTTGGATTTCTCTTCTCTACTTTAGAAGCTTCCTCGGAGATATTATAGTAAAGCGCATAGTTCATTCTGTCCGGATCGATCAGTAATGTATTGCCTTTGCCATATTTCTTCAAATCTTCATATATATCATTGTATGGATGAAGCACAACGTTTAACGCTTCAAACCCTGCTCTGATCTCATCATTTAATTTCGTCTCATCGACGTATAAATCTACCTGATCCATAGAAATGATCATGTAAGAAAGTAAAAGAGGAGAATAAGCAACATCATTTCCTCTTACATTCAATGTCCATGCGACATCGTCAAGAGAAGTTACAACATGTACATCTGCTCCTGCTTCTTTCATTGCTTCACGGATACGTGCAAGCTTGGAAGCTGCGCTTTCTCCTGTCAGCTCTTCTCCAAGTGCAAATGCTTTTTCTGTAGATAAAGCCGGTCTGTCTTCCCACACTTCATCGATCAGGTCATATGCGTAATTTACCTTTCCGCCATGAGTTGCTGCTGCGTCAGCATATGCTTTTCCTTCATCCACCGCAACAAGACGTCCGTCAAACCCAAGTGTTCCTTCCTTTGGAAGCTTGTCTGTCACAAACTGAAGCACTGTAGGCACTCCTGGTTCACCCATTTTGTAAAGTTCCACTCCGGAACCCTGAAGTTGTTCCTCTGCCTGAAGGAAATATCTTCCATCTGTCCAAAGTCCCGCTTCTTCCTTTGTGATCACAGCTGTTCCTGCAGAACCTGTAAATCCTGTAATAAATTCTCTTGCTTTGAAATGTTCACCAACATATTCGCTCTGGTGATTGTCCGCTGACGGTACGATGTACATATCAATATGTTTTTCTTCCATCAGTTCACGAAGTTTTGAAATTCTTTCTGTAACTTTCATGACTTATGTCCTCCTATTATGCTGAAGTATACTCTGCATTTTTTACAAAGTATCTTCCATTTCCTTTCTTATGGTAACACATTTTAGTCCGACTTACAATCCATTCCTTCTTTTCCTGTATGCCGCTGCCTTTTGCACGAATATTTCCGCAAATTTCGGATTTGACGGATAATAAAGGTGCGGAAATCCACAGAAATAATCTTTTCCCTCCCTCATACAATCATACCTCTTTTTCGTCACAGGCTTCAAAGCTGTGCAATCAGTACCATTATCAGTGCTGTCGTAATAATGGAATTCATGCCCCCTGATATATTCTCCAGCAGGGAGAAATGTACTTTCTTTTTCTGAAATCTCAATGTAACCAAATCGTACCAGTTTTTCTGCATCATAAGCCCTTGAATGAAACACACCTGCCATCGGATACGTTCTTCCTTCCCGGTCGCTGACAGACTCCTGCAAGTAAAGAAAACCTCCACACTCCGCCACCAACGGCATCTGCTTTTCAAAAGCCTGTTTGACGGAATTTCGCATCGTATCATTTTCACTCAAAGCTTTTGCATACAGTTCCGGATAACCTCCCCCAAGAAGTACTCCGTCACACTCTTTTGGGATTGTTTCATCGTGAAGCGGAGAAAAATATCGAAGTTTTGCTCCGCATTTTTTCAATAAATTCAGATTGTCCTCGTAATAAAAGCAGAATGCTTCATCCTTCGCCACTGCGATCACCGGGAAATCTTCTTCCCCATATTCGATTTTCTCCATTTCCCCGGCGCTTTTTTCCACAATCAAATCTATCGCTTCATCCGCCAATTTCAAGATTTCAGAAACCGCTACCGTTTCTTCCAATTTCTCTGCCATTTTTTGCATTTTTTTTTGCATATCCGGAATCTCCTCCGGCATTACAAGTCCCAAATGCCGGCTTGAGATCTCCCATTCTTTTTCCACTGGCACATATCCCATCACTTTCACCGGGAGTTCTTCCTCAATCAGCGGTTTCAGCATGGTATAGTAAGATTTTGATATCCGGTTCAGCACAATTCCACCAATGAGGTGTGCGGTATCATAGGCAAGAAATCCGGCAATCACCGCCAGTATAGATCGTCCCATGCCTTTTGCATCCACGATCAGCACAATTGGAGTATTCGTTACTTTTGCAAGATGGTAGGAGGACCCTTCCTCCCGGATTCCTCCAAGACCATCGTAAAGCCCCATAACGCCTTCCATCACCACAAGTTCATTTTCTTCCCTTCCCTGTAAAAGCAACTCTTTTGTCTTTTCTTCCCCTGTAAAAAATGTATCCAGATTTTTTGACGGCACATCCAGTATCTTTTCATGAAACATGGGATCGATATAATCCGGTCCACATTTACAGGCACTCACCTTCTCCTCATAATTTTTACAAATCTGCAAAAGCCCACAAGTCACCGTTGTTTTCCCGCTTCCGCTTTTGGGCGCCGCGATCATGATTCTTCTGATTTTCATAGGTTACTTCCTTTCCTGAAATCGAAATGCACAAAGCCATACCGGATTTTCTGCCCGCATCAAATGATAGGATCCCGTAGGTTTTGCACGGCTGATCTGCATCTGCACGATTTCTTCTTCCTCCATTGGATAAAGCTTACATATACTTTGGATCTCGCAGATTGTTTCCATCGTAACTGCGCTGATCACAATCCGCATCTTTGGATTCTTCTCATAAAGCAGGTCAAGAATTTCTCTCATATTTCCGCTGCTTCCTCCGATAAATGCATGAGTAAGGGAAGGAAGTGCCGCCAATGCATCCGGCGCTTCTCCTTCCACAACCTGCATGTTGTCCACTCCAAATTTCTCTTGATTTTTCCGTGTCAAAAGCACCGCTTCTTTCTTCTTCTCTACTGCATAGACAAAGATCCGATCTGAAATCCCGGCTATTTCCACCGCAATGGACCCGGTCCCGCTTCCAATGTCACAGACAACTGCCCCTTCATATAAGCGAAGTTTACTAATCGCAGCTTCTCTTACCTCCTCCTTCGTCATCGGTACCTTCTCCCTGAGAAATGCTTCATCCGGAAATCCATGCGTCACTCTTTTTCTCTCTGCATACGGGTTCCGGATCAGACACGTGTAAAGTCCTTCTGCTTTCCTTTCACTGCATTCCATAGGGGTAAGCGTACAAATTTCCTGATTCTCATAAGAAAGCTGATATCCGGTAATAACCTCACAAGATTCCAGCCCTTCTTTCAATAGCGTCCTTCCAAGTTTCTGCACATCCTGCACTCCAGACATCAGAAGATACGTTTTCGGATTCGTCCGGATTTGCCTTGCGAGCTGAAATACTTCTTTGCCATGCATACTGAGGATTCTCGCATCCTGATAACTTTCTCCAACACATGCTGCCAGGTAAGATACCGAAGAAATCCCCGGAAGAACACGAAGATCCGCAAACAACCGGCCCTTCTCTATTTCTTCTTTCAGCCTGCGATACATCGGGGAAGAACCACTATAAAACCCGCTGTCTCCGGAAAATAAAATGACAACGTTCGTTTCTCTGGTCAAAAGTTCCTGCTGCGCTTTCAAATATGAAAGAATCTCCTCTACACGGTAGTATGGTTTTTTCTCTAGCCGCGGGTAGTACGGACGAATCATTCTTTCTGCTCCAAGAAGGATATCTGCTGTATCAATACTTTCTTCCGCTTCTTTTGTCAGCGTATTCCGGTTTCCCATCCCGATTCCGGCAAGAGTGATACGCATCAATTTCCGTTTTCGGATTTTGAGATCACAGAGTTCTTCCAATCTGGCACAAACCTCCTGAAAGGTCATTCCCTCTTCCCGCTCATGTCCGATGACAAAAACCGGAATTCCGGCTTTCGCTGCCGCTGCAATCTTCTGCGGATATCCTCCCGCATTCCCACTTTGTTTGGTAACAAGACAGGCAATCTGAAACTGATGAATCAGCGCTTCATTCATTTCCTCTGTAAACGGCCCTTGCATGGCAATGATCTGTTTTCCCCGTATGCCGTTCCTGTCACAAAGTGTCAGACTTTCCATTCCGGGGAGGATACGCACATAAAGTCGTTCTTTTAGTTGTTCAGACCGACAATATTGAGAAAGTTCTTTGCTCCCCGTTGTCAGAAGAATATTTCCCCTTACTTCTTCCAATGCCCTTACACACTGCACATGATCAGCAAAATAAACAATCTCTCCCGTGCTTTCTTCCTCTTGAATTTCCCGTCTCAGACGGATATAGGGAATTGTCATTCCTTCCATGGATTTCCGGATATTCCCTGTTACTGCATCCGCATATGGATGTGTTGCATCTACAACCGCAGAAAATTCATGATTTTTTATCAGCGCCCGCATTTCTTCTATCGTCATCCTTCCGCGTCTGACTGTCAAATAAGGAGTCTCCTCCAACAGGATCTCCCCATATTCTGTTGCCACACTCACAGTATGCGAAACGCCCGATTCCGACAACCATTCTGATATTCTTCTACCTTCCGTTGTTCCCGCAAATATGAGTACTTGTTTCAATTTGATACCCCCGTTTTGTAATCAGTTTTCCATGCATGAGTTCACTTCCCGCATTTCCGATAAAAACGGTTGTGAACATATTTACCTTTGCTTCCCGCAATTCTTTTAACGTACACGTAACGACTTTCGTGCCCTCTCTCCCGATATTTTCCACATATCCGCAGGCTCGCGTTTCTTCCAGATATCGTAATAAAATATCACAGGCTCGTCTTAAATAATCACTTCGTTTTCGGCTGGACGGATTGTAGAGGGCTATGGCAAAATCTCCTTCTGCCGCCGCAATGAGCCTGCGTTCAATCTTCTCCCAAGGTGTCAGAAGATCACTCAAGCTCACTACGCAAAAATCATGATTCAACGGCGCCCCCAGAACTGCCGCTCCGCTGTTTGCCGCCGTAATCCCGGGTATGACTATAATCTCCGTATCCGGATATTCTTTCCCAATCTCGTACATAAGAGATGCCATCCCGTAAACTCCCGCATCACCACTACAGATCAGTGCTGCCTGCTTCCCTTTTTTAGCTTCCGCAAATGCCATACGGCACCGTTCCTCTTCTTTTCTCATAGGAGTAGAAAGTAGTTCTTTTCCCCGGAATCTTTCTCCAAGAAGGTTTAAATACACCGGATAGCCGATGATCACATCTGCCCGATCCAGTGTTTCCAGCGCTTCCCTTGTCATCATAGACTCTTTTCCAGGTCCGATACCAACCACGTAAATATTATGTTTCATCAAATGTAATCCTCCATTCTGCCCTCGCCACTGCCACTGTCATCCCATCTTTTGCCCGCTTTCTGTAAATCAGTTCCCCGCCTTTTCCGCAGGCTTTCATAGCCGCCCGCTCACACACATTGTCCACTCCCATCTGGGATTTCACAAATAAGGACGGGGTGAAGTGCCCTTTTGTACTCTGCAATTCTTCTGCCGAATACGTCACGAAGGAAACTCTCTTTTTTTCACTCCATTTTACCAATGCGGGTTCTTCTTGCTTCCGGTCAATGGATGATAAGTTTCGTACCTGTTGTATGGAAATTCCAAGGATATCCAATGTCTCTTCCAAAAAGCAGTCCATCGCTTCCTGCTCTTTCCCTTTTCGGCATCCGACCCCGATTACATATCGCTTCGGTCTAAGAATCAAATCTGCCGGAACATCCGCCTTTTCCTCTGTAATGAGAATATCCACCGCTTCTTTTGGTGGATATTCTACAAGCTGCAATCCTTCCGGCAACAGGCTGGAATCGACGAGATGCCCAGTCTCTACCGCAATCCGAACTTCCTCTCCCGCCAACAGTTTCCCGGACACTTTTGCAATTCCTTCTTTCTGTTCCAAATAGAGGTTATTTTTCTTCGCAAACAAATCCACTGCAAACTGATGGTTCACGTCCGTTGCCGTTGTAATGACAGGTTCTGCCCCCATTCGCTCAGAAAGCAGAAAAGCCAGTGCATTTGCTCCTCCCATATGTCCGGACAAGATTGGAATCACATATCTTCCTTTCTCATCCAAAACAAGTACCGGACTATCGGAAAGTTTTCCTCGAAGATGTGGTGCAACAGCTCTTACGGCAATCCCACAGGCTCCGATAAAAATCAACGCATGACGTTGTTCCATCCGAACTTTTGCCCATATTCCGATTGGTTCTTTGACCACTGAAATCTGTCTTTCTTTCCCTTCTTCCGTGAAAAAGGAACATTTTGTGCAGAGCTCACACGGTATATCCGAAATGCTCTCTTTGATCCTTTTTGACAGTTCCGCTCCTTTTTTTGTAAAACTGATGATACTGATCGTCATACTTCTTCCTTCGCTTTTCGATACTCCGTAGAAAAATCCGCAGCATATAATCTGGATTTTCCATACTGTCTGTGTGTAACTGCTTCTCCCACGATTACAAGGGCTGTCTTCGTAATCCCATGCATCTTGGCCGTCTTTGCAAGTGTTGCCACGGTACAGATATATGCTTCCTCCTCCGGCCATGTTGCCTTGTAAACAAGTGCTGCCGGTGTGTCTTTCTTATATCCTCCGGCAACCAGCCTTCGTCCCAACTCTTCCAGCATTCCGGTACTTAAATAGATGGCCATAGAGGTCTGATGCGCTGCAAAACTTTCGATGCTTTCTTTTTCCGGTACTTTCGTACGTCCTTCCATTCGCGTAATAATAAGCGACTGGGAAATGTCAGGCAATGTATATTCCAGGTTCAAGGAAGCTGCCGCCCCAAAACAGGCGCTGACTCCCGGACAGCTCTCGTACGCGATTTTGCACTGATCCAATAGATCCATCTGCTCTCTCACTGCCCCATAAATACTCGGTTCTCCCGTATGCAGACGTACGGTCATTTTCCCTTCCTTTTCTGCCTGTTTCATGAGCAAAATGACTTCTTCCAATGTCAATTTGGCGCTATTATGTATCTCACACGTCTCTTTCGCGTATTCCAAAAGCTGTGGATTCACAAGTGAACCAGCATAAATGATCACATCTGCCTTTTCCAAAAGCCGCATCCCACGCACGGTAATAAGATCTACTGCCCCCGTTCCTGCTCCAACAAAATAAACCATTGTTCCGCCTCCTTACTTTTTGCCAATTCTCCAAATTCGTTTGTATATAAGATGCAATCCACATGGATTTTCCCTTTTCCTCGTTTCTCCGTATAGTAACAGATTTTTTCCACAATCCGGTGCATAACCTGCCACAACTTCTTGCTTCTTTCCAGAATCCAAACTGCCTCTTCCGTTGTTACACACTCCATCATTTCCAGAATTGTTTCAGAATTTACATGTTCCTGCAGCGCAAAAGCTGCCAACAACTCCATCCTGGCATCTGCCTCCCGGGAATGGGTATTCATGATTCCTCCTGCAACTTTGATCAATTTGCCGATATGTCCGGTAAGCAAAAGTCTGCGAAATCCCAGTTCCACCGCCATATCAATTGTGTCCCCAATAAAATTACTGCACTTCACACTTCGATCCAGATCATACCCATAAGTCCGTTTCATGAAATCCAAACCATAATTCCCCGGTGAAACCGCCACGTAATCATACCCTTCTGCCTTCCGTTGCTTTAATTCCACCCGGATCGTCTCAATGATTGCCTGACTGCTCATAGGTTCCACAATCCCGCTTGTCCCGAGAATAGAGATTCCACCTACGATTCCCAGTCTCGGATTGAAAGTCTGAGCTGCCAGTTTCTCTCCTTCCGGTACCGAGATCACTACTTTCAGGCTTCCGTTATAATCTGCCAACCGGCACACTTCTCCTACTTCTTTTTGAATCATCTCTCTTGGAACCCGGTTAATGGCAGCATAACCAATGGGTTGATCCAATCCCGGTTTCGTCACAATACCAACGCCTGTCCCGCCTTCGATCTGAATCTTCGCCCCCGTTTCTTCCAAAAAAGAAACCTCGGCATAAATAGAAGCGCCTGTCGTAATATCCGGATCGTCGCCGCCATCTTTTTCTACCGCGCAGCACACCTTCTTTTCTCTTCGCTTCACATCCAGAAGTTTTGCAGTATACGGAATTCCTTTTGGCGTCTCTATGGTAATCTCACGTTTCTCCTTTCCGCAAAGCAGCATATATGCCGCCGCTTTTGCCGCTGCCGCCGCACAGCTTCCTGTCGTAAATCCGTACCTCATGGTTTTCTCTCCATCCTATCTTGTCAACTCATATAAGAGGGCATTACAGATTGCAGCCGCCACATTACTTCCGCCTTTTCTCCCGCGATTTACAATATACGGAACACCGGCTTCCATAATGATTTCTTTCGCAATCTCCACATTCACGAATCCCACAGGAACTCCGATGACAAAAGCCGGCTTCCAGTTCCTTTCCCGAATCATCTCATCCAATTGAAGCAGGGCAGTGGGTGCATTTCCAATGGCAAAGATGACCGGCTTTTCAATGGCGGCTGCTTTTTCCATACTGACAACCGCCCTTGTAGTGCCACGCATTTTTGCAAGTTTTGCTACATCCGGATCTGCCATGAAACAATGCGCCTCCCCTCCCATGGACGCAAGCGCACGTTTATTCACGCCGGACCATGCCATATTCGTGTCTGTCACAATGTCTGCGCCTTCCCGCAAAAGCTGCTTCGCAATCTCTACTGCATGCTCGGAATAACACAGGGTATGTGCATACTCAAAGTCTGCGCTCGTATGGATCACTCGTTTCGTCACCATTTCCTGTTCTTTTTGAAGTATAATGCCCATATGATCCAATTCTTCCGAAATGATTGCAAAGCTTCTCTTTTCAATCTCCTCCGGCTTGAATCGTTCTATTTCTCTTCTTTCCATTGTATTTCTCCTATCGTTCGCAACAATGCCTCATTTTCTTCTCTTGTTTTCACCGCAATCCGATAATATCCCTTTGTCAATCCCCGGAAATTCCGGCAGTCCCGAATCAGAATCCCGCGCTTCAACAATTCCTCATACAGAGGTTTCCTGCTATAGACTAACAGAAAATTTGCCTTGGACGGAAATGTTCGAATTCCTAGTTTCTGTAACCCTTCCTCCAGATATTCCCGTTCTTTCTTCACAAATAAGGCCGTTTTTCTGACAAATTCCTGTTCCTTTGCACACGCGCTCCCTGCCTTTTGGGCAAATACTGAAAGATTCCATTCAGGAATCTGACGGCGGATTTTCCCAAGTAATTTCACATTTCCACAGACAAGATAGCCAAGTCTCACTCCAGGAATGGAGAATAATTTGGTAAATGCCTGTACAACCACTAGGTTGGGATATTCCATGATTTCTGTTAACATTGACAAGTCTTCTTCACAAAATTCCACAAAACATTCATCCAGAACAACCACAATCCCCCGTTCTTTGCAATGGGATAGTAATGCTTTCATTTCTGCCTTTCCCCTTGTCTCTCCCGTCGGATTATTTGGATTGGCAAGAAATAGCAGGTCTGTTTCTTCTGTAAGCGCTTTCAAAAGTGTCTCACGTGTTTGCCCACAATATATGATTTCTGCATTGCTTGATTCTGCCGCATGCAAATATCCGTAAAAGGAAGGTACCGGTATGACAATTCGTTTCGGGGAAATACCATGAATAATCGCCATAAAAAGTTCCGATGCTCCATTTCCAAACAAAATCTTCTCTTCCTGGATTTCAAGCATATTTGCCACAGAATGATACAATGCTTCTGCCTGAATATCCGGATATGTGTGCACAACATTTACCGCTTCTTGCAGTTTGCGGATCACTGCTTTTGGAACCCCAAGGGGATTCATGTTCACTGAAAAATCCAACTGTACCTGATTCCGATAGATATCTCCTCCATGTATGTTTTCCATTTTTCCTCCTAACAGATCCATAAAATTCCCATGACGAAAAGACAAAGCAGTTCACAGAAATATGCCATTCCGTACATGAGCCAGTTGACTCTCTTAATATCTTCATATTCTACTTGCCGCACTGCATCCCCAAGAAACGGTTTCTTTACTACCTTCCCAAAATAAGAAGCATCTCCTGCAAGCCGGATGCCCAAGGCTCCCGCACAGGCTGACTCCGTCTGTGCGGCATTTGGGCTTGCATGCTTTCTTCTGTCTCGCAGATAAATACGGACTGCATCTTTCCCGGAGAATCTTTTTCCTCCAAGAAATGCCACAAAAATCATAAGCCATGCACTAATTCTGGAAGGAAGGTAGTTCAAGACATCATCCAGTTTTGCCGCCGCTCTTCCGAAATATAAATAGGTATCATTCTTATATCCAATCATGGAATCCATGGTGTTTGCCGCTTTGTAGAAAAATCCAAGTACCGGACCTCCCAATGCCGTATAAAGTAACGGGGCAATGACACCGTCCGATGCATTCTCTGCCACCGTTTCAATGGCAGCCTTCGCCACTTCGGTTTCCGTAAGACATGCGGTATCCCTTCCCACGATCATAGATACTGCTTTCCTCGCCTCCGGAAGCGTCCCGTTTTTCAGCCGGTCATATACGGACATGCTTTCGTCTTTCAGACATTTGACTGCCAGAATATAGTATGTCATGATTGATTCTATTGCTACGCCCAGATACGGATGCAGAAAGTAACTTCCATATAATAGTATACCCGCAGTCAGCACAGTACAGCCAAGTACGAGGATAACAAGAACAACTCCTTGCCGAAATTCCCTTTTGTTTTCTCTTTCTTTCTCCTTCGGATACAACCGTTGTTCTGTTTTTTGAATCCACGATCCGATCACCCGGATGGGATGAAAGAGTCCGTGTGGATCTCCGATCACCTGATCCAACAAAAAACCAATCAGAAATCCGATCATATGATATTTCAACATCTTCGCTTCTCCTACTCTATTTTTTGCACATTTGCAAAACAGAATTTCTCTTTTGTTCCACTTACGGTACATACATACCCTTGTCCATTTTTCACCTGGTACGCAAAGTATGCTCCATCCAGATAATGACTTAAGATAGCCATGATCGTTCCCCCATGGGCAATCACTCCAATGGCTTCCGGCTGCTGTCCCTTATTCTCACAAATTTCCTTCCAAATCCGTTGGAATCCTTCCACACATCTTCGGATAAACAGTTCCTTGCTTTCCCCTTTTGGGAAAGGAATCTTTCCTCCGCTGTCAATCCATGCCTGATAAGATTCATCCTGCCGGAGTTCTTCATAATTTTTGCCTTCCCATATGCCAAAGTCAATTTCTTTCCACTCCGGAACAAGAATCGGGGACCATGCCGGATATAAAATTTCTCCGGTCATACGGCAACGCTTCATAGGACTCTCATACAGACTCTGAATGTCCGGAAATACTCCTTTCTGCTTTTGCATAAGCAGTTCCTGTATCCCCGCTTCGGAAAGAGGTTCGTCTGTTTTTCCAATATATCGTTGTTCCTCATTGCCCTTTGTCTTCCCATGACGCAAAAATATAAACTTTACTTGAGTTTCTGTTTCAATCCACATGTAATACGCTCCACTTCTTCCGCCAGATTTGCCAGCATGATCAGGATTCTCCCAGTACGTTCCCGATACTCTCGCTCAAAAGGTTCCATCGGTACAATTCCGTTTCCAATCTCATCACAGATGATGATGCAATTCGGATGTGCATCCAACACCGCTTTTAATTCCATCTCGGGATTTCGTTCTTCCTCCAAACATTTTCTCACCCATACGTGAAGTCGATTGATGATAAGAACCGTATCTTCTTCATAATCTTCTTGTTTGAATTCTCCTTCCCACACAACAGTTTTTCTGCCTTCACAGGCGCAAAGCGCAGCCGAAAGCTTTCCCTGCGCATACCCTCCGATGATCAGTTTCATATTCTTCTCCTTTACCTTGCAAGTATTCCGGTTGCTGCTGCAATGATCAACATCATAAGTTCACAAAGCAAGACAAAATATCCTGCCGTATCCCCGGTAATGCCTCCAAACTCTCTTTTCGTCCTCCACCTGTAATAGAAGAAAGAGGTAAAGGCTGCCATTACAACAGCACCTCCTGTAATCGGTTTCTGAACAATCATAAATACAATGCAGCAAAAGTTCTGTATCCAAAGGCCTGCCTTTACTGCCTTCTTTTTAGAATGATCTGCAAATGTAGTGAGCATTCCGTCTTTCTTTGCGGGAATAAATGTCACAACCCCGATTCCACTCAATCCTCGCGAAAGGAAAAATCCCGCGCACACAATCCAAAGTACCTTTTTCTCCCTGATTTCAGAAAAAGCTCCCAGATACAGTAGTCCATAGACAGCCGCCATGATCACTGCAAAAGCTCCAATATGGGAATCTTTCAGTATCTCCAGTTTCTTTTCTTTTTTCTGATAAGAATGAAAAGCATCCATCGTATCCAGGAACCCATCCATATGAAATCCCCCTGTGATCAGAAGTGGAATTGCTGCTCCTACCGTGGCATAGCACACGGTTCCAACCTCAAATCTAAGGCAAAACAAATACCAGCCATACATGCAGACACCGATGACCGATCCGATCCATGGGAAAAATAAAAGCATGTACTGCATTTCCTTTTTTTCCCACGGAAACTGAGGCATAGGAATTTTGGAATACAAAGAAAATGCAATGGCAATCGATTTTAATAGATACATCTTATTTTTCTCTTCCTTTCAAAACAACCGGAATCCCTACCACAACTTCCACAACCTGATCTGCCTGCTCTGCCAGTGCCGTATTGATCATCCCCAGAGCACGAAGATATTCCATTGTTCCCTCATCATAAGCGATTCCATCTTCAAATACATTGTTTGTTACCAGTACCAGGTGTGAAGTTTTTCTTCGAATGGCTTCTATTCCACGTAGAACTTTTCCCGCAGTCTCCTTGGCTTCCTTCATGCTTTCTCCTGTAAACATTTCGTTGGCCGTTACATTAGAAAGACATTCTAACAATGCTGCCGCTCCCGGCTCCATTTTTGCCGCTGCTTTTTTTAGATCACGTGGCGCTTCGATCGTCTGAAAACCTTTCCCTCTGCGCAGATCCCGATGACGCATCACCTTACGCTCTCCCTCTGCATCGTATATCTGCATTGTGGCAATGTAATATTTCTTCTCTTCTTTTGCAAGAGACAAAAGGTAGTCTTCTGCATAGGCAGATTTCCCACTCCCGCTTCCTCCGGTGATCAATGTCATCATTTTTCTGTATACCTTTCATATTGTCCAACTTCAATTTCCGAAAAGGTTGCTCCCTCTTCATAAATACAAAGCGCCATATCTAGCAGCTGCATCATCATAACCGCTCCGGTTCCTTCCCCAAGTGCCAGTTCCCCTTCTATGACAGGCTGCAGCGAAAGCGCTTCCAACAGTTTTTCAGCCGCCGGTTCTTTCCCTTTGTGGGAGGCAATCAGATATTTTTCTACTCCCGGTACCATCCGTACGGCAAGAAGCGCTGCCGCAAGGCTGATCACACCGTCCAATACAATCGGTATATGGTAAATGGCTCCTCCGATGCAGACCCCGGCAAGACCTGCAAGGTCCAAACCTCCCACTATTTGCAGAATCTGAAGCGGGTCTTTCTCCCAAAGTGCATACCGGTTCACCGCTTCCTCAATGATCCTGCACTTATGTTCCAGTTTTTCATCACTTAGTCCGGCTCCTCTTCCTGTTACTTCCGAGGCTTTGCAGGAAAGAAGGGACGCCGTCACTGCACTGCTTGTTGTTGTGTTTCCGATTCCCATCTCTCCTGTTCCAAGAACCCGATAGCCTTGCTCCTTGCAGATTTCTACCATCTCAATTCCTACGGAAATGGCAAGCATCGTTTCCTCCATTGTCATTGCCGGCTCTTTTCGGAAATTTCTCGTCCCTTTGCGGATTTTCCGATCTACGACTTTTTCTACCTTCTCCTCCGTATTGACACCGATGTCAATGGGAATGGTATCCACCTTGGCAAACCTTGCCAGTTTTCCCACCGAAGACTGTTCTTTTGCCATATTTTTCATAACTGCCAGCGTCACATCTTGTCCGGACTGGCTGATTCCTTCTTCTACAATTCCATTGTCGGCACAGAAAATCAATATTGCTTTCCTGGAAATATCGATTTTTTCACTTCCTTGTACCGCTCCGATTCCCGCAGTTATTGTTTCAAATTTCCCCATCCCGTCAAGAGGTTTTGCAACCTGATCCCAACAATTTCTTACCCGGTCATAGATTCCCTGTTCCGGGGAATCCACCTTGAACATCCGAAGCGTTTCCTCCGTCAGATTCTTATAGACAGGTTTCTTCAAGCATGCCATAAATCTCCTCCATATTCAGATTATTCCGCAAGGTTTCCGCCAGTTTATCATACTGTCTTTCTTTGAAGACTTCATAATCTTCCACCAAGCCTTGCTGAAACTTTATTCCTTTATTTTCCGCCAAAGTTCTTATCATTTCTCCTGCAATTTCACCTTTGTCAAAGATCCCATGCACATACGTTCCATATAAATCAGAATTATCCCCACATAGGATTGCCGCATCCCCTTCTTCTTTCGTAACCGTCCTTCCCATATGGATTTCATACCCTGTATATTCCATCCCTGACAGACCGGAAAAAATTCCCGAAAGATTCGGAAGTATCCCTTTTACCTGGCGGCGAACCTTTGTTCCGGTAAGTTCGGTCTGCACCGGGAGAAGTTCCATTCCTCTTAAGACTCCTCCTTCTTCTACCTCCAGCGGATCCCGGATTTCTTCCCCAAGCATCTGATACCCGCCGCAGATTCCAAAAACCGGAATGGTCATCGCACATCTTTTTATCGCCGCTTCCAGACCGTTCTGTCTGAGCCATTTCAAATCTCCCATGGTATTCTTGCTTCCGGGTAAAATGATCAGATCAGGCGTTCCAAGTTCCGCTACTGACGTAATATACCGAAGTGACACATTCTGCATCTGTTCAAATACATTTAGATCTGTAAAGTTCGAAATGCGCGGATAGTGGATCACTACAATATCAATTCCACAAACTTCCCGTCTGTCAAAACGTTCTGTCAGACTGTCTTCATCTTCTAAACGAACATCCATATACGGAATCACTCCGGTCACCGGGACACCGCCTTTTTCTTCCAACATGGAAATACCGGATGTAAGAAGTGACTTATCTCCCCGGAATTTATTGATCAAAAGTCCCTTGACCCGTTTCTTTTCCTCTTCCCTCAGCAGAAGAAGCGTGCCAAGAAGTTGTGCAAATACGCCTCCCCGGTCAATATCTCCCACTAAAAGTACCGGTGCATCCACAAGTTCCGCCAGTCCCATATTCACAATATCATTTTCCCGCAGATTGATCTCAGCCGGACTTCCCGCTCCTTCTATCACAATGATATCCGCATGGCCGCAAAGTTCTCGAAATGCTTTCTTGATTTCCGGAATCAACCGCTTCTTATAAGCAAAATATTCTCTTGCACTCATATTTCCGAGCACTTCTCCATTTACGATCACTTGCGAGCCCGTCTGGTTTGTGGGCTTTAGAAGAATCGGGTTCATGCATACCATCGGTTTCACTCCTGCTGCTTCCGCCTGCATAACCTGGGCTCTTCCCATCTCAAGTCCTTCTTCCGTAATAAAGGAATTGAGCGCCATATTCTGTGATTTGAAAGGTGCCACCCGATATCCGTCTTGCTTTAGTATCCTGCAAAGTCCCGCTACAAGAAAGCTTTTCCCTGCATTAGACATGGTTCCCTGTACCATGATTACTTTTGCCATATTGTTTCCCCCATCTCTATTTCTTTTCCTTGTGCTTTCGCATAGGAAAACAATGCTTCATTTGCCTGCTCCATCGTCCCAAATCTTTGTCTGCAGCAAATCAGCTTTCTGCAGCCGTCAAGTTTTCGCTTTGCCGCTTCCAGTGTATCTTCCGGAATGGGTTCAAAGGCTTCGGCTGTCAACGTTTCGGCTGCCAAAGCTTTTGCTACCGGATACTCTCCGTCATTTTCATACAAAATCCCCGCAATAAACGGAATCTGTTCCCGCTGAAGCCTTCGGTATATATCCTTTCCCGTTCCACCGCCTCCAATGACAAATATGTCCGGTTTCCCCTTTGGCCGTTCCAGTTCCATATTCCCGCTCTCTTCATCAAAACTTCCCGTTTCAATTCCAAACAGCGAACGGATATAATCCTTAAAAAATATCTCTTCCGGATTTCCGAACCGTTCCACATAGTCACCTTTTATGCACAGTATTTTGTCTGACACACGCCGTGCAAGATCTAATTCATGTAAAGACATGATCACTGTCAGTTGCTTTTTTCTTTGCAGCTTTTGCAGGATCGACAAAAATTCCAGTTTATATTTTACATCCAGAAACGAAGTCGGTTCATCCATAAGGATAATCTCCGGTTCCTGGCAAATGGCTCTTGCAAGCATCACCCGTTGTCTCTGCCCGTCGCTGATTTTTGTAAAATCCTGATTCCGAAACGGTTCCACATGGACAAGACGAATCGCTTCCTCTACCATTTCATAATCTTTCTTTGTCAGAATTCCGAATCTCCCTGTATAAGGATAACGCCCTGTCGCAACCACATCCTCACAAGTCATCAATTCCGTCCTCAGCTTCTCCGTCATAACGATCGCCATTTCCCCGGAAATCTCCTGTCCGGACATCTGTTCCAATGATCTTCCGCCAAGATAAACCGCTCCCCTGATCAGATGAAGCTGCTTTGCAATACTTTTTAAGATTGTCGATTTTCCTGCTCCATTTGGTCCGATCAACGTTAAAATTTTCCCTTTTTCCAATCCAATTTCAATGTCTCGTATCAAAGGTTTTCCATCATATCCCACACTCATTTTTTCTATCTGCACATAGTAGTTCATTACACCGCTTCTCCTTTCTTTCGCTTGATCATCACCCAAAGTACAACCGGGGCTCCAAAGATTGCGGTTACGGTGCTGATACTTAATTCCGTCGGCGCCAGCATAGTTCTTGCCAAAAGATCACAGAACAGACAGAACACACTTCCTCCAAGCACACATGCCGGTATGAGTAAAACCGGTTTTGCCGTCCCGAGCATTTTTTTTACGATATGTGGTGTGGCAATCCCAACGAAAGAGATGGGACCTGCAAACGCAACGATACATGCAGACAACAGGCTGGACCAAAGTACGATCCATACTCGTAATGCGCGGATATTCACTCCCATATTCTGTGCATAAGCATCTCCAAGCTGGTAAGCATCCATCGGTTTTGACAGAAGAAATACGAAGAAAAATGTTACGAGACAGACCACTGCCATTACCTTCACATTCTCCCATGTCATCCCGGAGAAGCTTCCTCTTGACCAATTGTGCAAATTTACAATCTCCGCATCATCTGCAAATGTCACAACAAGTTCTGTCACGGCAGAACAAATATACCCAATCATGACTCCGCTTACAACAAGCATCGACATGCCTTTTACTTTCCGGGACATCAAAAGGACAAATCCCATGGACAAAATCGATCCGATAAAGGCCGCAAAGATCATGCCTGAAGAAGAGATCATCATTCCATTCCCCATCAGGCAGATCATAACAATGGCCACTACCATTTTTGCACCAGAAGAAATACCAAGCACAAAAGGGCCTGCAATAGGATTATGGAAAAAAGTCTGAAGAAGATAGCCGGAAAGTCCCAATGCCCCTCCGAGAATCAGTACTGCCATGGCTCTCGGAAATCGGATTCCCCACAGGATTTCATACACATTTTCCTTACTGTTCTCTCCCGTCAACGCTTTCATCATATCCGTGAATGCGAAGGATACGCTGCCGATACACACATTGAGCGCAAGAAATATCCCCACACTGATTGTTAATATGATAAATACTACCGTATACCGGTATCTTCTTTTTTCTGCCATTCGTTTTCGCACCTTTCTTCTATTTCAACCGGAACATATAATGCATGTCTTTCGTTTCCCCCATCAGCATCTTGTGCATATCTTCCATCAGATAGCCAATAGACAAGGACTGTTGATACATATTGTTTGCTGTACACCATACATTTCCTTCTTTGACTGCTTTGAAATCTTTCAGTACCGCGCATTTGTCAATCAATTCTTCCAAACTTGTCACACCACCATCAATGGAGCTGTTATAGATGATGTAGTCTGCATCTTTTGCACCGTCATAAAATTGTTCAACCTGCATGTTCATTGTAGAACGCTTCGTCTTGTCATCCACCAGGTTTTCAAAAATATATTTTCCTCCGGCCAGTTCGATCATCTTCGGAATGTAATCATTGGACTGTCGTACTTGTATCATCCCGTTGGAGGTGACAAAGAAAAACGCCACTGTTTTATCTGTTTTTGCATCCGCCGTCACGCTTTGCAGGATTGCTTCCTGTTTCTCAAATATCGTTTCCGCTTCCTTTTCCTTACCTAGAAGCGCCCCGAAGAATTTCACCCACTCTACTCTTCCAAGAGGATGGGATTCATAGCTGGATCGTTCAATCATTACCGGAATGTCAAATTCTTCTAACTTTTCTACCACTTCCGGCGCATGGGAAATCATCATATTCTCAATTGCAAGGGAACAGTTCTCAGAAACAAGACGCTCATAATCCGGTTTATTATACTTTCCCGCATATAGGATTTTCCCTTCTTCCATCGCTTTTCGCGCCTTCTCAATATACCAGTTTTCTGTTTTCTGTCCGGAAAAAGAAATGGCGTAAAGTCCATTCAGTTCACTGAACATATCCATGACTGATGAAGCCACAAGATACACATTCTGAATCGGTCTTTTTAAAATGACCGTATCTTTTTCCAGACCTTCCGGTTCCTCTTTTCCTTCTGGTACGATCAGAAATTTTTCATGATCCAGAAGATTCGTAAGCATTGTATATCCGCCTTCATAATAGTCCACTTTAAAGTTCTCTGCATATTTTAGTTCCATACTCCGTTCATAAGCAAGTTCCGTACGTTGTTTCTGCCGGTCTGCTCCCTCGGAATCGGAAGAAGGACTGCCGCAGCCCGCAAGCCCTAGCAGTCCTGTCAAAATCAGACATATCCATTTTATTGCTTTTTTTCTTCCCCACATGGTTTGCCCTCTTATTTCACCTCTTTCACTTTGTCTGAATGAAAGGTCAGTGTATAATCAATCTCATGTGGTTCACTCATAGCTACCGTATCTCCAACCACTTCCATCGGCTTGTCAAAGATAGTCACTGGAATCTCAAACACAGAATTTCCCTCCGTATTTACTGGAAGATACTTCTCGCCATCCACAAGCATGTAATCATAATTTGGGCTGCTCCACTCCACTTTCGCAGTTGCCTTGCCATCCTGAATCGTAACAATTGCCGGCGACTGGATCTTGGCTTTCCCGCTTCCGCCTTCAAAAGTCAGTTCCATCTCGTAAGTTCCATCTGAAAGTTCCGTTGTCTTTTCTTCTTTTACCGGATTGGAAACTGATACTTTGTGATCGTACCATTTCCCCTTTGTTCCGATCAGTGCCAGGTCAAACTCTTTATCCAAAGACGGAACCGGTACATCATATCCATACACTTCTTCTGTCGTTCCATCTTCATAAGTAACCGTATCTGTCGTTGGTTGTAAAAGCTCTGCCCCTTCCTTTTCTGCATCTTTCGCAAGTCCCGGATAGAGGTTGACGATTTTCTTGGATGTAAGAGAAATGTGAATTGTCATCTCTCCATCTTTCACCGTTAAAGTTCCCTTTCCATCACACGCTTCACTTACATGGAACATTCCACTGTCCGTCTTAAAATCTGCCAAATAGGTTCCGTCTGCAAGCTCTGCCTTTTTCTCTGTTTTTTCTTTTTTTGTATTTGTAGTTTCATTCTTTGCATCTTTTGCAGGTGCACACCCGCCAAACATTAACACACCGATCAGTATAGCACTGATCAACACTTTCATTTTCTTCTTCATGTCAAACCTCCGTCTTCTATTTATTGCATAGCTGCTGCTGTATGTGCTACATAAATCTGCTGAATTGCTTCGATCGCTCCCAAACCGGAAATCTGGGAATCTACAGTTGTAAATTTGCCGGAAGCCTTGAACATACTTGCCCAGGACTCCTCATCTTCCCCTGCCATATCATTATTGGCATGATCTCCTGCAACTACCATCAGTGGGCACAGTACAACCTTCTCGTATCCTGCTTCGAATACTGCCTGGATCACTTCTTCACAAGAAGTTTCCTCCGGCTCACCTTCCACAGTCCCGATGAACATATTGTCATAACCAAGTTCTTTCATCTGTGTCTGCATCTGGCTGTATGACACCTTTGCCGTATGGGAAGTTCCATGTCCTAAAAATACAAATGCTGTCTTTGCTTCTTTCGCTGCATTTGCATCAGAAAATCCCGCTTCTTTTATCGTCTCTGCAACTACCGCCTTTGCAACAGCCTCTTTATCCGCATTGATAACAGAAGCATCTCTTCCTACTTCGCCAAGCAACGGTTCCCCTACCTTCACAGATGTAAATTTATCCTTGTATGCTGCCACAGATTCCATCAGCTCGTCATATTCCGCTCCATGCATCAAATGTGTCGGCTGCACTACCAGATCCTTCACTCCGTTTCTCACTGCACGTTCCAACGCCTGTTCCACATTATCGATACGCTCATTGTCGCGTGCCTGTATGTGGTTGATAATAATCTGTGCTGTAAATGCACGTCTCACGGACCAGTCCGGATTTGCCTTCTGGATTGCATCTTCGATTCCTTTGATATCCGCAACACGGCTGTCATTAAAGGACGTACCGAAACTTACAACAAGAATCTCCTTCTCTCCGATCTCATCCTGATTCCGGGGATCATCCTTGGATGCATCTCCGGTATCTCTTCCGAAGTAATCCGGATCTGCGTTTTCACCTTCCACAAGTTCTTTCTGCTTATCTGTCAGTGCATCCCACGCTTCTTTCGCTTCTTTGCACTGCTCATCTGTTTCATCTGTCCTTTTCTGTACATAGATTGCATCGATCAGTTTTGCAACCTTATCGGCCGCCTTCTGGTCTTCATTTGCTTCCTGTTTTTTGCTTTCTTCCTGCCTGCTGTCTTTGGTACACCCTGTTACTGCCAGACTGCACACCATAGCTGCCGCCAGAAGCATTACTATAGCTTTCTTTTTCATCTGTTTCCTCTCCTATTTCTTCTTTATTTTCCTCTCGAAAGCTGTTCTTCCACACATTGCACCCTATTTTCCCAAACAGAAAAAATCCTCTGCCATTTGGCAAAGGATTGTACACAAAAAGTAATCAGCAGACAGTTCTCTCTTGCTGAAATCTTAACGTACAACCAGTTACTCGTGGTCTGAAGCACACGCTTCCGTACAGCATTCAGGCAGGTCTCCCGACTTAAAGATCATCACCTTTGCCATCTTCCCGGTTTCCCAGTGATATAGCGGCATCGGCTCCCTGATTACGGTGACGAGTTCGTACAGGACTTTCACCTGTTTCCCTTTTCACCAGAACAAACTATACACATTCACAGTTGTTCTGACACCTGACTGCTCTCTATGAAATTCAAGTTATTATAACACGGCTTTTCTTTCTTTTCAATGTCTGCTTTCTTTTTTATATTTTTTGTTTTCTTTCTTCTTCTGTATCGTTTCTTTCCACATGGAACTGCGGTATTCTAAGATGCCCTTCCTGCTTTTCTTTGACTTCTCGCTTAAGTATTCCGCTTCAATCGGGTCAATCGGATCCACGGGATTTTCTTCTCTGCTTTTTGCTTTTCTCCGAAAAGATCTTGCCGCTGCGCCTCCTTTATTATACACCCAAAAAGAGTACGTCAACGCTTTACTCACTGGTCCCATTATCTCCTTGGCCGCTTTCACCTGCATCGTTCCGCCGGCTTCAAGCTTCGGTTTTTTCCGAATTAGTGTGATCAGTTCCGTCTCACAGGTTACGTCTTCCGGAAGGATCGTATAGGCCTTTCCTACACAAGATTGCCTATGGGAGTCACTCCCCCCGAATGCCGGCTTCTGATATTTTTCGGCAAGCTTCGCTGCGGCTGCATTGGATTCTTCTGTTTCACACGTATTAAAAGCTTCTACAAAATCAAACCGCTTTATGATCTCCGGATTCTTATAATATCTCTTTGTATTCGTAAAACTCAAATACTTTTCTCCACACGGATGTGCCGGACCTAAAATCCCACCATTACGGTGAACAAAATCAATCAACACTGACACCGGAAGCCCCTTTGCTTCCAAAAGTCTCATCCGCACTCCTTCCGGCATGATCACAATGATATGTCCTGCATCCCTTGTATCATATTCTATGCCTTTTAATACAACAAAGTCGGTATGCTGCTTTCCCCGCATATGATCTTTCCAATACCGGTAACCGTTGTACGTATTGTGGTCTGTAATGAGCATCCCCTGAAATCCCTGTTCCTTCAATAACGTTATATATTCGTCCAAACTCACTTTACTGTCAATGGAGCCTTCTTTCACATGACAATGCATATCCAGTTTCATAGTCGGGCCTCCTTACACTTTCTTTTCTTCACGGCAGCCAGACTGCCATGCTCTTTTTATATCGTAACACATTCCCTGTGTGCTGACAATGTTATATCATGGAAAACCGGTACAGCCATGCCATACCGGTTCCCACATTTTCTCTATCTGTTTTGATTCATTTTCTTCATGACAACCAGTGTTCCCAACATAAGTACAATACCTGTCGGAAGTGCAATCCATGCCGTCTGCACAAATCCTGCCACAATATATGTCACAAAAGAAATTGCTGCCGCTACCATTGCATACGGAAGCTGCGTAGATACGTGATTTACATGATCACATTGGGCTCCCGCAGAAGCCATGATCGTTGTGTCCGAAATCGGTGAACAGTGATCTCCGCATACTGCTCCTGCCATACATGCAGAAATGGAAATGATCATCAATTCATGATTTGTATTCGCAAAAATGGCAACTACGATCGGGATCAAGATTCCGAATGTTCCCCATGATGTTCCTGTTGCAAATGCAAGGAAACATCCGATCAGGAAGATGATAGCCGGAAGGAAATTCATCAACCCTCCGGCAAATTTTTCAACGCCGGATGCCACAAACACCGCTGCTCCGAGACTGTCTGTCATCGCCTTCAATGTCCATGCAAAGGTTAAAATCATAATGGCCGGAACCATGGCTTTAAAACCTTCCGGAATACAAGCCATACAATCACTGAAGTTTAATACTTTACGGATCATGTATAATGCAATTGTAATCACTAGTCCAAAGAAACTTCCAAGTACAAGACCTACAGATGCATCGCTGTTCGAGAACGCTTCCACAAACCCCACACCTTCGAAGAATCCACCGGTATAGATCATACCGATCACACAACAGATAATCAGGGATAGAATCGGAATTACAAGATCCAGAACCGTTCCTTTTCTTCCGATCACTTCTTCCGAAGCACCTGAATACGGACGATTTTCCGTTGTATAAATATCTCCTTTCACCGCATTGTCTTCATGTACTTTCATAGAACCGAATTCTGTCTTCATAGCTACCATTGCAATCATCATCACAATCGTAAGCAATGCGTAAAAGTTGTATGGAATTGCCTGAATAAAGATGGAGAATCCGTCTTCTCCCTCTACAAATCCCGTTACTGCTGCAGCCCAGGATGAAATCGGGGCGATAATGCAAACCGGAGCTGCGGTTGCATCAATTAAATACGCCAGCTTTGCACGCGAGATATTATGTTTGTCTGTAACCGGACGCATCACACTTCCCACCGTCAGACAGTTGAAATAATCATCAATAAAAATCAAAACACCAAGGGCAATTGTGGCAAGCTGTGCTCCTACACGAGACTTAATCTGCTCCCCGGCCCATTTTCCAAATGCCGCCGAACCTCCGGCTCTGTTCATAAGGCTTACCATCGCTCCCAAGATTACAAGGAATACCAGAATCCCTACGTTGTAACTGTCGGAAAGAACACTGATGATTCCCCCTTGAAAAATATGTACAACTGTGCCTTCAAATGAAAACTCGGAATACAGAAGTGCTCCCACAAGAATCCCCAGAAACAGCGAACTATACACCTCTTTTGTAATAAGCGCCAATGCAATTGCAACGATCGGCGGAACCAGCGCCCAAAATGTCGAATAATACCTTGTATCCGGCACTTCTCCATCTGCGGCAAACACCGTCAGAGAACACATCAGTACGCACAAGAGTATACAACTTACTACTGTGCACACTTTTTTCTTAGAAAAACTTTTCATAACCCATTCCTCTCTTTTCTTTTTTCTGAATTACCAAAATAAGAAACGCATAACAAAATTTCCCATAACACACATGCTCACAAAAAAAGCCATAAACACACAGATATGTTCATGGCTTCTCCTCTTAAGAAATCTATAATACTTGATAGCGCTCCACATCTGTGACAGTACGCCGCATATTCTGCTGCGTCCCAGAAAAACTTTCCGGACAAGAAAGCAATTCTTCGGCGGTTCTACCTTTCTGACCTGACAGCCTGTCCAGCCTTACATCAAGCCTTACTCTTTAAAACCGCGCCTCTATCTTTTTAGTCATTCAATTGTTAAATCTCAACTACCATATCATACATTCCTACAAAAAACAAGTACTATTTTAATATTCCTGCATCACTTCTTCGTAACATGGCATTCCTCCCTGTGCACCAAACTTCTCTGTAGAAAGCCCTGCTGCAATGTTAGCGAAACGAAGTGCCTCGTCAATCGTTCTCCCTTCTGTCAAAGCAACTGTAAATGCTCCGTTTAGCGTATCTCCTGCTCCTGTCGTGTCCACAACCTTGGATTTTCTTGCCGGCACAGTAAGTATTTCTCCGTTTTTCAGACAAGTACTCACACCTCTGGAACCTTGTGTGATAACAAGCTTCTCCGGATATTTTTTCAGAAGTTCCTCAAAAGTATTCTCTCTGCCAAATAAGATCACAGCCTCATGCTCGTTCGGAGTCAGGTAAGTAACTTTTTCCAAAACTTCCGTTTTCACCGGTCTTGCCGGTCCCGGATTCAAGACTACCTTCACCTGATTCTCCACACAAAGATTTATTACATATTCAATCGTATCCTGCGGAATTTCATGCTGTAAGAGTACGATATCACATTCCAGCAACGCATCTTTGATTTCATTGACATAACAAATGTCAACACATTCATTTGCCCCGGCTACCACAACGATCGTATTATCATTCTCCCCTACGGTAATGATCGCCAGACCAGTAGGTACATCTTTGATTGTTTTGATGTTTCTTGTTTCTACTCCTGTATTCTTCAGATTCATGATCAGCGCACTCCCTGCCTCATCATTCCCCACACAGCCAAACATCTCCACATTTGCTCCCAGTTTTGCCATCGCTGCTGCCTGATTAGCTCCTTTACCACCCGGAATATACTGTAGGTCTTCTCCTTTCAGCGTCTCGCCTTTCCGTGGAATACGCTCCGCCTTTACTGTCATGTCCATATTGATACTGCCAACAACTCCAATTTTCTTCATTACGCTTCTCCTCTCCTATATATCAACTATCTTTTTTTGAAACCCGTTTCAAGATATTCCTATTATAATCCCGAACAGCAAAACCGTCAACTCTTTCATTGACTTTTTCTTACTTCACGTATATCATATTACATAGTCAAAAACATGCATGAGGAGGGTTTAGATTGATCAGTATCAGAGAAGTTGCAAAAATGGCCGGAGTATCTCCCGCTACCGTTTCACGGGTTATGAACGGCACCGCGAAAGTGAATGCCGAAAAAAGAAACCGGGTTCTTCGCGTAATTGAAGAAACCGGATTCAAACCAAATGAAGCTGCACGTGCTCTTTACCGTAGATCCGCACGTATTATTGGCATCATTGTTCCGAATATTGATAATCCTTTTTTCAATGAAATGGCAAAAGCAATTGAAGAAGAAGCGTATCAAAACGATTACCGTCTGACCTTGTGCAATTCCGATAATGATGCAAAAAAAGAACTTCATAACATTGAACTTTTGAAGCGAATGAATGCGGACGGGATTATCCTTCTTACAAACGAAGAACAACTCTTCCACAAAGTCAAAGAACTTCGGATTCCGGTTGTTGTTATGGACCGGGAAGTTACAGATTTTCAAGACTTTATTTACATAGAAGCCGATCACTACGAAGGCGGCCGCATCAGCGCACAACTTCTTTTCGAACAGGGATGTAAGAAAGTTGTTCATATGCGCGGTCCCGGAAATTTGTCCAGCAGTCGTAAACGTTTTGACGGTTATCTGGACATCTGCCAGAAGTACCATATAACTCCACATTACATTGACTGCGGCTATCATTACGAAGACGGTCTTCAGGCGGCGACACAGATCCTCGAGAAATTTCCTGATGCAGACGGCATTGTGGCATCCAACGATATGGTAGCTCTGGCAGTCTATAAAACACTGGTTCAGAATGAAAAACAGGTGCCAAAGGATATTCAGCTTGTCGGATTTGATAATATCAGGCTGAGCGAAATCGTAACTCCTGAGCTTACTACTGTGGAACAGCCCATTGACGCCATGGGAAGGCAGGCCGTCCGTTCCTTGATCAACCGCATCAACAGAACGGAGACCAAAACCAATCACACATTCCCCGTAAGGATCATAGAACGTGAAACAACAAAATCATGTTCGGAATCTCACTGTTCAAACCGATGAATGAAAAGTCCGCTTCGAAGTTTAGGTTCAAACCATGTGGACTTCGGAGGCATAAGAAGTCCTGCATCTGCAACCGCAAAAAGTTCCTCCATGCTGGTAGGATACATGACAAATGCCACGCCCCCATTTTTATCCGCAAGTTCTTCCAGTACAGAAATCCCCCGGATTCCACCGATGAACCTAATCCGCTGATCTGTTTTCGGATCCCGGATTCCAAGAATGGGGGCAAGAATCGTATTTTGCAGCTGTGCTACATCCAAAGTTTCCGCCACATTTTCCGATTGTTCTGCTTTTTTCAGCTTTAAACGGTACCATCCCCCATTTACATACATGCTGATTTCTCCCTTTTCCTGTGGCCGGAAAGAATCAGCATGTGCTGCCGCATCCAAAGTTTCCTCTTTCTTTTTATGCAGGCATTCCATTTCAAACTCTGTTTCGATACATTTCAGAAATTCTTCCGGCGTATACCCGTTTAAATCATAAACCAGACGGTTATATTCCATGATCAAAAGTTCCTTATCCGGGAAAAGTACAGACAGAAAATAATTGTATTCTTCCTCTCCGGTACAACTGTTCTCTTCCTGACGGCGCTTTAAGCCGGCTTTTACTGCAGAGGCTGCTCTGTGATGCCCGTCTGCAATGTAAAGTTCAGAAATCTTATGGAAAATCTCATGGATTTCTTTCACGAGCTCCGGCTCATCTATTTTCCATACTTTATGACAGATACCGTCATCCGATTGAAAAGAATACAGTGGGTTTTCCCGTTTCTTTTCCACTTGAATAAAAGAAAGCCGCTCATTTTCCCGATATGTGAGGAAAATAGGTCCGGTGTGTGCCCGGCACGCATCCACATGTCGAATACGGTCTGTTTCTTTCTCCGTCTTTGTATTTTCATGTTTTTTAATCCGGTTCTCCAAATAGTCATCAATGGAAATACAGCCCGTAAGACCTGTCTGTGACCGACCGTTCATCGTAAGTTCATACACATAATAGCATGGCGAAGAATCGGTAACAAAACTTCCTTCTGCAATCATTTGATCCAGCGTATCTCTTGCCCTCTCATATACATGATCGCTATACATATTTACAGAGTTATCAAATTGTGTTTCAGCACGGTCAACTTTCAAAAAAGAATACGGATTCTTTTCTACAATGGCACGCGCTTCTTCACTCGTCACTACATCATAAGGAGGAGCCGCTATTTTATGCACAAGATCTTCTCTTGGCCGGATTCCATAAAATGGTCTGAATTCTGCCATGGCGTTCCTCCTACATCTTCGGCAGTTTTGCAAAGGATGCCGCCAATTCTTCATCCGTCGGAATATAATCTTGCATCTTTCCTTCATGATATCTTTGATATGCTGTCATATCAAAATATCCGGTTCCTGTAAGTCCAAAGAGAATCGTCTTTTCTTCTCCGGTTCCCTTACATTTTAAAGCCTCCTGAATGGCTCCATAAATCGCATGGGAAGATTCCGGCGCCGGAAGAATCGTCTCCTGTTTTGCAAAGAGTGTTGCCGCTTCAAATACTTTTGTCTGTTCTACGGAAATTGCTTCCATATATCCATCATCATACAATTTTGACAAAATAGGAGACATGCCATGATAACGAAGTCCTCCCGCATGATTGGCCGACGGAATAAACTCACAGCCAAGAGTATACATCTTCGCAAGCGGTGTCACATGACCCGTATCACAGAAATCATACGCATACTTTCCTCTCGTCAAAGACGGACAGGATGCCGGTTCCACTGCCACGATCCTTGGATTCTTCTTTCCTAAGAGTTTATCCTGCATAAACGGTGCGATCAGACCACCAAGGTTTGACCCTCCTCCGGCGCATCCCACTATAACATCCGGATACTCATCATACAGTTCCATTGCCGTTTTACTCTCAAGACCGATAATAGACTGGTGCAGCAGAACCTGGTTCAAAACAGAACCAAGTACATATCGGTATCCTTCCGTTGTTGTTGCCTTTTCAACCGCCTCTGAAATCGCACATCCCAGACTTCCTGTTGTTCCTGGGTTCTCTGCAAGAATTTTTCTTCCCACTTCTGTTGTTTCACTCGGGCTTGGAATAATGTCTGCATCAAACGTCTCGATCACTGCCTTCCGAAACGGCTTCTGCTCATAAGAACATTTCACCATATATACTGTCAGTGGAAGTCCGTAGAATGAACAGGCTTCAGCTAATGCAGTTCCCCACTGTCCGGCTCCTGTCTCTGTTGTAAGTCCTTTGAGCCCTTCCTCTTTTGCATAATATGCCTGCGCTGCCGCCGAATTTAATTTATGGCTTCCGGAAGTATTATTGCCCTCAAATTTGTAATAAATCTTCGCCGGTGTATCCAGATATTTCTCCAAATTATACGCACGAATCAGTGGAGAGGGACGAAACATTTTATAAAATTCCTGTACTTCCTTTGGAATATCAATATATCTTGTTGTATTATCCATCTCCTGATGGGAAAGTTCTTTCGCAAAAATCGGATATAAATCCTCTTCCTTCAATGGTTCCTTTGTTCCCGGATTTAAAAGCGGCGGTATGTCTTTCATATCTGCCCGGAGATTATACCATTGTTTTGGCATTTGTTCCTCTGTTAAATAAATTCTGTGTGGTACTTGTTTCTTGCTCATACTCATGATCTCCTTTCCTTTTAAACCGTATAATAAATCATATAAAGGATCCCTTTATGAAATGCCTCGATATGAGGATCCGTGTGTTTTTACACTATAGGATTGTTTATGAATTTTCCATAATAAAAAAATAGTACTGCTGAAGACACACACTTTTGTCTCTGTATCTCCTACAGGGACAAAAGCTTTCGCTTCTGCGGTACCACCCTTATTGATGAATCCATTCATCCACTCTTAACATGCACATACATACATGGTTCCTTGATAACGGGCGAACAATCCCGCCGGACATTACTCAGATATCACATCCTTTCTTCCCGGCCTCATAAGTCCATTCATCTACGGCTCTGCTGTCTTCTTCCACCACATGAAGACTCTCTGGAAACAGATCTCCGAAAACTACTCTTCTTAATCTACGGTTTCAATCGTTTTGTTTTTCTATGACATTTACTTTAACAGACAAATAACTATCTGTCAATTGATTTATTTTATTCATTGTTTCTGTAAAAGTTTTATGATAAAATTAACATATAATACAATATCGACAGAAATGGAGGGACTTTTATGAAAAAGAAACTGGTTGCATTCCTTCTCTGTCTGTCCGTTACTGCCACTTTTTTTGCCGGATGCCGGTCTAAGCTCAAGGCAACGGATCTGATGGCAGATGTAAAATTATCAAATCCGGTCAAAATGTCCAATATCTCCAAGGCAGATACCATTACCGCCACTGATTTTGCCGTACGGCTTTTTCAGCAGACAAAAAGTGGAGAAGAAAATACTCTCATTTCTCCACTATCCGTTCTTCCTGCACTTTCAATGACAGCCAATGGAGCTAAAAATGATACTCTTACCCAAATGGAACAGACGCTTGGAATGCCTGTAGATACATGGAATGAATACCTTTATTCGTACATCAATCAGCTTCCAAAAGACACAGATTGCAAATTTCATCTTGCCAATTCCATTTGGTTCCGGGATACGAAAGATTTTGCTGTAAATCCTGATTTCTTGAAGACAAATGCAAAGTATTACAATACCGGAATCTACCAGGCAGCTTTCGATGAAAGCACTTTACTGGACATCAATTCCTGGGTATCCCAAAATACTGACGGCATGATTCCAAATATCCTGGATAAGTTGAGTGCAAATGATTCCATGTACTTGATCAACGCACTTTCTTTTGATAGCAAGTGGAGCAGCATCTATGAAAAGTCATCTGTAGAAAGCAGTACCTTTACAGAAGAAGACGGAACAAGTCAGGATATCGAACTGATGCATTCCGATGAATACGAATACATCGAGGATGAAAATGCAAAAGGCTTCTTAAAACCATATTCCGGATATTCTTACGCGTTTGCCGCTATTCTTCCCGATGAAGGATATTCTCTTTCCGAATATGTGGATTCCTTATCCGGTGAAAAGCTGCATCATCTTCTTACAAATGTGGAAGAATGTCCCGTATCTGCAGGACTTCCGAAGTTTGAAGCAGAATTCACGATTGAACTGGCAGAACCTCTGAAAACATTAGGCATGGAAGATGCATTTGATACAGACACCGCTGATTTTTCCGGCATTGGAACATTTGCTTCTCCGGATGAACACCTTTTTATCAGCAGTGTTCTCCACAAATCCTTTCTCTCCGTCGGTGAAAAAGGAACAAAGGCCGGTGCTTCCACCGCTGTAGCAATGGAAAAAAGCAGTGCTCCCATGCAACAGGAAGATACAAAGGAAGTCATTCTCGACCGACCATTCTTATATATGATCATCGACTATGAAACCCGGTTTCCAATATTCATAGGGACCGCGGACAGCATTCAGACACAATAAAAGTACCAAAAGGTACATTGCAGGATTGTAAGCAGTCTCCAAGGTCACGGGCAAGCCCGGACTTTGGCTCGTTGCCATTACAAACAGAGAAAAGCAGGTAAAAGATGTGTGAGTCACACAGCATCTTCCACCTGCTTTTCTGTAATTTCTTTTGTAAGTCTTGTATTATATTTAGATTGTAGAAATAATCTCTGTCACCAATTTTTCAAACTTATCTTTGACGCGGTCTGCTACTTCCTGTACTTCTTTATGGTCTAACGGCTGGTCTAAAATGCCTGCTGCCATATTTGTAATGCAGGAAATACCGCACACCTTCATCCCCATATGCGCTGCTGTCATCGCTTCACATACAGTACTCATGCCAACCGCATCCGCACCAAGTGTACGCAGCATACGGATTTCTGCCGGAGTCTCATAGTTCGGTCCTGTACACTGTACGTAGACACCTTCCTGAATATTCGTACCAAGCTTTTCAGATGCTTTGCGAATCTTATCGCAAAGTTCCGGATCATATACATGACTCATATCCGGGAATCTAGCTCCCAGTTCTTCCAGATTTGGTCCGATCAGAGGACTTTTTACAAACATGGAAACATGGTCTGTGATCATCATAAGATCTCCCGGCTTAAACTCTGTATTTACACCACCTGCCGCATTTGTAAGAATTAATTTCTTTGCGCCTAAAAGTCCCATGATTCTTGTCGGCATTACAACATCTGTCATATCGTAACCTTCATAGAAATGTACTCTTCCTTTCATAAGAACTGTCGGGACTCCGTTCACATAACCAAATAAAAATCTTCCATCATGTCCAGCTACTGTGGACACCGGAAATCCTTCGATCTCAGAATATGGAATCTCCACTTTGACATCCATATTTTTTGCATACTCTCCCAATCCTGATCCTAAGATTAGCGCCACCTCCGGCTCAAAATTCGCTTTCGCTTTTACAATTTCTGTACATTTTATTAATTTCTCATATACCTGATTCATAGGTTCTCCTTTCCGAAACTTTCTGCTTTCTCTTTATAGTAATTTCTCCAATATGGATTTTCCAATGGTTCCCTCCGGCATAGCAACACCAAAGTTATCTGCTATTGATGCACCGATGACCGCAAACGTATCTTCATTCTCCAAAGCCTGACCTCTTTCCATACTCTTAGAATATGCCACAAACGGAACATATTCTCTTGTATGATCTGTTCCTTTGTAGGAAGGATCATTTCCGTGGTCTGCTGTTAAGATCAGAAGATCATCTTCATGGATTTCTTTCAGAAGCACGCCGAGATTTTTATCAAATTTTTCAATCTCCTGTCCATATCCTTCCACATCTCTTCGATGTCCCCACTGTGCATCAAAATCCACAAGATTCACAAAGCAAAGTCCTTGAAAATCTTTTCTGCAAATGTCGATCGTCTGTTCCATTCCATGAACAGAACTGTCTGAATGGTGCGTCTCTGTGATTCCTTCTCCACAGAAAATGTCATTGATCTTTCCGACGCCAATCACATCGTAACCTGCATCCTTTAACGCATTCAGCGCGGTCTTACCTGTCGGCTTTAACGCATAATCATGACGGTTGCTTGTACGCTTGAACTCACCTTTTTTCTTCCCCACGTAAGGTCTTGCAATTACGCGACCGACTCTCCACTCGTCCTTCATGGTAATCTCTCTGGCGATTTCACAACAACGGTACAGATTCTGAAGATCAAATGTTTCCTCGTTTCCACAAATCTGAAGTACAGAATCTGCCGAAGTATACACGATCATGGCTCCCGTATTGATTTCTTCCTCACCCAGTTCATCAATGATCGCCGTTCCACTGGCACTCTTATTTCCAATGACCTTTTTCCCACACTGTTTTTCCAGCTCTGCAATCAGTTCCGGTGGAAAGCCTGTATCTGTAAAAGTCTGAAACGGCTTCTTTGTCTCAATCCCCATCATTTCCCAATGTCCGGTCATAGTGTCTTTTCCATTGCTCATCTCACCAAGACGCATATACCTTCCCATTGGCTGCTCTACCGGTTTCATATCTCCTGCCGCATGCAGGTTGATCATCCCAAGTTTCTGAAGATTCGGAATCTCAAGTTTTCTCATCTTCTCCAAAATATGTCCAAATGTATCCACACCTTCATCTCCGAATTTTGGAGAATCCGGCATAGCACCGATTCCGAGGGAATCCAGGACGATCACAAATACTCTCTTATAATTCTTCATATAGTTTCAGCATCCTTTCTTTCTTTTCATTCTCTGCAAAAGCTACTTTCGCCGCATTCCTCATAAGAAGTAAAACCTCTTCATCGCGTATTCCATATATTCTTTGGATAAACTCCAATTCCTTTGTCATAGAAGTATTGCTTACTGTACGATTATCTGTATTGATGGTGGCAAGTATACCCGCATCCAAAAATTCCCGAAGAGGATATTCTGATGAACTTGCAACTGCCTTTGTCTGCAGATTGCTGATCGGACACATTTCCACACCGATTCCTCTTTCTTTGATCAGCTTTTCCACTTCTCCATGATTTCTCATAGCAATGCCGTGTCCGATTCTTCCTGCTCCCGCCTCTACAGAATCCAAAATATTCTTCACTTCCCCGCATTCTCCTGCATGCAGAGTAAACGGCATTCCCATTTCTTTTACTTTTTCAAACAATTCCATGAAATCAGACATTGGATAAATTGCCTCTGCCCCCGCAAGATCGGCTGCGCAGACACCTTTCCCCAGAAATGTATATGCATCCCGAATCATGGCATAGCTTTCTTCTAAACTCTGATGACGCATCGCGCATACGATCACATTATAATCCACATCAAAATCCTGTTTTCCTCGTTCCAATCCATGAAGTAACGCTTCAATTACCTGCTTTGTATTAAATTTTTCACTTGTATGAAGGAGTGGTGCAAAACGAATTTCCGCATAGATCACATTGTCCTTACTCATAGTACGCAAAATGTCATAGCCGGCGCCTTCCAATCCTTCCGCATCACGAAGGCATTCTCCCGGAATTTCAAATTTTTCTAAATATTCAGAGAGACTTTTGCAATCATCCGATACACTCAGTTCCTCTTCTCTTACTGTCCGTCCCAGTCTCTTTTCAATAAATTCCCGGCTCAGGGAACCATCCAGATGACAGTGCAGTTCTATTTTCGGTAATTTTATCAGTTCTTCTCTTGTCATGATTCTTCCTCGCTTTCCTTCTATGTCAGATTCTTCTGTCCAAACCCCAGTGGAAGTATTTCTTCTAGTGTAAATATCTCATATTGTTCTTTGCTTGTAGCAAGAATAATTTGAAATGTCTCCGGATCACAGAATTCCATCATGACCTGACGACATACACCGCACGGAGAAGCATATCCGGTCAATATGCCATCCTTTCCTCCCACAACACAGATCGCCTCAAATTCCTTTATTCCTTCACTCACCGCTTTGAAAAATGCGGTACGTTCTGCACAGTTTGTCGGACTATAAGATGCATTTTCAATATTACATCCTCCATAGATGGTTCCGTTTTTCGCAAGGAGCGCTGCTCCTACTTTAAAATTCGAATAAGGCGCATAGGAAAACTGTAACTGTTCTATTGCCTTTTCAATTAAAGTTCCGGCCAGGTTTTTGTCCATATATCTTCTCCCTCTCTTAATATCCAGATGCCTCTTCACTTTTTACAATTTTGATCATTCTGCTTGTTCCGAGACGGTCCGCACCTAACGCAAGGAATTTTTCTGCATCTTCCATGGAAGAAATTCCTCCCGCTGCTTTCATCTTCACGTCCGGTCCAATATGTTTTGCAAACAACTCAATGTCTTCAAATGTGGCTCCTGCTTTGGAAAATCCGGTAGAAGTCTTGATATAGTCTGCTCCCGCACTCGTTACGATTTCACACATTTTTATCTTTTCTTCCTCTGTAAGAAGACAAGTCTCAATGATCACTTTTAGAATCTTCTCTCCACATGCTGCTTTTAATGTGCGGATTTCTTCTTCAATCCTGTCGTATTTCTTATCTTTCAGCCAGCCGATATTGATAACCATATCGATTTCCTTTGCCCCGTTTGCAATGGCATCCTTTGTCTCAAACTCTTTGACCGCCGTTGTCATATATCCGTTTGGAAATCCAATGACAGTACATACCGGAATTCTATCTCCAAGATATTCACTTGCCTGTTTTACATAACTCGGAGGAATGCATACCGATGCAGTCTGAAATTCTGCTGCATCATCACAGATCTGTTTGATTTCCTCCCAGGTAGCGCCTTGTGTCAGTAATGTATGATCCACATGTTTTAATACTTCCTTTGTATTCATCATTTCTTCCTCCCTTTATTTCTGATCTTCTTTGATTAACTTACGAATTGCCTCCACTGCAACCTGAATCGCCATATCTGTATCGTGTACAACCGGATTCTCAAGTCCTAATTTTTCTCTTTCCTGGTTCGCCACTACAAGGAAGCAGGAACCGGCTCTTACACCAAGGTAACTTGCCACGATAAATAAAGCAGCAGATTCCATCTCGGAAGCAAGACATCCCAGTCTCTTCCATGCTTCCCATTTGTTCATGAGTTCATAAGATACCGGTTTCGTCTCCGGTTCATGCTGTCCGTAAAATGCATCTTTACACTGCACCACACCTGTATGGAAAGGATATCCTTTCTCCTTCGCCGCATTCACCAGTGCATTTGTCACCTGCAGATCTGCCACAGAAGGAAATTCGATGGGCGCATATTCTCTGCTTGTTCCTTCCATACGGATGGCACCAGTAGCCACTACCACATCGCCGCTTTTCACCTCTGTCTGCATACCACCGCAAGTTCCGATTCTAATAAATGTATCCGCACCACACCGATACAGTTCTTCCATGGCTATGGACGCCGACGGGCCACCGATTCCGGTAGAAGTCACACTCACCTTCACTCCGTCCAAAGTCCCTGTATACGTTACATATTCTCTATTATCCGCAATCAGTACAGGATCATCAAAATATTTTGCAATTTTAGCACATCTTTTCGGATCCCCCGGCATGATCACATATCTTCCGACTTCTCCTTTTGCAACCTGAATATGATACTGTCTGCTTGCATCTTCTGAATAGTTTTTCATATTATCGCTCCTTTTCGTTTAAGAAAGGAGAATGTGCGGGCACATTCTCCAAAAACTGCACACCGCAAGAACCTTTTCCCTTAACGCTGTCCTTTATCATATGGAATACCTTCCGCCTTCGGCGCTCTTGATTTCTTTGAAACGAATACAAGAACGATCAGTGAAATAATATACGGAAGCATATTGTAAAGTGTACTCGGAAGTTTCAATGCTACTAACGCATCAAATCCTGTATATACGTTGGAAAGCGCACGGAATAATCCGAACAGCAGCGCTGCAAGTCCAATATTAACCGGCTTCCACTGTCCAAAAATCATTACCGCAAGAGCAAGGAAACCAAAACCTGCCACACCATTTTCAAATTTCCATTCGCTGACACCGGCCGTAATATACACAAGTCCGCCGAGTCCGCCAAGCGCACCTGAAATCAGAACGCCTGCATAGCGCATCTTATAAACATTGATACCCACGGAATCCGCTGCCTGTGGATGTTCTCCACATGCACAAAGTCTCAAACCAAACTTTGTCTTATAAAGTACAACATAAGATGCAATAAGAACCAAAAGTGCAATCAGCATAAACCAATTGAATTCAAAATCACCGATATTCATGATAAAGGCTTTTTTTGCATGTCCATAGGCAACTGTAGAAGATACATTATCCACACTCTCTGCAGTATTGATCGCTCTTACGATAACAACTGCTGCTGCTGGTCCTAAAAGATTAAGCGCCGTACCTACCAGTGTCTGGTCTGCTTTGAACCGGATCGCTGCAACACCAAGAAGAAGGGAGCAGATCATACCTACAAGAACACTTGCCAGCACTACAAGCAAAATGACAAGCGGTGCCGCCATGGCTTCCGGAAGAAATTTCATCGTCAATGCTCCACCGAGGGCTCCCGTAACCATAATCCCTTCCAAACCGATATTGATTACTCCACTATGTTCTGAGAAGCATCCACCAAGTGCTACAAGCACAAGAACGGAAGCAAATATTAATGTATACTGAACCAATAACATCATTATGCCTCTCCTCCTCTCTCTGTTTTCGCCGCCAGTTTCTCATCTCTTCTGTCAAGATATCTGTTCAGCCATAATTTGAAGAAGAGAACGAAACCACACAAATAGATAATGAATGCGATCATCAGATCTGAAATCTGTGTACAGTACATAGATTTATCCACATAGCTTCCACCACTTGTAATATGCTGAATGAAATAAGATGAGAATATGGTTCCGATCGGATTCAATCCACCAAGGAACGCCGCGGCGATTCCGTTGAATCCCATCGCCGGAACACTCGTAAGCTGCACCATCCACTGTTCGATTCCACTTAAGTAGAAGATACCGGCTCCCATACCTGCAAGACCGCCTGAAATCATCATAGTCACAATAATATTTTTCTTTTCTTTCATACCACAGTATTTCGCTGCGTTTTTATTCATACCGGTTGCCTTCAATTCAAATCCGAATTTTGTCTTCTCCATGAAAATCCATACAAGAATCGCCATAAGCACTGAGAATAATATACCGATCGTAACAAATTCATTGTTGGAAAAGATTTTGTCTAATCCCATGTTTGGGATCAGAGCATTTGGATTTGCACTTACAAGCTTCTCTGTATACGGTGTAGAAGGTTCTTTCACTTTTGTAAGAAGCATATTCACACAATACAGACCGATCCAATTCAACATAATGCAGGAAATTACTTCGTTCACATTGAAATATGCTTTCAAAACACCTGAAAGACCTCCGACAAGAGCTGCTACTACAATTGCCGCAAGCAGACATACGTACCAAGGCATCTTAAGCGCCACTGCAAAATAGATACATGCCCCGGCTCCCACAACATACTGACCCGCTGCTCCAATATTAAAAAGGCCTACTTTATTTGCAAATAATACAGACAGACCACACATAAGTAATGCAGAAGCCTTTACAAGAGTTGTCCCCAGGTACTTCATCACTGCTACAGAACTCGGATAGTACAGATAATTCTTCAAAATTGCAACAATGGCTTCTCCGGCTCCGCTCGGATTGATAATAAGAAGAACAATATAACCTACTAAAATACCAATCAAAATACAAAGCAATGATGCAATGACTGTCTGAAATCCGTCATTTCTGATCAGACTCTTCTTTTTCTTATTCATGTGTTCCTGACTCCTTTCTCTTGGAACCTGCCATATAAAGACCAAGTTCTTCTACCGTAACCTTCTTCGGATCAAATTCCCCTACAATCTGTCCTTCAAACATCACAAGAATACGGTCAGATACATTCATAACCTCATCCAGCTCTAAACTTACAAGCAGAACTCCTTTTCCCGCATCTCTCTGTGCCACAAGCTGCTTATGAATATACTCAATAGCTCCTACATCAAGACCTCTTGTCGGCTGTACTGCGATCAAAAGTTCCGGATTCTTATCGATTTCACGGGCAATGATCGCTTTCTGCTGATTACCGCCCGACATAGATCTGGCCTTTGTAATAGCTCCCTGACCGGAACGTACATCATACTGCTCGATCAGACGGTTCGCATATTCCCGAATTGCTTTTCTCTTTAAAAATCCCGCTTTATTTGTAAATTGTGGTTCAAAATATCTTTGAAGTACAATATTATCTTCCAGTGAGTAGTCTAAAACAAGTCCATGTTTGTGTCTGTCCTCCGGAATATGACTCATGCCGGATGTAAGACGTTTCCGGATTGACGTATGTGTAATATCCTGCCCATTCATCGTGATCGTTCCTGACTTCAACGGCTCCAATCCGGATAATCCATATACGAACTCTGTCTGTCCATTGCCATCAATGCCCGCAATACATACAATTTCTCCTCGTCTTACCTGCAGTGACACATTATTTACCGCATTATTTTTATGATGTTTGGATGCTACTGTCATATCCTTAATGTCTAAAACTACTTCGCCCGGTTCACAAGGTTTCTTTTCTACGATAAAATTGACATCACGTCCAACCATCATGGTAGAAAGTTTCTCCGGTGTTGCATCCTTAATATCTACCGTTCCGATATATTTTCCTTTCCTAAGTACACTGCATCGGTCCGCCACCTGCATAATCTCTGCAAGCTTGTGTGTGATGAAAAGAATACTCTTTCCTTCTGCAGCCAGACTTTTCATAATCTCCATCAATTCCTGAATCTCCTGCGGAGTAAGAACTGCCGTAGGCTCATCAAAAATCAGAATTTCATTGTCACGATAGAGCATTTTCAAAATCTCCGTTCTCTGCTGCATACCTACCGTAATATCTTCCACAAGTGCATCCGGATCTACAAATAGTCCATATTTTTCAGAAAGAGCAACTACCTTTTTCCTTGCTTCATCTTTCTTAAGAAATCCTCCCTTTGTAGTTTCCACGCCAAGGATAATGTTATCAAGAACGCTGAAACATTCCACCAGCTTAAAATGCTGATGCACCATTCCTATTCCAAGAGCATTGGCATCATTCGGATCTTTGATTTCCACCTTTTGCCCGTCCTTTCGAATCTCGCCTTCTTCCGGCTGATACAATCCGAAAAGCACACTCATCAATGTGGATTTCCCTGCTCCGTTTTCGCCAAGTAATGCATGGATTTCACCTTTTTTCAATTGTAAAGTGATATTGTCGTTTGCAATGATCCCCGGAAATCTTTTTGTGATATTCAGCATCTCAATCGCATACTTTTCCATCCTTTACGTCCTCCTCTCATAAAACTTTCCAGCCATTTATTCAAAAAGGAGCAGGATAAGTTGCCTGCTCCTTCGTTGCCAGAATCATGATTTATTTAATGCTGCCGTAATCTGTAACTTTAATTGTTGTCTTTGGCATAGCAGAAGTATCATTGGAAACCTCTACTTTTCCATCTGCCATATCTTTTACAAGTACTTTGTAATCATCCTGTGTAAATCCATCGCCCCACTGTGTTGTCTCTAATGGAAGCTGAACGTAGTTCTCTTCCGGATTTTCAGAAACAATACCAAGGTTGTCGATCTTACCTGCGTGCTCGCTCCATTTTCCTGCTTTAATGTCTGTAAGGACATTTTTTACTGTTGTTGCAAGACCTTTCATAGCAGAAGTAATTGTAATGTCTTTTCCGATGATTCCTGACTGGTCAGAGTCAACACCGATTACTTTACCGCCTGTTTTCTTTGCTGCTTCTACTGCTGATGTATATATACCGCCACCACATGCAAATACTGCTTCTACACCTTTGGAGCTATACCATGTATCCATGTAAGCTGTAATATCAGCATCACCGTAGAACTGTCCACCGCATACATACTCAACCTGAACTTCGTTCTCAATACCAAGTTCTTTTGCTGCTGCATCAACTCCCTGTACAAATCCGTAACCAAAACGGTTTACTGCAGGAACTGACATACCGCCAAGGAATCCAAGATGTTTGTAACCTAATTTTACTGCTGCAACACCTGCCATATAACCTGAAAGTTCTTCCTGATAAGTAGCACAGTATACATTGTCTGCTCTGTAACCTTCTTTTACTCCGTCAAGTTCTCCTTCTCCCATATCAAGTGCAACAAATTTCACATCCGGATATGTCTCTGACTGATCTACAACAGATTTTGCAAATAAGTATCCTGGAAGTACCACTACATTAGCTCCATCTGCAATTGCCTGATCGATACTTGCGCTTCTTGCCTCATCAGAGTCGCTTTCCGGCTTAAAATAGTTGAATTCCACATCATTGTCTTCTGCCCATGCTTTACATGTCTCATATGTTGTCTGGTTAAAGCTCTGGTCTGTAATATCTCCGGAGTCTGTAACCATGGCAACTTTCATATCTTCTTCTTTTCCACCATCTGCTTTCTTGTCATCTCCGCTTGATCCGCCGCATGCTGTTAATGAAAATGCCATAACACCCGCAAGTAACGCTGCGATAATTCTCTTTTTCATAATTTACCCTCCTATGAATCTTTTGTTAACAGATTTTAACTCGAACACATTTTACCATATCCACTGTCGAGATACAATGAATATTCAAGACATTCCAACTATTCCAAGGCAATTTTTGAAGAGATCATTTTCTTCAATCCTTCATATTGTTCCCTGTCGATGAGAATTTTATTTCCCTTTTTCGTAACAAGATCGTCTTCCATGAATTTCTTCACGGCGCGGTTTACACTCTTTACACAGAGCCCCGTGGCATCTGCCAGACTTTGCCGTCCTTCGTCAATCTGCAGAACTCCTTCTTTGTTGTACTGCACATATCGCTCTGATAAAAGAAGCGCAAGCCGATCTGCACCTTGCAGAAAAAGTGTGACCCGGCTGTTTCTCTCCTGCTCTAAAAGGTACTCGCCTACACATTTCGCCTCATTTTTCAATGCTCGAATATCTGAATACATCCATTTCTCGAATTTTGTTCGCGGTATTTTCACAAGGGTACATTTCGTTGCGGTCCGAAGTGTCGTTTTGTACACATCCAGATCCATAATAAACTCCATACCTCCGAAAGCATACACTTTCTTAAATCTCATGTAATCATACACCGAACCGTAAATACGATAATCTGTGGCATCGATCACGCCTTTTCCGATGAAATATATGGTATCTGCAGGTTCATTTTCACGGATAAAGGCTACGCCTTTGTCTACTTCTTCTATCTGAAACGTCTCCATCAGCCAAAGAGGCGCAGTTTCAAAATAATGTTCAAATTGTTCCTGTCTCTCTCTGTCCACATTTTTCAAAAACGGAAGCGCATCATACAGATATTTATTCCCCATGCATTTCATCTCTTTCTTTCTGCTATCAAGGCTCTTTTGCAAGCCTTGATTCCATCTTAAGTTTTCAGAACCGGTTTCCAAGACAAATTATAACATTCGGACATTTGTCCGAAAAGGACTTATGTCCTTTTTCGCAAAATAATTCTACACTTTAGCACAAACTTACAGTTTTATTCAAAGTATTTTGTGCATGTTTTTCAATTGTACACTTTCTTACTAATTCCATCTTCATTCTAACAAAAAAACTGTCGGCAGGATATCCCACCGACAGAAATAAACATTTTTTATTGGATGATCTTAGTAGTTCTCCTTACGCACTTCAAAAAAGGCCTGTGGATGATTACAAACCGGACATACTTCCGGTGCATTTGTTCCCATTACAAGGTGCCCGCAGTTACGGCACTCCCATAAAGTCACACCACTCTTTTCAAATACTTCTTTTGCTTCCACATTGTGAAGAAGCTTACGATAACGCTCTTCGTGTGATTTTTCGATGGCTGCTACCCCACGGAACTTTACTGCAAGATCGTGGAATCCTTCTTCATCCGCTTCACGAGCCATGCGATCATACATATCTGTCCACTCAAAGTTCTCACCCTCTGCCGCATGGAGAAGATTCTCTGCCGTGTCTCCAAGTTCTCCCAACGCCTTAAACCAAAGCTTTGCATGTTCTTTCTCGTTCTCTGCAGTCTGTAAGAATAATGCTGCAATCTGCTCATAGCCTGCTTTTTTCGCTACAGAAGCAAAATATGTATACTTATTACGCGCCTGTGACTCTCCCGCAAATGCTTCCCACAAGTTCTTCTCTGTTTTACTTCCTGCAAAAGGATTCTTTTTATTCTCCATATTTGTTTCCTCCGTTTCCATGATTTTTCTTCACAATAACACATATCAAGTATTTCTTCTGTAATTTAGTCACACTTCCAATATTTTTCCATGTACTTCTTGGCATCTTCTTCTTTCAAAGAAAATTTCTTTATAATTCTATCCATCGTATCCTCTTTTGAAAACCGAAATTCCTGACACATTTCAATCGTTGTTTCAATTTTCCCACGCTCCTCGCCAATTTTGATTCCTTCTTCTTTTAGGTAATCACGATATTCCTCTTCATCCCATTCTGTCAAAATACTATTCACGATTTCACCCCGATTCTTACGAAGTATAGCTGCAAGAACATCATTTCGAATGCTTTCGTTCACCGCATTATAAAGCTCCAACAATTCATTCTTCTCATGAAAGATAAGCTGAAACAAACGGTCTTTATACTTCGTATTCAATTTATAATACATTGCTTGTTTCTCCTTTATTCTAACAAAATTTAAATTTTAGGGCAACACAAATAAGCATAAATACATCACAGTACTCCCATAAGCACCGCCGTTTTTCTTTTTTAATTACAAATCTGATTTTCAATGTGACGAACGTCACAGATACTTTAGAATAATGAATATTAGAAATCTTGATTTGTGGTAAAAGTATAGCATAAATACATATCTCATACAAGTAGAACCCGGCATCTTGCCAGGTTTTCAGTCTTTTTCCCCTTTCATACAGATCCCCCTTTCCTTAGGTAGGTTCTTTATCAACATTTTAACACAAAAACTGCCGGCAGGATATCCTGCCGGCAGAAATAAATTCTATTCTCTAAAATTTAGTTTTTATTATTTTTCTTCTCCACCGTAAAGTGTTACAAGTTTCTGAAGATATTCATATCTTTCTTTAGCTTCTGCTTCGTTCTTAGCGAACATTACTTCTGCTTTTTCCGGATTGAATCTTGCAAGAGCATTGTAACGAACCTCTCCATTCAAGAAGTCTTTGTAGTTTTCAAGTACCGGAGCTTTGCTGTCAAGTGTGAACTTAGCGCCTTCTGCTGCCGGATTAAATCTGAAGTTGTTCCAGTATCCGCACTCTACTGCTAATGCTTCTTCAGTCTGAGCTTTGCTCATACCTTTCTTGATACCATGGTTGATACATGGAGCGTAAGCGATGATGAGTGATGGTCCCGGATAAGCCTCAGCCTCTGCAATTGCTTTTACTGTCTGGTTAAAGTCTGCACCCATAGCGATCTGTGCTACGTATACATAACCATAGCTCATTGCAATACCAGCAAGGTCTTTCTTCTTCACATCTTTTCCGCCTGCCGCGAACTGTGCGATCGCACCTGTCTTCGTAGCTTTAGAAGCCTGTCCACCTGTGTTAGAGTAAACTTCTGTATCGAATACCATGATGTTGATGTCTTTACCACTTGCTAATACGTGGTCAACACCACCAAATCCGATATCGTAAGCCCATCCGTCACCACCAAAGATCCACTGTGATTTCTTAGCTAAGAAGTCTTTGTTCTTCAGAATATCTGCTCTAAGCTCACATCCACAGTCACAAGCTTCGAGTGCTGCAACAAGGTTATCTGTAGCCGTTCCGTTTGTAGCGCCGCAGTTAAATGTATCTAACCATTCTTTTGCTGCTGCAACAACTGCTTCATTTGTTCCTTCTGCTGCAAGCTTCTCAACTTTTGTCTTAAGACCGTCTCTTAAAGCTTTCTGAGCTAATAACATACCGTAACCGAACTCAGCATTGTCTTCGAATAATGAGTTAGACCATGCAGGACCTTGTCCTTTTTCGTTTACTGTGTATGGTGTAGATGGTGAAGAGTTACCCCAGATTGAAGAACAACCTGTTGCGTTAGCAATGTACATTCTGTCACCAAATAACTGTGTGATTAATTTTGCATAAGGTGTCTCTCCACAACCTGCACAAGCTCCTGAGAACTCAAGTAAAGGCTGCTTGAACTGAGAACCTTTTACTGTATTTTCTTTGAATTTAGCAACTACTTCCGGTTTTACAGGGATTTCTCTACCATAGTCGAAGTAATCCTGTTTTCCAGCGTTTGCTTCCATGTTTTCCATAACAAGAGCTTTTTCACCCTTCTTACCTGGACATACGTTTGCACATGATCCACATCCTGTACAGTCATAAGCAGATACAGTCATTGTGAATTTCACACCTGGCATACCGATCATATCGATTGTCTCAAGTCCTTCCGGTGCATTTGCAACTTCCTCTTCTGTAAGAGCAACCGGACGGATAACAGCGTGTGGACATACATATGCACAACGGTTACACTGGATACAGTTTTCCGGTTTCCATACAGGGATATCTACTGCGATACCACGTTTTTCAAATGCTGAAGATCCTGATGGTGTAGAACCGTCAACATATTCTGTAAATGCAGATACCGGTAAGCTGTTACCTTCCTGCGCATTTACTTTTGTCTGGATATTTTTAACGAAATCAACAACGTCTTTTCTTCCGCCTTTGATCTCTGGTGAGAATAATCCTTCATCCTCTGCGTTCTTCCAACTTTCCGGAACAGTAATCTCAACGATTTCTTTTGCTCCGGCATCGATTGCATCGTAGTTCATCTGAACGATCTTATCACCCTTCTTGCCGTATGTAGCCTTAGCAGCAGCTTTCATTAATTCGATAGCGTGCTCCTCCGGAATAATGTTGGCAAGTTTGAAGAATGCTGACTGAAGAACTGTGTTGATACGTCCGCCAAGTCCGATTTCTCTACCGATCTTGATACCATCGATCACATAGAATTTGATGTTGTGGTTTGCGATGAAAGCTTTTACCTGTCCTGGTAAATGTTTCTCGATTCCTTCCATATCCCATGGGCAGTTCAGAAGGAATGTACCACCGTCAACTAATTCCTGAACCATGTTGTATTTGTTGATGTATGATGGGTTGTGGCATGCTACAAAGTTCGCCTGTTTGATTAAGTATGTTGACTTAATCGGGCTCTTACCGAAACGTAAGTGAGACATTGTAACACCGCCTGACTTCTTAGAGTCATAATCAAAGTATGCCTGTGCATACATATCTGTGTTGTCACCGATGATCTTGATAGAGTTTTTGTTTGCTCCGACAGTACCATCTGCTCCAAGTCCCCAGAATTTACAGTTGATTGTTCCTTCCGGTGTTGTAACTAATGGAGCGCCAACTTCTAATGATAAGTTTGTTACGTCATCCACGATACCGATTGTGAATTTCTGTTTTGCATTGTTCTCGTATACAGCAACGATCTGTGCCGGTGTTGTATCTTTAGAACCTAATCCGTAACGTCCTGTGAATACAGGTACAGCATCGAATTTTGTTCCTTTTAATGCTGCAACAACATCTAAGTATAATGGCTCGCCAAGTGCTCCAGGTTCTTTTGTTCTGTCAAGAACGGAGATCTGTTTTACAGACTCAGGAATTGCATTGATCAATGCTTCTGCTGAGAATGGTCTGTAAAGGCGAACTTTTACAACGCCGACTTTCTGTCCTTTTGCTAATAAGTAATCAACTGTTTCATCGATCGTGTCACATACAGAACCCATAGCGATGATTACGTGTTCAGCATCTGCTGCTCCGTGGTAGTTGAATAATTTGTAGTTTGTTCCGATCTTCTCGTTCACCTTGTCCATGTATTCCTGAACGATTGCAGGTAATGCATCATAGAACGGGTTACAAGCTTCTCTAGCCTGGAAGAAGATATCCGGGTTCTGTGCAGAACCTCTCTGGCATGGGTGGTTCGGGTTCAAAGCGTGTGCTCTGAATTCGTCGATTGCATCCATATCTGCCATATCTTTTAAATCTTCGTAATCCCATGTTTCAATCTTCTGAATCTCGTGAGATGTACGGAATCCATCGAAGAAGTTGATGAATGGAACTTTACCTTTGATAGCTGCAAGATGTGCAACCGGTGTTAAGTCCATAACTTCCTGTACACTGGATTCACAGAGCATAGCGCATCCTGTCTGACGACATGCGTATACGTCTGAATGATCTCCGAAAATAGATAATGCATGGCTTGCAAGAGCACGTGCAGATACGTTGAATACACCCGGTAACTGCTCTCCTGCAATTTTATATAAGTTAGGAATCATAAGTAATAATCCCTGAGACGCTGTATATGTAGTTGTCAGAGCTCCTGCTGCTAAAGAACCGTGTACAGTTCCTGCTGCTCCAGCCTCAGATTGCATCTCTGTAACCTGAACTGTCTGACCGAAAATATTTGTTCTACCCTGTGTAGCCCATTCATCTGTAGCTTCTGCCATAACTGATGAAGGTGTGATTGGATAAATAGCTGCAACATCTGTAAATGCATATGAAGCATGAGCTGCTGCATGATTACCGTCCATGGTTTTCATTTTTCTTCCCATTGGTTTGTTCCTCCTTCACGCTTTCGTGTTTATTTTTTCACATATATTTATATTATAATCCTACCCAAAACAAAAGTCTAGTGATTCTTTGTTCCTTTTGGGAAACAATCACCAGACTTTTTATCCTGTTTAGGTAAAATCCAGATTATACATTGAATCGGAACAGGATAATATCTCCATCCTGTACCACATATTCTTTACCTTCCAATCTTACAAGACCTTTTTCTTTAGCAGCGTTATATGTTCCGCATTCCATCAGATCATCATAGCTTACGATTTCAGCACGAATAAATCCCCGTTCAAAATCAGAGTGGATCTTACCTGCTGCCTGTGGTGCTTTTGTGCCTTTCTTAATAGTCCATGCACGCACTTCCGGCTCTCCTGCTGTCAGATAGCTGATCAGACCAAGAAGGTGATAACTTGCACGAATCAATTTCTCAAGACCGGATTCTGTAAGTCCCAGATCCTCAAGGAACATTTTCTTCTCATCATCATCTAATTCTGCAATTTCCTGTTCAATCTGTGCACATACGACAAATACTTCGCATTTTGCTTCTTCTGCATATTTGCGAACAGCTTGCACCCCTGTATTATCCGCTCCATCATTTGCCAAATCATCCTCTGTTACATTGGCAGCAAAAATCACCGGTTTGTATGTAAGAAGATTGTAGCTTTCCAGCCACTCCTGCTCATCTTCATCATTCGCTTCAAATCCACGGGCAAGTTTTCCTTCCTCCAGATATGCTTTTAATCGTTCCATCAATGCCAATTCTTTGGCAACGGTTTTGTCATTTCTTGCCACTTTTACTGCTTTGGCAATTCTTCTCTCCAGAATCTCAATATCCGAGAAAATAAGTTCTAAGTTGATCGTCTCGATATCACGGAGCGGATCGATACTTCCGTCTACGTGTACAATATTACTATCTTCAAAACATCTGACTACGTGTACGATCGCATCTACTTCTCGGATGTTGGCAAGGAACTGGTTGCCAAGGCCTTCTCCTTTTGATGCTCCTTTTACAAGTCCCGCAATATCTACAAATTCAATTGCTGCAGGAACGATTTTCTTTGTATGGTACATCTCTCCCAACACATCCAGACGCTTGTCCGGCACAGTAACAACCCCTACGTTCGGGTCAATCGTACAAAACGGATAGTTTGCCGACTCAGCCCCTGCTTTTGTCAGGGAGTTAAATAACGTACTTTTTCCAACATTTGGAAGTCCAACGATACCTAATTTCATTTTTATCTTTACCTGTCTGAAAACCCTTGATTTTACTGGGTTTCCGCCTTTCTCTATATTTCTTTTACGCCCTTTTTGTTTAACTAGCGGCGTAGCTTGTTTCAAAGTCTAATGCAAATATAAAGTATAGCATAAGGTTCTTGTTTTTTCAATCTTATCAAACAGATATTCTTCCTTAACAGACAAATATTTCAGCTATTAAAGGCTATATAATCAATTCTCGATGAATGTATTCCTCAAATTCTTTACGCTTCACTAACTTTCGTGTTCCAACATATAAAACAAAAGGACAGTTTGGTTGTTTCAACATGGAATCAATCTTGTTGATACCTATGTTGCTATATTCAGCGGCTTCCCCTTTCGTAATCCCCAGTTCCACTCGACAAAACTATGCCAATCAGTTTTGAAATTTTTGAAAAAATTTTGAGGAGAAAAAAATGCGCCTGCAAGACGCAGACAGACGCATAGGAAATAACAGCAGTATTTAATTAATTTGACAGTTCATCTACATAGCCCAAATATCCCGTCAGTGGATAATGGCTTTTTTAATAATGCAGATACATTTTAAAGATATTCAATAAAAAGGAGCATAGCGATTACCTCCATAACACCGCCATACCCTTTCTATCTGTTAAGATTTTGAGCGCAGAAAATTTTCTGTCCAGCAGCGTTTTTTCTTTTCTGCCGCTGGCAGATAATATAAAAAATATGAAACTTTTATTTTGCTTTATTTGTCGGAACAAATCCTAGCTTCTGTTAATTCTTTATGGAGATGTAATGCCATAAAGGTTGTGACAATAGCAGAAATAATATCTGCGATCGGTTGAGCATATAGTATTCCATTCATTCCCCAAAGTGCCGGAAGAAGCATAATAACAGGAACAAAGCAAATACCTTGTCGACAAGCTCCAAGAATAAAACCGGCAGTACCTTTCCCAAGTGCAAGGAATAAAGAAGAATATACTGTATAAAAGCCAAAGAGGAAGAATGAAAAGCCATTTACCATAAGCGATTTTTGTCCAACAGTAATCATGGCTTCATTTCCGTTTGCAAATTGTGAAATAATTTGAGCGGAAAATAGTGCCATAAGTGACCCGGCGATTACTGCATCGCCATATCCATATCAAAATGACAAAAAGGAAATACTCAAAATCATGCGGCATTTCTATGTATGAGGTATTTCAGTTTTTACTTCTGTTAGCATTTCAAGGGAAGAATCTTTTTCGTTTTCTGAATGAAACTTCCTATAACTGGAGCAGATTTCTTTTGCTCCTTGCCCGTGTCTACGATCACATAGAACACAAATGCCAGAGGGGTTTTACTCTTCTTACACTTGGCTGGTCGGATGGGTAAAACTTTATTAAATGATACGGTTCATATTATCCATAAGCTGATGATCTGCTGATTGTTACAAGTTGAATATCATCATATCCGATTTTTTCAACCAACTTTCTTTTGAATTCTGCCACATGCTAACCATGAGCAGTCTGCAACGCCAAACTTCCTGTACTATCAAATCTCTTTGCAATCAAGTAACACATGGTTCAACACCTTTTTCCTTTCATACTTATCACATAGCACCTCAAGTGCTTGAAAATCCAATGCTGATTTCACATACCCGGCCGTTATATCATTTGATGCTTTTTGATTGTACATCACTTTGGCATTTGAAATAATTTTTTCACGGTGTTTACGTATAAAATCATTTCATTGTGAACAAGGTCTTTATATGTACTATCTGATTCATTTTCCAAATCATATAATTCAAGTTCTGATGTAGGGGCCGGAATCATATGGCTAATTCTGAGTGTGCCCTTTAATTCTTTTTCACCATCTTTATTTTTTACTACAATTCGTATAATTGGCACAATACTTTTCTTAATGACCTTATTTGCTCCCGCAATCTGATAATCCGAATCTTTGGGTGATGACATCGGAACATAATGAACATAATAATGATATTGTCCCATCTGTAAAACCACACCCAAATATTTTCTAGTATGCGTTCGAGAATTAATTTTATCGGAATACACGTTTGGAAATTCCTTACGCAACCACTCCACATAATCGTCTGTAACACTATATAATTTGAATTCTTCCATCCGTATCTCCTTTTATTTATTTTTCCTTATACGAAAACAAGGGAGCTAATGCTCCCTTTGAGTTTAAAATCCTCCACTTATATGGCAGGAGCTCTCCCGAGTTTAAAATCTTCCACTTATATGGCAGGAACTCTCCCGAAGATAGCTTCTCTATCTAAGAATAGTATATGATAAATTCATAAAAATAGCAACTTTTTTATGTAATTGTTGCGAGGATATTTATGAAATCAGTCTCATAATAACGATTCCTAATTTCATTTATTTATCCTCACATTCATTTTTTCACTATTATATAGTATCCCTTGTTTCCATCAGAATTACAAGTCCTTTCGGGAATGTAATCGTAACCTTTTCTTCTTTCGCCTGATTGCTCACACAAAGACTATCGTATGGCGTTAATGTATGATCTGTCAACGGATATTTCGCGCCCTTGATGTAGAAATGCTCCACAGTTCCACCGAGAGGAAATACCGAAAAATACGATCCGAACATTTCCCCCTTGCAAAGAACCGCTTCTTTTTCTATGATACGGATCCGGTTATGACTATCCCGTATCTCCGCATGGATTCCTTCATTGTGCGGAATCGAAAGCACCTGGATATTTCCGAGTACATGATCCAGCCTTGTTCCCGTTGCTCCATATATAAAAATATCCGTGCAGCCTTTCTCCATAGCGAGCCGCACTGCAATCTCTGTATCTGTCGCATCTTTCACCGGATTGAATTCCCGTACTGGAAGATCTGTTTCTTCTTTGTAATATCGGATAATCTCTTCCGGGAGACTATCAAAATCTCCTACGATATAATCCGGCTTAATCTGATGTTCGTATAGAAAAAGATTTCCGTGATCCACACCGATCAAAAAGCATGGATCCCCGGAGTGTCGATGTTCTTCCAACTCTTCTAACACAAATGTTTCTTCCAACATACCGCCGCTTATAATGACCGCCTTAGTTTTCATAGCTTTTCAAAATCTCCATGAACTGTTTTGTATTTTCTGCCGCCTCTCCTTTGAAAACTGCAGAACCGGCTACAATAATATTTGCTCCCGCATCCAAAACTTCTTTTACATTTGTCAAATAAATCCCCCCGTCTACCTGAATATCTGTCTTCAGTCCTTTTGCATCAGCAAGGGCTCTTGTCTCTTTGATTTTCTCAAGAGAAGTTTCGATAAACTTCTGTCCTCCAAATCCCGGGTGTACTGACATGATCAACACCATGTCTACTTCTTCTATATACTCTTCCAACGCAGCTACCGGGGTGTCCGGACAAATGGAAATTCCCACTTTCAATCCGCATTCTCTGATCTTTGCAATAGTAGCATGAACATCCTCACAGGCTTCTAAATGAATCGTGATCAGATCTGCTCCTGCCTCCTTAAATGCATCAATATAACGGATCGGCTCGGTGATCATCAAATGTGCGTCCATAACCTGTTTGGTGCAACTTTTGATAGATTTGAGTACCGGCATTCCGAAAGAAATGCTTGGTACAAAAATTCCATCCATCACATCAAAGTGAAGATACTTTGCCCCGTTCTCCTCTGTGGATTTGATTTCCTCTCCAAGATTTTTAAAATCTGCCGCCAATATTGACGGTGCCAAAATGTAATTCATCCCTAGTACCTCTTCTTTTCCTTCAATTCGTTATACATTTCCGTATAGTTCTGATATCGTATTTTATGAATCTTCCCTTCTTCCAACGCCTTCTTAACTGCACACCCCGGTTCGTGGATGTGGTCACACCCATTGAACTTACACTGCCCTTCATAAGGCTCAAATTCCGGAAAATAATATTTCAATTCTTCTTTTTCAAATGCATTTACATAGAGAGAGCTAAATCCCGGTGTATCCATAATATAGGAGTTCTCATTAACCGGAATCAGTTCCGAATGGCGGGTTGTATGTTTTCCGCGCTCAATTTTTTCGCTGATCGTACCCGTCTCCATCTCAACCTCTGTCTGAAAGAGATTGATCAGGGAAGATTTCCCCACTCCGGACGGACCTGCCACCGCTGAGGTTTTCCCTTCTAATACTGACTTGACAAGTTCCACATTCTCTTCTTTCTTTGCACTTGTAAATATAATCCGATAGCCACATTTACTGTAGATTTCTTTTAATTCTCTGATCTCTTCCTCTTCCGCAATATCTTTCTTGTTAAACACAAGAACAACCGGTATCTCTTTGCTTTCCATCATCACAAGAAACCGGTCTAAAAGATTAAAATGCGGTTTTGGTTTTGTAACCGCAAAAACAACAAGTGCCTGGTCGATATTCGCGACAGCCGGACGAATCAATTCATTCTTCCTCTCCAGTATCTGCGCAATATTTCCAAGCTTTTTTCCCTCGTCCAAAATATCTATTTCAACATTATCGCCAACAAGAGGTTTTATTTTTTCTTTGCGGAAAGCCCCTTTGGCTTTACATTCATAAATACCGGATTCTACTACATGAACGTAGTAGAATCCGGCAATTCCTTTTACAATTTTTCCTTGCATATACTTTACTATTGTGCTCCTTGGCCATTTCCTGTATCTGTATTTCCGTTATTGCCAGAACTTCCGTTATCCGGATTATCCGGATCCGGATCAGGTGTCGGCTCCGGACCATCGCTGATCACAAGATCCACTTTTGTATTCAGGGATACGGAACTTCCTTCACCCGGAGATACTGAGATTACAGTTCCCGCTTTCTGATCACTATACTGATATGTGACATTTCCCGTTGTCAGTCCAGCACTGGAAATTAAAGATTTCGCCGTACTTAATGTTTTTCCGATCAGTGGCGGAACCGTCGCCTTCTCTTCCGGTTTCTTACCTTTACTGATCTGAAGCGTGATGGAAGATCCACTTTCTACTCTTGTACCCGCTTTCTTACTCTGATAACAAACCTGCCCTTTTGCATAGCTATCATTGTATACCTCTTCTGTTGTATAATTAATACCAAGTTCATCTAAGATACTTCCCGCTTGCTTTGTCGTCTTACCGAGAAGGTTCGGTATCTCAGGTTTGTCTTCTCCGGAACTGATAATCAATGTAATTTCACTTCCCTTGGTAACTTTCGTTCCTGCTTCCGGAGTCGTACGAATAACTTCATCCTGATCAAATTCTTCACTTGTCTCAAAATCTGTACTTACTTTTACCGAAAATCCCAAAGCTTCCAGTTCATCTCTTGCTTCATCCTGACTCTTGCCAGAAACATCCGGCACTGAGATTTCCTCTTCCGCTTTACCCGAACTTACAACAACCGTAACAACAGATTCTTTTTCCACTTTCGTTCCGCTTGTCGGATCCTGGCTGATAATATAGCCTTCTTCATATTTAGAAGATTCCTTTTTTTCCTTGACTTCTAATGTAAGACCTTTGGCTTTTAAAGCCTTCTCAGCCTCTTCCTGTGTTTTTCCTACAAGGTTCGGGACTTTGACTTCTTTTTTGTCCTCTTCTGTAATGGATGATGGGCCAAATTTCAGAAGACCGGTTGCCCGCCCTACAATGAAAATCATAATGAAAGCAATGATTACCACTGCCACAATGGTAAGAATCTTCATGATCTTTGCCATCTTAGGATTCACATCACTGCTCTTCCCTCTTCTTCTGCCTTCGTAATCATCATCTTCAAAATCTTCGTTCTCGAAATCATCGTCCTCGTCATATCTGTCATCGTAGTCATCATACTCGTCATCAAAATCATCATAGTCGTCATCGTCCCGATATCTTCCGCCCTCGTTCTTAATACGATTCACATCATCTGCGTTAAACAATACTGTCTCATCCGCCACGCGCATCGGTCCGATCACTACAAAATCCCCATCCGGATCTACAAGAGAACGCTTCAGATCTTCTTTCAAAGATTTGACATCCGGATATCTTCTATCCGCGTTCTTCTGTGTACATTTCATAATGATCTGCTCTAAACTGTAAGATATCCCATCCATTCTCTCAGAAGGAGGTGTGATTTCCTCCTGAAGATGTTTGATCGCCACCGCCACTGCAGAATCTCCGTCAAACGGCAGCGTTCCTGTTACCATCTCGTACATTGTGATCCCAAGTGAATAAATATCACTCTTATAGTCACTGTATCCGCCCCTTGCCTGCTCTGGTGATGTGTAATGAACCGAGCCAAGCACATTGGTGCTGATCGTATTGGATGATGCAGCCTTTGCAATACCAAAATCAGTTACCTTCACCTTTCCTTCTTTGGAAATGATAATATTCTGCGGCTTGATATCCCGGTGTACAATCTGATGCATATGTGCACACTCAATACCATTCGCAGCCTGAATGGCAATACTGATCGTCTCCTTCGCCGAAAGAGCTCCCTTCTTATTGATATACTCTTTCAATGTAATTCCTTCTACCAGTTCCATGACCATGTAGTAAAGCCCCTGCTCTTCCCCTACATCGTACACATTCACAATATTCGGATGCATAAGGCCTGCCGCCGCCTGCGCCTCTGATTGGAACTTCTTTACAAAAGTAATATCCTCACGGAATTCTTTCTTCAGAATCTTAATCGCAACGAAACGGTTCAGTTTATGGTCTTTTCCCTTATAAACATCCGCCATTCCGCCGGCGCCTATTTTACTGAGTACCTCATAGCGGTCCCCGATAAATATTCTGTCTTTCATTATACACTCACCTCGTCTGCAAATGGTTGAACGAGAACGATTCCGATATTATCTTTACCGCCATTCTCATTTGCTTTTTCTACTAATTCTTTTGCAGTCTCTACGATATCTCTCCCACTTTTTACAATTCTGAAAATCTCATCGTCCTCCAGCATATCTGTGAGTCCATCCGAACACATCAGAATTGTATCGCCTTTCTGCAAACGATAATCAAAGAAGTCCACTTCTACATCCTCTTTCGCGCCAATCGCCCTCGTAATGACATTCTTATCCGGATGATATTTGGCTTCCTCCTGTTTAATTCCCCCTAAACGTACCATCTCCTGTACAAGAGAATGGTCTCTAGACAACTGCTTAATGTCATCTCTTATCAGATACAGCCTGCTGTCTCCTACATTTGCAAAATATAATGTATGTTCAATTACTGTAGCAACAACAAGTGTTGTTCCCATTCCATTCAGACTTACTTCCGATGCAGCCGCTTCAATGATCTTATGATTCACTTCTTTTACCGCATCCGTAATGATCGCTTCAGGTCCCATCTCTTCGCTTTCGCGAATTCTTTCCTTTAATACCTTTACCGCATATCGTGAGGCATAGTCTCCGGCTTTGTGCCCTCCCATACCATCTGCAACAACAAACAGATTCGGAATGTTCCCAATCGGTTTATCAGAGGCAAACACGGAATCCTGATTGATCTCACGTTTTCTTCCCACGTCAGTCAATGAAAATACTTTCATACACTTCTCCTTACTTCTGCTCTTTGTTTACATGTCGTCTCCGAAGTTGTCCACAGGCACCGTCTATATCCGAGCCCATTTCTCTTCTTATAGTAACATTTATCCCGTTTTTTTCAAGTTTATTTTTGAATTTCTCCGCATTCTCCCTCGTCGGTTTCTCGAAATCCCGCTCCTTGATCGGGTTTACCGGGATCAGATTCAGGTGGCAGTTTCTCGGCTTTAAGATACCGATCAGCTCCTTTGCATCCTCCTCGCTGTCATTCACTCCATGAACAAGACTGTATTCAAATGTAATTCTTCTTCCCGTTTTTTCAAAGTAATAATCACAAGCTGCAAGTACATCCGGAAGTTCATATTTATTGGCAACCGGCATCAGTTTTTTCCTTTTTTCCTGATTGGATCCATGCAAAGATAATGCCAGCGTAATCTGCAGTTTTTCCTCTGCAAGTCTTCTCACATTCGGTATAATTCCGCATGTGGAGACCGTAATGTTTCTCTGGCTGATATGCAGCCCATGTTCATCGGTTAACATATGTATAAATGTAACAAAATTTTCGTAGTTATCCAAAGGTTCCCCGGTTCCCATCACTACAATATTCGAAACCCTTTCCCCGGATATTTTCTGAATCTGGTATATCTGCCCCAACATCTCAGACGGCGTCAGATTTCTTGCCAAACCATCCAAGGTAGAAGCACAGAAGCGGCATCCCATCCGACACCCTACCTGAGAAGAAATACAGACGGAATTGCCATGTTTATATTTCATCAATACACTTTCTACCACATTGCCGTCATAAAGTTCAAACAAAAACTTATTGGTTCCATCTATTTCTGATATCTGCCGTTCGATCATGGAAACTTCTCGTATCTCATATTCTTGATTTAATTTCTCTCTGAGTTGTTTGGAAAGGTTGGTCATTTCCTCAAAAGAATCCACCAGCTTCTCATGCAGCCAGCTATAGATCTGTTTACTGCGAAATGCTTTTTCCCCCATCTGTTCCATCTCATATTTTAACTGTTCAAATGTGTAAGAGCGAATATCTTTCTTTTCCATTCTCCTGCTCCTTATTCTTTCTTACGAAATGCCGCAATGAAAAATCCATCACTTTCATGGATTCCCGGAAGTAACTGCAAGCATCCTTCTTTCACACTTTCTTTCAGTGCTCCGCAAAGCATTCCTTCCAATGAAACCGGTTCAAATTCCGGATGTTCTTTCAGAAACCATCGTACATTTCCCATATTTTCATCTTCATTGATCGTGCATGTACTATAAACCAAAGTTCCTCCCGGTTTCACATATCTGTGTACGACTGACAAGATATCTTTCTGAAGCTGCGCCAGTTCTTTCTGTGTCTGTTCTGTCATTTTATATTTGATGTCTGCCTTTTTCCCGATAACGCCAAGGCCGGAACATGGAAGATCTGCAATCACAATATCTGCCTTTTCTTCCGACTTTGCATCGAACATAAGAGCATCCATCTGTACGGCCTCCATATTCTTCATCTGTGAACGCTCAATGTTGTCCCAGATCAGATCCACCTTATATTCCGTCAGGTCCCTTGCCTCCACATGGCCCGTTCCTCTTAATTTATCCGCAATATGCAGCGACTTCCCTCCCGGTGCCGCACATACATCGATGACATAATCTCCTTCTTTTGGATTGGCAGCTTCTGCAACAAACATAGAACTGAAATCCTGTACTTGGAAATCTCCATCTTCAAAGCTTTCCAGTTCTTGCAGATAATCATAACCGGAAATCTCAAAGGCATAGTCAAGATACGGATTCGTCTTTACAGCAACACCTTCTTCTTTAAGTTTCTGAACCAATTCTTCCTTGGAAACCCGGTTTAAGTTACAACGGATCATCGTTCCTTTTTCCGTAAGAAAACCTTGCAGTATGTTCTCAATCGTATCTATATCATAAGATTTCTGCCACTTTTTCAGAATCCATTCCGGCATAGAATACTTTACTGACATATATTCTATCATATTCTCTTTGTCAGGATATTGAATATTGCTTACATTTCTGTCAATATTGCGTAACACTCCGTTTACAAAACCTTTCAGATTCGTAAATCCTTTCCTTTCCGCCAGTTTCACCGCCTCATTGCAAACAGCAGAATTAGGAACGCTGTCCATATACAAAATCTGGTAGACTGCGTTCCTAATAATCGTCCGGATCACCGGTTTCATCTTATTTACTTTTACTTTCGAAAATTGATTGATGATATAGTCAATCTCTATCATATGTTCCAGCGTACCTTCCACCACTCTTGTGATGAAGGCACGCTCTCTTTTCTCTAAATACTGATATTTTGAAAGGGTGTTGCGAAGAGCAATGTGTTCATACTCCCCGTCTCTTGTGATTCCGAGTAAAATCCCAAGAATCAGCTCTCTTTCATTTACCGCCTTAGTCATCCCGTCTTCCTCCTGTTAAAATGAGAATTCGAAGGAGCTGTAAAATTGCCGTTGCTGCACTTGCCACATAAGTAAGGGCTGCTGCTCCCAGTACTTTTTTCACATCTCCTACTTCCTCCTGCGCCATCATTCCGTTACTTCCAAGAATTCGGATTGCACGGTTGGATGCATTGAATTCCACCGGAAGTGTCACAAGCTGGAACAATACTGCTGCTGAAAATGCGAGGATTCCGAGATTAATCAAAAGAGAAGAAGATTCTCCTGTAATGAAAAGCCCGATCAGTATAAGAGGCCATGCAATTGTGGAGCCAAAATTCGCAACCGGAACAAGCGCTCCTCTCCACCGAATCGGCGCATAATTCGTTGCATGCTGAATAGCATGTCCGCACTCATGTGCAGCGACACCCACTGCTGCAACCGACACGGAATTGTACGTACTGTCTGAAAGTCTCAGAACCTTATTTCTCGGATCGTAATGATCTGTAAGATTTCCTGATACATGTTCAATTCTCACATCATAGATTCCCGCTCCGTGAAGAACCCGCTCTGCTGCTTCATGTCCGGTGAGTCCGGCTCTGTTCCTGACTCTTTGATATCTGGCAAATGTACTTTTAACTCTGGCAGATGCCAAAAGGCTAAGCACAACACCGATCAATACTAATATATAAGTAGGATCGATTCTGTAATACATTGGATAATACATATTAATCACCTAATTTCGTCATTTCTTTTATCTGATATCCACGTAGAAATGCTCCTGCGTCCATCCGCTTCTTACCCGGAATCTGAAGTTCCAATATCTTCAACTGCAAATCTCCGGTCTGCACTGTAAACGCTTCCTTCTCTACTTTCACTATTGTTCCCGGTTCTTCCTTCGTTGATTCTTCCACAACTTCCGCTGCCCAGATTTTCATGACTTTTCCGTTCCACATTGTATATGCACTCGGCCAAGGATTCAATCCGCGAATCAACCGTTCGATGGAAACCGCATCTATATTCCAGTCTATATTTCCCAATTTTTTGTCCAGCATTTTCGCATAAGCAGTGGTGGTCTCTCCCTGCTTTACCGGAATTACTGTTTTCTCTTCCAGCGCTTTTAATGTCTCCACGCATAATTTTGCCCCGGCTTCTGCCAGTTTATCATGCAGGCTTCCGCCTGTCTCATCTTTTTCAATCTTCACTTCCGTCTTCAGAAGCATATCTCCCGTATCAAGCCCCGCATCCATCTGCATGGTTGTAACACCTGTGACTTTCTCTCCATCGATGATCGACCACTGGATCGGCGCTGCACCACGGTATTTCGGAAGCAATGATGCATGTACATTCACGCACCCGTACGGTGTCATATCCAGAATCTCCTGTGGAAGAATCTGTCCGAATGCAATGACAACCATAATGTCTGCATTGTATTTCCGAAGTTCCTCCATACAATCCTCATCTCTTACTTTCTTTGGCTGGAATACCGGAATATCGTGCTTCAAGGCTGCTTCCTTCACCGGAGTGAACTGCATTTCTTTTCCGCGCCCCTTCGGTTTATCCGGCTGCGTCACTGCAAGTACGACTTCATGCCCTGCATCTACAAGGGCCTCTAACGTTCCCACAGAAAAATCCGGTGTCCCCATAAAAATTACTTTCATTGTCTACGCCCCCTATTCCTGTTCCTCGTCATAGGTCACATCGTACAGTTCACCTTCTACGAGTTCTACGTACATTTTCCCATCTAAGTGATCCAGTTCATGGCAAAATGCTCTTGCAAGAAGTTCTTCTCCTTCATATTCCACCGGTTCCATATTCACATCCAATGCTTTCACTTTCACATAATTCGGTCTTGTTACCTGCCCTGCTTTGCCCGGAAGGCTCAAACATCCTTCTGATCCGGTCTGTGTTCCGCTTGTCTCCACAATCTCCGGGTTGATCAAAAGCATCGGTCCCTCTCCCACATCAATGACAACAATCTGCTTCAGAATACCAACCTGCGGCGCCGCAAGTCCTACTCCTCCTGATTCATATAATGTATCAAACATATCCTCAATCAATTCCATTGTCCGTGGTGTCATCATCTTCACCGGTTTACATTTCTTTGTTAAGACTTCGTCTCCCATTTCCCTAATCTGTCTGATTGCCATCTCATTTCCTCCTAAAATACGTTAATCGGATTAAAATCAAACTGGATTCTCATCTTCTTGAACCCTTCGTTAACCTCGATATATTTTTCCAACTGATTTTTCATCTCTATTAGCATACCATATCTTTCATGTTTTATATAAATAATTTTTCTATAAATATCATTAACTTTTCCTATATACGGGCTTGCCGGCCCGATCATCTGATATTCACCATCCCGATTTCTCTTACCTGCATACTCCTTCAGATAATAGGCTCCCTTTTCCAGTAATTCCTCATCTTTACACGTCATAAGAACTGCCAGAAGCTGCTCTGCAGGCGGATATCCCATCAGCTCCCGATAAGAGATTTCCTGTTCATAGAAACTCATATAATCCTGACTGGCCGCAGTTTCCACACAATAATGCTCCGGGCTATACGTCTGAATAACCACTTCCCCATTCTTTTCTCCTCTTCCTGCCCTTCCTGCCGCCTGAGTTAAAAGCTGGAAAGTTCGTTCACCTGCCCGGTAATCGTCCGCATACAAAGATAAATCCGCCGCAAGAATTCCCACTAATGTAACATTGGGGAAATCATGTCCTTTTACGATCATCTGTGTTCCAATGAGAATGTCTGCCTCTTCATTTGCAAAGGCAGCCAGAATTTTCTCGTGTCCGTCCTTCTCCCGCGTTGTGTCCATGTCCATGCGAAGCACCCTTGCTCCCGGAAATTCTCTTTTCACCAGTTCTTCAATCTGTTGTGTTCCCGCACGGAAACCTCCGATATATTTCGAACCGCATTTCGGACATCTCTCATAAAGGGGCTCTTCATATCCGCAATAATGACAGACAAGTTGTCGATTTTTATGAGCCGACAACGCCACATCACAATGTGGACATTTTGCCACATGACCGCAGGAACGGCAGGAAACGAATCCCGCATAGCCTCTCCGGTTGATAAAAAGCATGATCTGCTCTTTTTTTCGAATCCTATCCTCCATCAGTTCCCTGAGCTTGTCACTGATAATGGAGCGGTTCCCGCTTCTCAGCTCTTCTCTAAGATCTACGGTATACACTTGTGGAAGGCTCTGCTGCATGGCACGTTTTTTTAAAGTCAAAAGCTCATACTCACCTCGAAGTGCCTTGTAATAAGAATCTACAGCCGGGGTCGCCGAACCAAGTACAACACTTGCCCCTTCCATTCTTGCCCTTGCCTGTGCCGTCTCTCTCGCATGATATCTTGGAATCTGTTCACTTTTGTATGTGGCTTCATGTTCCTCATCGATTACGATCAATCCAAGATCAGGAAATGTAGTAAATAATGCAGAGCGTGGACCGATCATCACATCAATCTCCCCATTCTTTGCCCGCATCATCTGGTCATAACGCTCGCCCTCCGAAAGTCTGGAATTCATAATAGAGACCCGGTCACCAAATCTTCGATAAAAGCGAAGGACGGTCTGATACGTCAACGCAATCTCCGGAATCAGTACGATCACTTGTCTTCCTGCCCGGATTACTGTTTCCATCATTTCCATATATACTTCTGTTTTGCCACTTCCGGTAACTCCGTGGATTAAATACGTCTTATAGATCCCCCCACTATAGTCTTCCCGAAATCGTCTGATGGCCCGGCTCTGTTCTTCCGTATAAACCGGTTTGGACTCTTTTCTTTCCCGGACACGTACCGGATTCCGATAGATTTGTTCTTCCCTGACATCTAATACATGTTGTTCCTTTAAAGCCCGTATAACCGAAGCTGTGATATTCAGCTTTTTTGTTACCAGTTCGTACGGAAGTTCCTGATAGTCCAAAAGTTCTGCAAGAAGTCTTGCCCTGGCTTTCTGATTCTTATGTAAATAAAAATCCAGTTTCTCTTTTCCTTCTTCCTCTGTAAGAAGAAGGAAAAGGGTCCTCTTCATTCGGGATTTCATCTTCTGCTTCACAGGCAGAACTGTGCGCAGTGCCTGAATCATGGTTCCCCCGTAATGTTCCTTCATCCAGGCCGCCAAAGCAATCATCTTTCCTTCAATTGCCATGGCACCCTCGGATAAACCTGTAATCTCCTTTATCTTATCCGCATCATATTGACATATGTCTGAGAAACCTACCACATAACCTTTTGTTTCTTTATTTCCTCTGCCAAAAGGCACCAAAACTTCCGCGCCCACTTTCAGTCTTTCTTCCAGTTGTACCGGAATGCTGTACTGAAATACCTTATCTAATTTCTCGTGGGTAATGTCAATGATGATATCTGCGTACATATTCTAACTCCTTCATTGTTTCACGGACGATTTCATGGTCATCCATATGGTATCGGATTCCTTTGATTTCCTGATAATCTTCATGCCCCTTTCCTGCAAGAAGAATCACATCTCCTTTGCGTGCATGAAAAAGCGCATATCTTACCGCCTCTCTCCGGTCGCGGATTTCCACATATTTTCCTTCTGTCTTTTCTATTCCGGTGCGGATGTCCTGCATAATCTTCAACGGTTCTTCATATCTTGGATTATCCGAGGTAATAATGGTAAGATCCGACATCTGACCGGACACTCTTCCCATCTCATAACGTCTGTCCTTCGCTCTTCCGCCTCCACATCCGAATATTGTAACAATTCTCTTCGGATTATATGAGTGTATCATTTCCAGCACACTTTGTAAACTCATGGCGTTATGTGCATAGTCAATCATTACAGTGAAATCGTGTTCCTTTTCCATAGAAATTCTCTCAACCCTTCCACACACCTGCACATGTGCCAGTACTTTTTGGATCTTTTCTTTTTGTATTCCAAGATTTTTGCACGCCGCATACGCAGCCGTTGAATTGTATATATTAAACTTCCCCGGCATAGAAATACAAAATCTTTCTCCATTGATTTCATATTCCGCTCCGAGTCCGTTCATTTCTTTCTTCATTCTCTGTTTTAAAATTTTATAGTCTGCACAGTTTTGAAAACCAAATGTTTCGATTTTGCAGGATGCATCCCGTATCATGTCCTTCCAGTAAGGGTCATCCTTGTTCAGTATTCCAAGTTTGCACTGTCTGAAAAGTTTTGCTTTGCATTGCTTATATTCTTCAAAATCCACATGTTCATACTTTCCGATATGATCTTTCCCCAAATTTGTAAATATGCCGATATCAAAATAGATTTCATCAGTCCTATGAAGTTTCAATCCCTGGGAAGACACTTCCATCACAACAATATCACATCCGGCATCCACCATTTCCCTCAAATATTTCTGAAGGAAAAGCGACTCAGGGGACGTATGTTTTGCAGGGATCTTCCGCTCACCATTCCACACTCCCATTGTTCCGACAAGCCCAGGCTTATGATTTGTCTGTTGTTTCAATATTTCATAAATCATACAGGCTGTGGTTGTTTTCCCCTTCGTTCCTGTAACCCCGACCGTGGTAATCTTCTCTGCCGGATAATCATAAAATGCGGCTGCAATTCTCGCCAGTGCATACCTGGTGTCTTTCACACGGATCACACAAATTCCAGGGGGCGCTTCTATTTCTTTCTCCACCACCACTGCAACTGCTCCTTTTCCCACTGCATCTTTGATAAAATCACATCCATCGAAAACCATTCCGGTAATACAGATAAACAGGGCATCCTTCTCGGCATCTTCGGAATCACTCACAACTTTTGCAATCTCTATCTCTTTTGTTCCTTGTATTACTTCATACTCCAAACGTTCCAATAGCTTTACAAGTTCCATAAAGTTCCCTCTATTACAAAAATGTTCCGCGTTTCACCGCATCCTCCCCGAACCGTTTTCGAATATCGTCCAAGGCCTTATCCAGCTTTTTTTGTTTCTCATCCTTCGGCTTTTCAAGCTGCATATCAAAAATAGTAAGCTGTTCCGGTGCCGATTCTTCCACAAGCTTTGACGTCCGGATTCCCAAAAGACGAACAGGCTGTCCGTTCCAAAGTTCTTTAAAAAGTTCGCATGCATTTTCATAAATCATCTGATCGGAATTTGTTGCCCGCATAAACTGCTTCTGATGAGAGAAAGTTCTAAAATCATGATATTTGATCTCCACACTCACCATCCCTGCTTTCTGTTCTGCCTTTCGAAGACGCTTTCCCACACTTTCAGAAAGCCAAAGAAGTACTTCTTTTGCCTCTTCTTCTGTTCTGGCATCTTCAGAAAGCGTGGTAGAATTCCCGATTCCTTTCGCTGCACTCTCCTCGGAATGTACCTTCATATCTCCGATTCCATTGGCAAATTCCCAAAGTGTCCTTCCGTGGCTTTTTAAATGCAATTCCAATATATGCGGATCTGTCTTGGCCAACTGCCCAATCGTTCTGATTTCCAATTTCTTCAACACTTCCACACTGGATTTCCCTGCCATATAAAGTTCTGACACCGGAAGCGGCCACATCTTCAGTTGTATCTCCTGCGGAAATAATGTATGGATCTTATTCGGTTTCTCAAAATCCGATGCCATTTTTGCCAAAAGTTTATTGCTGGAAATCCCGACATTTACTGTAAAACCAAATTTCTCATATACTGCATTTTTGATTTCCAAAGCTGCTTCCACGGAAGACGTATACCGCCCTGAAATCCCCGTAAAATCCATATAACATTCATCTACACTCACCTGCTCAATGTCCGGAGTATACGTGTAAAGGAAATCCATCAGCTTCCTACTATATATACTATACATTTTATGGTTCGGAGGTTCCATAATCAGGCCGGGACACTTACGAAAGGCATTCGCAACAGGTTCCCCCGTACGAATGCCATATTTTTTTGCAGGGATAGACTTGGCAAGAACAACTCCATGACGGGACTTTTGGTCTCCCCCGATGATACACGGAATCTCACGCAAATCTATCTTACTTCCATTTTTTAATTTTTCTACCGCTGTCCAACTTAAATATGCGGAATTCACATCTATATGAAAAATGATCGGTGTCATCTTACTCCTTTACTTTTGCCACTAATTCATGATTCTCCACATCGATCAAGATCACATCTTCGCTTCTGACTTTATCTGCCAGAATCAGTTTTGCAGCCAGTGTCTCCACATGTTTCTGCAAATATCTCTTGAGCGGCCTTGCACCGTACATCGGCTCGTATCCGCCATCTACGATCATAGTTTTTGCTTCCTGCGTAAGTTCGACGGAAAGCTCCTTGTCACTCAACCGACGGTTAATATCTGTTACCAACAAATCAATGATGTCACAAATATTTGCTTTCGTCAATGGTTTAAACATAATCGTCTCATCCAGTCTGTTCAAAAACTCCGGACGGAAATGCGCACGAAGCTCATGCATTACAAGCTCTTCATTCTCTTTCTTAATATTGCCGTTCTCATCAATGCCATCCAGCAGATAAGAAGAACCGATATTAGATGTCATGATCAAAATGGTATTCTTGAAATCTACCGTGCGTCCCTGCGAGTCCGTAATACGTCCGTCATCCAGCACTTGCAGAAGTACATTGAACACATCCGGATGTGCTTTCTCAATTTCATCAAATAATACAACCGAATACGGTTTTCTTCTGACCGCTTCTGTAAGCTGACCGCCTTCATCATATCCTACATATCCCGGAGGCGCTCCGATCAGACGGGATACAGAGTATTTCTCCATATACTCGCTCATGTCAATACGTACCATGTTGCTCTCATCATCAAACAGGCTCTCTGCCAACGCTTTCGCAAGTTCTGTTTTACCAACTCCTGTCGGTCCTAAGAATAAGAATGAACCGATCGGTTTTGTAGGATCTTTGATTCCTGCTTTGGAACGGATAATGGCTTCTGTTACTTTTGTCACTCCTTCATCCTGTCCGATGACTCGTTTGTGCAATTCATCTTCCAGATGCAGTGTTTTATTTCTTTCGCTCTCGTTTAATTTCGCCACAGGAATTCCTGTCCAACGGGAAATAATCCTGGCAATCTCATCATCTGTCACACTCTCATGTACAAGCTGCAAGTCACGTTCTTTCACCTTGTTTTCTTCTGATTCTAACTCCCTTTGTAGCTGTGGAAGCTTTCCATACTGAAGCTCTGCAGCTTTCTCCAAATCATACGATTGCTGCGCTTTCTGGATTTCCTGATTCACCTTATCGATTTCTTCTCGAATCTTCTGTACGCGTTCCACAGACGACTTCTCATTATCCCACTGTGCTTTCTTGCCCGCAAATTCATCTCGGAGTTCCCCAAGTTCTTTCTGTAAGGCAACAAGTCTGTCCTGACTCAACCGGTCATTTTCTTTTTTCAGCGCTGCTTCCTCAATCTCCAACTGCATCACTCTTCTGCGCAGTTCATCCAACTCTGTCGGCATGGAATCCAGCTCTGTCTTAATCAAAGCGCATGCCTCATCCACAAGGTCAATCGCTTTATCCGGAAGAAACCGATCGGAAATGTAACGATTTGACAATACTGCCGCCGCTACCAACGCACCGTCTGTAATCTTCACACCGTGAAAAACTTCATATCTTTCTTTTAACCCACGCAAAATGGAAATGGCATCTTCTACTGTCGGTTCATCTACCATAACCGGTTGGAAACGGCGTTCCAACGCTGCATCCTTTTCAATATACTGTCGGTATTCATCCAATGTTGTTGCTCCGATGCAGTGAAGTTCTCCCCTTGCCAACATTGGTTTCAGCATATTTCCCGCATCCATGGCACCGTCTGTCTTACCTGCGCCGACAATTGTATGAAGCTCGTCGATAAAAAGAATAATGTTTCCTTCACTATTTTTTACTTCCTCCAAAACCGCTTTCAGACGCTCTTCAAATTCACCACGGTATTTCGCACCTGCAACAAGCGCTCCCATATCCAAAGAGAATACTTTCTTATCTTTCAACGCTTCCGGCACATCCCCACGTACAATACGCTGTGCAAGCCCTTCTGCAACCGCAGTCTTACCAACCCCCGGTTCACCAATAAGCACCGGATTGTTCTTTGTCTTACGGGAAAGTATCCGGATCACATTCCGGATCTCTGCATCACGTCCGATAACTGGATCCAGTTTCTGTTCTCTTGCACGTTCCACAAGGTCTGTTCCATATTTGGCTAAAGAGTCATACGTTGCTTCCGGGTTGTCACTTGTCACACGCTGATTGCCTCTTACGGTAGACAATGCCTGTAGAAAACCTTCTCTTGTAATGTCAAACTCACGGAAGACCTCTTTCATCTCCCGATTCGGTCGTTTCAAAAGCGAAAGGAACAAATGCTCTACCGATACATACTCATCTCCCATCTGAGATGCCTCGTCATCTGCATGGATCAGTACATTATTTAAATCTTTTCCGACATATACCTGACCGCCTTGCACCTTGGTTCTCTTTCCTACAGCCTGCTCGGCTCTGTTTAGAATCATCTCTTTTTGCACATTCATTTTCTCAAGAAGCTTCAAAATCAAACTGTCTTCCTGACGGATCAATGCATAAAATAAATGTTCTTGCTCAATTTCCTGATTGCCAAACTGATATGCAATCTTCTCGCAGTCCTGTACTGCCTGCAATGATTTTTGTGTAAATTTATTTATGTTCATATAAAACTCCTCTCTCGAAAATCATTTCATTTTTCATCTATATTCATCCCATCTGTTCTATTCATTATATAGCGTATATTTTACGCGCTGTCAAGCCTCCGCGTAACGATGGGTTTTGATTACACGGAATCCCTTGTCCGGTTACGCACAACTTTGGTTTTGTGTGCCGTTTAATAAGGCTTCAAATTCTTTCAGTTTTTTTCTTGCTTCTGTACTCAAATTCCCCGGTACCTGAATCTGTACCGTCACATACTGATCTCCATGCTGTACTGGATTTTTCATGGATACCACACCTTTTCCTTTCAAACGGATCTTACTTCCAGATTGTGTACCTTCTTTTATTTTGCACATAACATCCCCATATAATGTATGCACTCTTGTCTCTCCTCCAAATACTGCTGTCGTATATGGTATCTGAATTGTACTGTAAATATCCATACCCTTTCGTTCAAATCCCGGTTTTGTTCCGGCCGTAACACGAAGCATCAAATCTCCGCTTTCTCCTCCATGACTGCCCGGATTGCCTTTGCCTTTTAGCCGGACACTCTTTCCCGTCTCAATACCCGCCGGAATGTGAACCTGCAAAGACTGAGTTTTGCCACTGGCATCCTGAAGGTGAATGACCTTGTCACATCCAAATACTGCTTCTTCAAAACTTATGGATACATCCGCCTCCACATCCGCGCCCTTACGTGGAACATCCCTTCCAAATCCATAATTTCCAAATCCACCACCATGGAATTTGCTGCTATGGAAACCACTTTGCTTTCCATAATTCTTACCTTGGAAAATATCTCCGAAAATGTCTTCAAAAATATCATCCATATTTCCACCTTCAAAATGATATTCATGATAACCGGTTCCACTGTTTCCTGCATTATCATAATATGTGCCGTTCTGTGGCCCGCTTCCGTCAAAGGCCGCGTGTCCAAAACGGTCATACATTTTTTTCTTCTCCGGATCACTTAAAACGGTATACGCTTCTGTAACTTCTTTAAATTTCTGCTCTGCCTGCGCATTTCCTCCGTTCGTATCCGGATGATACTTCTTCGCCAGCTTCCGGTATGCCTTCTTAATTGTCCCCTCATCTGCCTGACGGCTGACTCCGAGTACTTCATAATAATCGCGTTTTCCTGCCACAATCGTCACCTCCTGTAAAATCACGACCAAGCTCGGACTTTGGCTCGTTTCTATTACAACAACGCCCTGGGAATTTCTCCCCAGGGCCATTCACCATTGTTCTAACATTCCGAAAACCTATCCGGATTCCCGAAATGTTATCCCAATTATTCGCCTTCAATCGAAACAAATTTTCTCTGCTCCACTTCCGGTACGGCTTCCTTCTTCGGAACAAATAATCGCAAAATGCCATGTTTAAATTCTGCCTTAATGTCTTCTTGTGTAATCTCATCTCCTACATAGAAACTTCTCTGGCAAGAACCGGAATACCGTTCTCGGCGGATATATTTGCCGGTTTCTTTCTCTTTCTCATCCTGATTGAGCTGCTTAGCCGCACTAATGGTTAAATAACCGTCTTTCAATTCTGCCTGAATCTCATCTTTGTGAAATCCCGGTAGATCGATCTCAAGCTCATATCCATCTTTATTCTCCTTAATATCGGTCTTCATCAGATGGTTCGCACGGTGTCCATATAGTTTTCTCTCTGCTTTGTCATCAAAGAATGGAAATTCAAAAAAGTCATCAAATAAATTGTCATTAAAAATACTAGGTCTTAACATAAGTCATATCTCCTTCCAAAATAAATCTTTATTGTTCGGATCATCGGAATTGGAACTTCTTTTTGTTCCCCTTCCTTTGTTCTATTTATGTTATAACACTTATAATTAGCACTGTCAAGAGGTGAGTGCTAATATTTTTTATATTTTTTTGCAAACCCTTTAAAATCAATGGTTTGCAGTCCTTTATTTCTTTTAAAATTGTGATTTTTTCTGTTTTGACACCAATTTGACACCAATTTTACTTGCTTGTAGTTCAGTTCCTTGTGAGCTTCGCCATACTGTTTGACATACTCTAAGGATAGCAATGCAGTCCATTCTGTAAATCTATAAAGCTACTGTTTTTCTACTCTAAACACATATCCATGATTTCCGTACCTTTTACCTTTGATTCTTGTTTAGTTATTTTTCAAAACATATTTTATAGAAAGAGGTGGCCGCAAAATGTCTATATTAAATAGTTTCAAATGGTTCGGTATATTATTACCTGTTCTTCATGTATTGTTTTTATTTTCCTCTGATTACAGATCACACTACTCAGGAGTGTTCGGTGTATTAGGTTGGATTGCAGCGGAACTTTTCTTTCTTTTTATCTCATTCTGTCTCATTTATTTTGTAGTCGGGAAGAAATCAAAATGTCCTGCTTGCAAAAAACCTTTTGCGTTAAAGCAGACCAATCAAGAAGTGATTTCTAAAGAAAATGTATCTGTCTTAGTTGAGAATAAAACAAGAAACAGAAACGGAGAAGTTACCGGAACAACAGAGCAATATGTTCCTGGTATAAGAACCAAATCGAGCAGGAGGGAGTGACTAACTCCCTTCCTCTCATAGCGCCGTATGTACCGTTCGGTATACGTCCCTTTCTTTTCTAATCTTAGTTCCAAAGTTACGATTCCATTATAACTTATCAGTTTATGATTTATAAAGAATGCGAAAGTTGTTTATATCATTGACAAATTTCCTGATTTGTTATATAAGAGCGTTATATGATAGGGAGGTGAGAAAATGAGCGAAGAAGAACAACCCACATTACAACTGATTCTTTCATCTGCTATGCAGGAATTTCTTGACAAAGGATTTAAGTCTGCTTCTTTGCGGAACATTGCCAAAACAGCAGGCGTGACAACCGGCGCGTTCTATGGTTATTATGACAGCAAGGAGGATCTATTTGAAGCACTGGTAGGCGAACATTACAACTTTTTATTAAAACGTTTTTGCAAAGCCCAACAAGATTTTGCAGAAATTCCGCCAGAGGAAAAACCCGACAATCTTACTTCTACTTCCGGCGAATGTATGTATGAAATGCTCTTGTACGCTTATGATCACTTGAATGAATTTAAACTCATACTTTGCTGTTCGGAGGGAACACGTTTTTCAAAATTAATTGATGAACTGGTAGAAATAGAGACAAAAGGAACTCACGATTATTTAGCGGTGCTTGAAAAACTGGGTAGACCGTCACCGCCCATTGACGAACGCTTAGAGCATATCCTGATTACAGGAATGTTTAATACTTTTTTTGAATTAATCATACATGAAATGCCTCTTGAAGAAGCCAAGCATTATCTGGAAGAAATGAGAGCTTTTTATACTGCAGGGTGGATGAAAATTATGGGACAGTAAAAAACAGCATAGTGGTTGGGGCAATCTGATCTATAATTCTTGATAATGGAAAGTTTATACTTTCCATTATGTTTGACGCGCAAGTTAGTTATAACTAATTACCAAATGGTGTAACTAACAAAACAAGGATATTCGAGGGCGCTATTTTGTCCTCATATCATAAAAATATTTTTAAGGAGGTTTCTCAATGAAAAAACAGTCAAATCTATCTAGATTGATGGGTTATGCCGGAGGGCATAGGATATTTACCTATCTTTCTTGGGTACTGTCTGTAATGAGTGCGCTGTTGGCTCTTGTACCTTTTTGGTATATATGGCGTATCATTCACGACATACTGGAAGTTTCCCCGGATTTCTCACAGGCAGGGAATGTTACAAGTTACGGCTGGTCTGCCGTATTGTTTGCCGTTATCTCAATTGTTGTCTATATAGCCGCTTTGATGTATTCGCACATGAGCGCGTTCCGGGTTGCCGCAAATATCCGCAAAGAACTTATGCGACATATTGCAGCCATGCCGCTTGGAGTAACAGAAAAGTACGGCAGCGGAAAGTTACGTCGGATCGTAAATGATTCCAGTGCCGCTACGGAAACATATCTTGCACACAGGCTCCCCGACAAAGCCGGAGCAATTGCCACCCCTATAGGACTACTTTCCCTGCTGCTTACGTTTGATTGGCGTTTAGGGCTTTTGAGCCTTGTTCCCGTTGTTCTTGGATTTCTGATTATGATGAAAATGACCGGAAAAGATATGGAGCAGAGAATGGAGCAATACCAAAATGCGCTTTCCGATATGTCAAATGAAGCCGTTGAATATGTAAGGGGCATACCCGTAGTAAAGACTTTCGGACAGACAATCTTCTCTTTTAAACGCTTCAAAGGCGCGATAGACAATTACGAAACGTGGGTAATCGCATACACAAAAGGGCTGCGTCTGCCTATGATGTTTTATACTACTGCAATCAACGGCGTATTCGCGTTTCTGATTGCCGGGGGGATTCTCTTTACAAGAAACGGCGTAACAAATGAATTGCTGCTAAACCTTATCTTCTATATTGTAATTACTCCTGTTATCGGTACAACGCTCACTAAAATTATGTTTGCTACGGTTGCACTTGTAGGCTCTGCGCTGCTTATTTCTGGTGAAATTGATATTCCACTGTTCTTTATGTTTTTGCTTGTAGCTTCAAGGCTGTATGCACCACTTGAGGGTGCATTACAAAATCTGGCTGCAGTAATCTCCACCAAAACGAACATAAACCGCATGAATGAAATTCTTGACTCACCTATCCAGACAGGCACAGACAAATTAACAAATAAAGGCTACGATATTGTATTCGACCATGTAGAATTTGCCTACAACAAAGGGAAAACTATATTGAAAGACGTGTCTTTTACTGCAAAACAAGGAGAAGTCACCGCCTTAGTCAGACCGTCCGGCGGAGGCAAAACTACGGTGTCGCGCCTTGCCGCGCGGTTTTGGGATATTAGCAAAGGCAAAATCACTGTCGGCGGTATGGATATATCCAAAATAGAGCCTGAAACATTGTTATCACTGTACTCTATTGTATTTCAAGATGTGACACTGTTTAACAATACAATCATGGAGAATATCAGAATCGGCAGAAAGGATGCAACGGATGAAGAAGTGATTGCGGCGGCAAAACTGGCAAATTGTGAAGAATTTGCCGCAAAGCTCCCAGACGGCTATAACAGTATGATTGGTGAAAACGGCTGCGAACTGTCCGGCGGTGAACGCCAGCGTATTTCAATTGCCCGTGCTTTCCTTAAAAACTCTCCTATCATTTTGCTTGATGAAGCAACAGCAAGCCTTGATGTGGAAAATGAAACATTGATACAAGCTGCTTTGTCAAGGCTGATAAAGGGTAAGACGGTACTTGTTATCGCCCACCGTATGCGTACTGTAAGTGGCGCAGATAAAGTGATTGTACTTTCAGATGGTTCTGTTGCCGAACAGGGAACGCCAGAGAAGCTGATGAACACAGGGAAAATTTACCCGCATATGGTAAAGCTGCAAATGATTAGTCAAGATTGGGGCATTTAGATAGATCGTTCCAAACAGAGGCATGTGTGACACATCTGAGTCACACATGCCTTTTATTATTGAAATGAATGAAAATATCTTATTTTTACAATATTCATTTTGTTCCAAATGGTTGAAATTAAATTTTTATCCGCACACATAACAATCTCGGCCATTTTCCTTCGCCTCATATAGCAGCTTGTCCGCTCTTTCGATCAATTGGAAAATGTCTTCTCCATTATAATGCGCGGTATGTATTCCCATACTAACGGTCAATCGTTTTGATATCTTTGATTTCTCATGCGGAATATTTTTATCTTCCAGATTTTTCCTAATTCGTTCTGCTATATTTTTCGCACAATCTGCAGTTGTATCCTGAAGCAGTATGACGATTTCTTCTCCTCCGTATCGTATGATCAAATCCTTTTTTCCAACAGAGGCAATTAGAACCTCTGCCAACGTTTTGATTCCAACATCTCCCTGTACATGACCATAATAGTCATTGTACTGCTTGAAATAATCAATATCAATCATAAGCACAGACAAAGGCTTATCTAGCATCTTCTTTCTCTTTTTCCTCATATATTGCGCCAAATACTCACGATTGTACAATCTGCTCATGTGGTCAGTGTAGCTCTTTTTCCGCCATTTCATCAGCAAAAATACGGTATCTGCCAATATAATGATCCCCACCAGACTAATGACTGTAATGACGATTCTTCTTGTCCGATTTTGTTCCGTCAAAGAATAATAGTGATAGACCTTTTCCGAATATTCTATATAATCAGCACTTAACTGCTGATTTTTAAGATGAATCAGCTCCGCATATTGTTCTACTTTTTCAATATATGCATCTTTATCATCTTCCTGCATATAAATATCTGACATGTCATAGTAAACACCCTTTTCAAGCCCTAGTCCTGCTTCTGATGAACGTACAGCAATCTGCTTATACAGCCTTAACGCCTCGTCAAATCTTCCTTGACCTTTATATAATTTTGCATAAGAATAGTCTAAATAAATATCTTTATGTAAGGAGTACTCCACGTCATCCGTTTTCAACAGTTCCTTCGCTTTTTCAAGTTCACTCTCTGCCTGTTCAAAATCTCCCGCATTCATGTATAACTGCGCTCTCAGATTTGCCTGTAGAATTTCGATATCATCTCTTTGTACCACTTCTAGTTCGGGAATCAATTCGTCCATCTCTTTCAATACAGAGAGAACTTCTTCATCCTCTCCCAGTTCAAGATATGCCGACCCTTTATTCACCAGAACAAGGCTTGTTTCCGCCAATCCATTCTCTGCTTTCCCTTCTTTGGAAATCTTCAATGACTGATCATAATATTCGATTGCCATTTGATATTGTTCCAATGCATAAGCATTGTCGCCTAGCACCGCCAAAAACTTCGACATATATTTGGAATGATTTGGAATAAGCGGATATGCATCCAACAGTTCAATTCCTCGCCAACAATATTGTAAAGCAGCGGAATAATCCTCTTCTGCCGCATATAACTGTCCAATATTTCCATATAATCTTACTTTACTTTCATTCGTTAGTCCCTTGGTATCTGTCACATATGTCTCCAAAAGTCTGGCGCCTTCACCGTTATCCACCTGATTTTCTAAAAATAGAGACACGATCCTCCAGCACAAATCCATATCATTTCGATACTCTTTGGATGCAGCCATATAATCCAGAGCCTTTTGGCTATTCTCTTCTAAGCAGCCTGTCTCTCCTTCGTATTGAAGAGATTCATTCAGTAACACATATGTATATATTTTAACAAAACTATCATCTTGTTCCCGAAGCTTTTCTGCTGCTTTCGTAAACTCCTTCACTGATGTCTGATAATCCTCCTGTGCATAGGCAATCACTCCTGCCAAGAAATCACGTTGACTGCTATCTTCGGAAGATTGAAGATATGTTTTTATCTCATCATATTGTTCCGTTTCTAATTTCTGTCCTTCTGCGATAACTTTTGCATAGTTCAAAAGGGGATTTTCTTCATGCCCATGTTGTTTACTGATGCAAAATACACTTGCCGATAACACCAGTATCCCAACTATCAACAATCCGATTTTCTTTATCATCTTTATTTCTCCGGCACAATCTCAAGCCAGTATCCATCCGGATCCTCAATAAAATAAATCCCCATTTCCGGATTCTCATAGCAAATACATTCCATCGCTTCATGTTTTCTGTGGGCTTCTTCCATATGATCTGTTGTAAATGCCAGATGAATCTCATTATCTCCTAAATCATAATGATCTTTTTCCCAATCGCGAAGCCATGTTAGTTCAAGCTGAAATCCTGTCTTCCCATCGCCTAAATAAACAAGAATAAAACTTCCGTCTTCCGCTTCCTTCCTGCTTACTTCTTTTAATCCCAGTGCCTCTTCATAAAACCGAATGGATTTGTTCAAATCTTTTACATTGTAGTTATAGTGTGCAAACTGAAAATTCATAATGTTTCCTCCTAATGCTTTTCATAATTATTGCTGAAATATTTCACCCTCATAAGAAATCTTCACAACTCTGTTCCGGTCCGGACTATCCAGATGTTCCTCATACCAACGGCTAATGATCTCCGGCTCTCCCCAAAAATGCATCGGGTACACTTGTACTGCATCCGCCAAATTCAGAAAATAGTCCATACCCAAAGAATAATACTCTTCTTGACGTGGGTCAAGTGGAATAAATGCCGCATCTATCTTTTTCCCACGAAGCGGCTCGATATAACTTCGGAATTTTTCATCCATATTTTGATTCCACTCCTTTGATTCTTCTTTCCAATACCAGTTGTTCAGATCTCCTGCGTGATATATGGTTTTGCCTTCTGCTTCCACCAAAAATGCAACACCCTCATCCGTAGAACGAAGTGTATGAACCCGTATACCTTCTGCGGAAAATTCTGTATTCGGCTTCAAATGCACGCTCTGTTCTTTCACATATTCCGGTATCCTTTTTTTCCAAATATCACTGGAAAGAATAAACGTCACCCCGCCTGATTCTGCAAGCCGGAAAATCTCCGGATTAAAGTGATCCGAATGCCTGTGACTTGCAAACACAAATCCTCGCTTTCCCTTAGGTAATACCGGAATTTCTCCTTTATAATAATCAAACAGCATCCAAGTCTGCTCCAGTTCCACCATAAATCCACTATGACCAATATACGTAATTTTCATATACACTCCTCCCAAAATAATATCATCCATAAAGCTATTCTCTTATATAAAGATATATTGAAATACATTAAATAAATATCCAACGATCACAATTCCAACTGTACAGATCGCCACAAAAGTTCCAAGTAGTCTCGGTTTCACTGCTTTTCGCAACATAATCATGGATGGAAGACTCAGTGTAGTAACTGCCATCATAAAGCTCAAGATCGTTCCAAGCTGTGCGCCTTTTGCAAGAAGGGCTTCCGCGATTGGAATCGTTCCAAAAATATCCGCATACATCGGAATGCCTACCAATACTGCAAGTATCACTCCAAGGGGATTATTGTTTCCAAGAAGCATCTCAATCCACTCCTTTGGAATCCAGTTATGGATCGCTGCTCCGATTCCCACACCAATTAAAATATATGGGAACACTTTTTTGAACGTAGTTTCTACCTGTGTTTTTGCATATAACAGACGGTCTTTCTTTGTCAGTTCCGGTGACTCTACATTGATTCCCGGCGCATTTCTGATAAATTCTTCCACATATTGTTCCATATGCGATTTTTCAATCACCGTTCCTCCAATCACCGCTACAACCAATCCCAGAACTACATACACAATAGCTACTTTTCCACCAAAAACACTCATCAAAAGCACAAGACTCCCCAAATCTACCATCGGTGACGAAATCAAAAATGAAAATGTCACACCCAGTGGAAGACCTGCACTTGTGAATCCCATAAATAATGGAATTGACGAACAGGAACAAAACGGCGTTACCGTTCCAAGAAGTGCTGCTGCCATATTCGCACCGATTCCATGAAACCGCCCCAAAATCTTCTTACTTCGTTCCGGCGGAAAATAGCTTTGAATATATGATATCACAAAAATCAGCAAACAGAGCAAAATTGTGATTTTTAAAATATCATAAATAAAAAATTGGATGCTCCCTCCTAATCGTGAAGTAACGTCAAGTCCTGCTTCCGTAAGTCCATTTCCTATCAATTCTTTCAACCATTGCATACCTAAGACTTGATTCTGAATAAAATTCCATATTATTTTTATCAATCCCATAACTTCTCCTTTCCAACGTCAATACATTCAAACTTTTCAATATGTTGTCTAAAAAAGAATTCTGCAAAGCAGAACTCTTCCCTTCGGTGGTTCGCGAGCGATATCTTCAGCTTCGCGAGTGTCGCATCCCCACACGAACTTTTGTTTCTATTATTTTATGAGACGCATAATTTCGTCTTTTTTCGCAGTTCTTCCGGAGATGACCAGCTTCCCGTCAATCATGAGCGATGGCGCTGCCATCACTCCCAGTTTTACGATTTCTATCAGATCTTCCACCTTTTCTACCGTTGCATCACAACCGGTTTCCTGCACTGCTTCCAATACATTTTCATACAATTTGTTGCAGGTATCACATCCCGCACCGATTACTTTAATATTCATCATTTTTCCTCTAATTCTTTAGTTTCATTTCACTTCCTACACATTCCTTCCATGCGGACATTATGCTTCGGATGACCTGAGGTCCGATTTTGGAAATAAATACCAACTGGGACTTTTCAAATGTTTCCGACTCTTTATAATCAATCAGATTTCCTACTACATCTACCTGCGTAAAGCCTCTATCTGCAAGATTGCAGAATCCTTTCACACGATGCACATCCGGTGCAATGGTTTTCAAAAACTCATTCATCTTTTCCTGCTCCACCTGACCATCATATTCCATGAATACAGACTTCGGTTTTGTTTCTACGGAATTCGTTGTATCTTCACACTCCGCCCACTGATAAACTAACAAATCTTTCTTTAAGAAAGAATAATCCATCTCGCCATTTGCGCTGCGTATAATCTCACACACTGGATTGATCTTACGAATCTTATCTTCCACCTGTCGGATCTGTTCTGCATCCGCAACATCTGTTTTTGTAATAACCGCTAGATTACAATGCTTCAACTGACGGTATGTTGTCTCTTCATCTTTTACCTGTTCCAGGAAATTCACTGCATCCACAAAGCAGATAACTCCTTTGAAATCATATTCTTTGTTCGCCGCAATTTTTGCCGCTTCCAAGATTTCCTGCACATTGGACGGATCTCCCCAACCGGAACTTTCCACAAATAAATATTCAAAATCCTGCTGCGCCATCTCTGCCAATGCCTGCACAAAATTCAATTTCAGACAGGAACAGAAAATGGAACCTCTATTGATCTCTACCATCTGAATGTCATCATTGCGAAGAATGGTTCCGTCAATTCCCAGTTTCCCAAATTCATTCTGAATAATTCCAATCCGATGTCCCTTTAACTCTTCCAGCATTCTTAAAAGCACCGTTGTCTTTCCGGAACCTAAAAATCCGGTCAAAACATATAATTTTGTATCTGTTGCCTGCATCATTTTCCTCCTTATATCGCTATACAAAGCTTCCGGCTCCGTCAACTGTCCGACTGTTTTACATATTTCTTCCATCTTTTCTTTATTCAAAGAATAGTGTGTCCATTTTCCTTCTTTACGCGGAATCACTAAGCCAATATCACTCAGAAGCTTCATATCATGAGATAAAGTCGGCTGTGTGATCTGAAACTCTTCTAATATCTTACAAGCGCATAGCTCGCCGCCGGATAACATGTGGATGATTTTCAAACGTTTTGGATCCGAAAATACTTTAAAGATTTTCGAATATTCCGCATACTCTATTGCCATCGTATTCCTCGCTTTCCTCATACATTGATTCTTTTCTATATGTCAAATATACTCCTCATATAGAACTTTGTCAATATGTTTGCTATATTTACTTTTTCTCATAATTTATGCTATAATAATAACCGTTTTTTATACAAAGGAGGAATATATATATGAATTTTATAAGGAAAAACTGGAAGGGCTTTCTACTCTGTCTCGCAATTTCAGTTCCATGCTGGTTTCTTGGACAGACATTTCCAATCATAGGAGGTCCGGTATTTGGTATTCTCGCCGGAATGGTCATCACACTATTCATAACAGATAAATCTGAATTCCAAACCGGTATTACATTTGTATCGAAAAAAATTCTACAGTATGCCGTCATTCTTCTTGGTTTTGGATTGAATCTTTCCGTTATTCTGGAAACCGGAAAACAATCTCTGCCAATTATTATAGCAACGATTTCTACTTCTTTGATTATCGCATACCTGCTTCACAGACTCTTGCGGGTTCCGGGGAAAATCTCCACACTTGTTGGTGTTGGGTCTTCAATCTGCGGTGGCTCTGCGATTGCAGCAACCGCTCCGGTTATCGATGCGGATGATGAAGAGGTTGCACAGGCAATTTCCGTTATCTTTTTCTTCAATATGCTGGCCGCACTTTTATTTCCATCACTGGGCGCCTTATTGGGATTTTCCACGACAAACGGAGAGGCATTTGGTATCTTTGCCGGAACTGCCGTTAATGATACTTCATCCGTAACCGCAGCAGCATCCACATGGGATTCTTTATATGGACTTGGATCTGCCACTTTAGATAAAGCCGTTACCGTAAAATTAACCCGTACACTTGCAATCATACCAATCACGCTTGTACTGGCTTTCATGCGGACACGCAGTTCCAAGAACGAAGGGAAAAAGATTGAATTCAAAAAAATTTTCCCAATGTTCATTCTCTATTTCGTGCTGGCATCTGTCATCACTACCGTCGCTACATCTGTCGGAGTATCTGCAGACATATTTACTCCGTTAAAAACGTTAAGCAAATTTTTCATTGTGCTTGCTATGACCGCAGTAGGTTTGAATACCAATATCGTCAAATTGATCAAAACAGGTGGAAAGCCTTTGACTCTCGGTTTCTTCTGTTGGATCGGCATTACAGTGATAAGTTTGCTCATGCAGCGCCTGCTCGGAATCTGGTAAAAAAAGCGGAGACATATCATATGCTTTGATACGTCTCCGTTTTTTATTGACTTTGATTATTCAATTCCTTCTGTTTCAATAATGAACTTCACGCTTCCATCCATATCATCTGCTTTTCCTGCATAAGAATCATAGCTGCATTCATCAGATGTCAATGCATCTACTCTGTCAAGAAGTGTGCCAAGAAGATCGTCTGCCGTTTCCTGCAATTTCTTGATTCCTTCATCATTAAATTTCACGGTTCCGTCTTTCAACTGAAGTGCTCCGCTTTGTAATGCTGAAATTCCGGATTTCACTTCGCCGCTGGCCGCCTTCAGTGTTCCGGCTCCCGATGCAAGCTCGTCGGTTCCTGAAAGCAGTTTTGCCGCACCTTGCCTTAAGGTTTCACTATTCATAGAAAGAGCTGCTGATCCATTAGATAGCTCTCCTCCCAGTGTTGTAAGCCCTGAACTAAGCTGTTCTGTTCCTCCTGAAAGTGAGTGAACTCCATCCACAAGTGTAGATGTATTTTCTCTTAACATTTCTGCGCCTTGTAGCAGAATCGGATTTGCCTGAGAAAGCGCATCCAGACCTGTCTGCAATGCATCAATTCCTTTTACGGCTTCCGGGAGACTGTCTGTCTCCTTATCCAAAGTTCCCACATTAGAAGAAAGTGTTCCGATCGCGCCATTCAATCTTTGCATACCTGTGTTTAACTTGGAAACCGCTTCTTTCAACTCTTCCATCGGTGCTGTCGGAATATTTTCTTTCTGTGCAGCAATCTGATCCAACTGCTTATTCATTGTGTCAATCTGCGGTGTAAGACCATTGACAGCCTTCTGAACAGATGTAAACTGTGTCTGCATATCAGAAACCATGGTTTGAAGTTTGCCAAAGTCCGGTGTCTGAATATCCACATTCACCTGTGGAGCGTCCACTTTACTTAAGGAACTCAAACTTCCCGTATCCACTTTCGCTCCGGAAAGTTTCTTCACAGTAGCGGAAAGCGCATTGGCTGTTGCGGTATCTCCTGCTGCATTTGCTTTTGCAATCTGTGCATTTAACTCAGCAATTGCAGAATCAATCTGACTGTTTGATGTTTCTGCAGCGCTCTTCACTGCTGCAATCTGATGATTCTTTTCTGTAATCTGATTGTTCACTTGATCTGCAACGCTTTTACTTGCTTCATTTACTGCACTTTGGCATGCAGATTTCATTCCTTCAAGCTGCTTTGTAAGTGATTGAAGATTTTCCATCATCTGCTCTCCTGCACGCATCATCTTCTCGGTCGGTTCTAATATCTGTGACTGTACCGCCTGAGACATTGTTCCCGCCTGTGCTGTCAATTTTTTACCGGCTGCTGTCATCTCATCTACCTGGTTCATCAAAGTTTCCATAGATTGTAAACTCTCGTTTAATTTCTTCGTTCCTTCAGACAAAGCCTGCGACGCTGCATAAATGTCTTCGGAGGAGCTTCCTTTCCCGTCTACCGCTTTGTTCAAAGCAGTAATTGCGCTCTTAATCTCTGTCAGTCCATTCTTCAATGTTGTAAGCTGTCCTGCTCCTTCTGCAATCTGTTCCTCACCGGCCACATAGGATTTCACTCCGTCTGCCAAAGATACGGTTCCATTCGTATAATCTTCTACACCTTTTACTACTTTATTGACCCCGTTTACATACTCTGTCACTTGACTATTCAAAGCACCGTCTTTTCCCATATATTTTTGGATTCCGTTATTTAGTGTGTCAGCACCTTTTGTATAACTGTTGATTCCACCGGATAATTCAGAAACTCCGCTTTTCAATACATCAATACCGCTTTTTAATGTTCCGACACCTTCGTCAAATTCACTGTAACTTGCCCCAAGTGTATCGGCTCCTTTAGAAAGTGCTTCGGATCCATCCACAAGTTGAAGCGCCGCATCTTCCAATTCATCTAACGAAGATATCACAGAATCCAAATCTTCCGTATCATCCAGATTCATGTCTTCCAAAAGATCAGAAAGCGCTACGGTAAATGTAGGATCCATAGAAAAATCTGTGACATCTGCTGTAATTTCAAGACTTTCAGGAAGGCTGATATCTGCACCTATTTCCTTCGTATCAAGACCAAGGCTTTCCTTTAAACCCGGCATTCCAACGCCAAGTACAATGTTTCTTTGCCCGTCAGAAATTACTTTTCCGTTATCAATTACAACATTAGAGAATTTTTCTTCCGGAAGGATCAACCCTGTTACCATAACAAACGGGCTGTAAATTTCTTCCTTTTCCCCATCAATCGTTGCTTCCTGTTTTGCATGGTTTGCATAATCGATCCGGATCTTTAATTTTCCACTTTTTCCTTTTAAATCTTCCGGAGCAGTTTCTTTTCCATCCAAATAATACGTAAATTTCACTGAAACCGGAAGTTCTTTCTCACTCGTTCCCTGATAATAAATGTCTTTCCCATCCGTCTGCCATGTTACGTTGCCATTTGAATTTTCAAATGTCTCGTCACCTTTTACATTCTTGATTCCATCAAGTTGGGACTGGTCTTTCAACACATCTTCAAGTCCGGCATTCTTCAGCCAGTCTGATACCGTAATCTTCGTCTCACTTCCGTCTGCATTTGCATTTACATAAACCGTCTCTTCTTTCGATACCACAGCATTGCTATCAGCTGCATATACCGGCATTGTTCCCATAATTCCTGCCATACCAACCGCAAGGCCTGCCATCATTTTCTTTCTAAGTTTTTTATTTCTGTTCATGGTGCTTACTCCTTTCTTTCAACGCCTTCAATTCAGGGCTCTTTCCAAAAGTTGTCATAATGATCGGTTTATCAAAAATCATAAACATAGCCGGGAGAATCAAAATTACAACAAACATACTGATCAGCGCTCCACGTGCAAGCAATGTACAGATAGAACCTATCATGTCTACCTTTGAATACAATGCCACTCCAAATGTTGCGGCAAAGAAACTAAGCCCACTGCTTATGATTGATAACATACTTGTTTTATGCGCGATGGAAATCGCCTCCATCTTCGCTTTTCCTCTTAATCGTTCTTTCTGATACCTGCTTGTCATCAGGATCGCATAATCCACTGTTGCTCCAAGTTGTATCGTACCGATCACAATACTTGCTACAAATGGAAGGCTCGTTCCCTGGTAAAATGGAATTGCCATATTAATGAAAATAGCAAATTCAATGACTGCTACAAGGATTACCGGTAAAAGGAAGGATTTGAATACAAGCAAGATAATAATAAAAATCGCAATAATGGAAATGGTATTCACCGTCTGTAAGTCCACATCCGTTACATCCTGCAAGTCTTTCATAAGCGGGGCTTCACCAATCACCATCGTACTCTTGTCTGCCGCTTTTACAATCTTGTCGATCTTAGCAATCTGTTTGTTCACTTTCGGTGTAGCAGATTCATATTCGGAACAGACAAAAGCCAGTTCGTAATTATCACTTTCCAGCATTTCCTTCACCTCGTCCGGAATCATGGAATCCGGAATTGTAGGACCAAATAAGGAATCCATGCTGATGGTCCATTTCACACCGTCTACCTCGCCAATCTTCTCCATCATATCCCGCTTTACTTTATCATCCATATTTTTATTCATTAGAACCATATGAATGTTACTCATTTCGAAATCTTCTGCAAGTTTTTTGTTCGCTACATTTCCCGGAAGACTATCCGGTAAAGATTGTGCGATATTGTAATAAATCTTCGTGTGATTATTTCCATAAACTGCCGGAAGTAATAAAACCAGAAAAATAAGAATCCATGCTTTATAATGCTTTGTGATAAAAGCAGAGGATTTATCTACTGATTTTATCAACGGTCTGTGCTGTGTTTTCCCAATCGGTTTATCAAAAATCAAAATCAATGACGGTAAAAGCGTCACACAACATAGCACACCGATCACTACACCTTTGGCCATAACAATTCCCAAATCTTTACCGAGCGCAAATGTCATAAAACAAAGCGCCACAAATCCGGCCACAGTTGTAACAGAACTTCCCACTACAGATTTAAACGTATTTGCAATCGCATGCCCCATGGCACGTTCTTTCTCCCCGGGAAATCTTCGTTTATTTTCCTCATAACTATTCAGAAGGAAAATGGAATAGTCCATCGTAACACCAAGCTGTAATACTGCCGTCAGCGCCTGAGTAATATAAGAAATCTGTCCCAAGAACAGATTGCTTCCCAAGTTGTATAAGATGGCCGCCCCGATACTGATCAGGAAAAATACCGGAACTAAAAATGATGTTCCTGTAAGCTCCAACACAAGAAATGAAAGTATCGTCGCAATTACAACATATATCGGAAGTTCCTGAAGTGAAATGTTCTTGATATCCGTAACAATTCCCGTCATTCCGCTTATAAAACACTGTTCTCCTACTACTTTACGCATCTCGGTCACTGCATCCATCGAATTGTCCGAAGATGTCGTATCATCAAAAAGTGCCAGCATCATCGTTGCATCCCCGTTAAAGAACGCAGTTCTCAAATCTTTCGGTATCATATCCACCGGCAAGGAAATATCTGCCGCATCATCATACCAAAGTACATCTTTCACATGCGGAATTTTACTGATTTTATTTTCCAGTTTCTGCACGTCTTTGAGTTCCATATCTTCTACTACAACCATGGAAAATGCTCCCATTCCGTACTCATCCACCAGAATGTCCTGTCCCTTGACAGTTTCCAATTTTTCCGGCAGATAGCTTAGAAGGTCATAGTTGATCTTTGTCGCTGCCATTCCGAATATCGATGGAACAGTTAGCAGAATACAGATCATAAGAATGATAACTCTGTGTTTTGCAATCCATTTTCCTGTTTTGACCATTCTTTTTCATCTCCTCAAATCTTTTCTACACTAAACATCATATACAAGAAATGACTATTAGTCAATACCCAAAATGAATTCCGGTCATTTTCTTGACAAAATAGCATTTTTCGGCAATAATAGTAAATGAATATAACACATTCTATTTTCTGACCACGAATTATCCTTGACAATCAGCAGGAGGCATAAACATGGGAAAAATTGATATCAAGAAAAAAGTAAAAGAGAACGCTCTTTTTCAAAATGCGTTTGACCTTTTTACAAATAAAGGATTTGCTAAGACTACAATTTCTGATATTGTAGAACGGGCCGGGCTTGCCAAAGGAACTTTCTATCTATATTTTAAAGATAAGTATGATTTGAGAGACAAGCTCATCGTCCATAAAGCAGCACAACTTTTTACAGAGGCTCATCAGGAAATTTTAGATCAGTCTGTAGAAGGATTCGAAAACCAGATTCTGTGTATGACCGACTACATCATTGACCGGTTTAAAAAAGAACATAATCTTCTGCAATTTATTGCAAAGAATCTGTCCTGGGGCGTTTTCAAAAATGTTTTCGGTAACTCAAATGAAAAGGAATCTGTACCGTTTTACCGTTATTATCTTCACTCTATGGAACAGTATCAGATTACCTGCGAAAAGCCGGAAATTATGCTTTTCACCATTATCGAGCTGATTGGCTCCACATGCTATAACTGTATCATTTTGGAACAACCGGTTACAATGGACGAATACCTTCCATATCTTCATAAATCCATATTAAAAATTGTGGAAGTATTTACAGAAGATAATATGACATAAAAGAGGTGATAGACGCTATGATTTTTGATATTATTCTAGACGCAGCAAAGGACAGCATACGGCTTCTTCCGTTTCTTTTCCTTGCATTTTTGATACTGGAACTTTTAGAGTGCTATTCTGACAGGCTAAATCAGAAAATGTTAATCCGCTTTCGAAAAGCGGGACCTTTTCTCGGTGCTCTGCTCGGATGTATCCCGGAATGTGGAATCCCCGTACTTGGCGCCAATTTATTTGCTGCTTCGTTGATTTCACCGGGAACATTGCTTTCCGTCTTCCTTTCTACATCTGATGAGGCAATACTTGTTTTATTAGGGACAACAAATGGATCTTCTATTATTCCAAAGCTTCTCTTTGTGAAATTTATCATCGCCGTTATCGTTGGATATAGTATTGATCTTTTCTTTGCGAAATATTTTGAAACCCCAAAGAAAGCAATGACCGAATCACATACTTGTAGTTGTTGCGGTCATAGTTCCCATATTTTCACACACGCATTGCAGCATACACTAAGTTTATTTTTGTACATCTTTTTATTCACTCTGGCGCTGAATTTTCTTTTGGAAATCATCGGTTTTTCCAAACTGGCTTCGCTCCTTTTGAAAGATTCTCTGTTTCAACCGATTCTGACTGCGGTAATCGGGTTGATACCAAGCTGTGCTTCTTCCATTCTGCTTACTAAGCTATATGCACAAGGAATCCTCAGCTTTGCATCCTTCATATCCGGCCTTTGTGCAAGCACCGGTGTGGGACTTGTTGTACTTTTAAAAATATATCCGAAACAAAATATATTCCGAAAGATATTGGCAGCACTTTTGATTGCTTCTACCGGAGCCGGAATCATTCTATCTTTGCTTGGATAATAAAATTTACTGAACTGTAAAAGGGAGTCTTCTCCCTCTACAGTTTAGCAAAACTATTTCTTCTTACTTTGCATAAGTAAGAGGAATCTTCTCTTCAAATTGGTCACTGAAATGTGTTTTCCCATCTTCTGTAATAAATACTGCCTGCGTATCCGGCAGACTATTGATTAGTGCAAGTCCCTGATCCAGCCCCAACGCAAAACATGTAGTACTCAGGCCGTCCCCATCTACGGATTCTTCCGATATGATCGTTACAGACACCAGGTTATTTTCATAAGGATAACCATTCTTTGGATTCAAAATGTGATGATAGATTTTCCCATCCTTTTCAAAATATCGTTCATAAATTCCGGAAGAAACTACGGATCGGTCTCGAATTTCTGCTGTGGCTAATGTTTCATTCCGTTCTGCAAAAGGTTTCTGTATTCCCACATGGAAAGCGTTTCCATCCGGATGTTCTCCAACACAGAGTACATTACCTCCCAGATCGATAATGGCACTTTCTACTCCCTTTGATATGAGAAATTCTTTCATTTTGTCTGCAATATATCCTTTCGCAATGGCTCCCAACTCAATCCCCATTCCTTCTTGCTCGAAACGAATCCTGTTCTCTTCTAATTTTACTTTCTCGAATCCCACGCGGTTCACTGCATCCGAAATATCCTTTGCATCGGGAATCACTTTTTCTCCGGAAGTAAAATCCCATAGAGAGGAAACCGGTTCAATCGTAATGTCAAATGCTCCTTTAGATAATCGACTGTAATACAGACCTTTTTCAATCAATTCTGCACACTCATCAGACAAAATATAATATCCGTCTTCCTGTGGAAGCGTTCCTGCATTCAACTTGTATATTTCACTGTCCGAACGGGTACGGCTGAACATTTTCTCATATTTATCACAAAGATCCATAACCTCATTCAGCACCTTCTCATCTTTTGAATCATAAATTGTCACTTTCACAATGGTGTTCAACTTAAAATCTGTAGTTGTGATCGGCTGTTCCTGATTTTGCTGTTTTCCATAAAGAAAAACAAAAGACAACAATACAATAACCGTAACAATTGCCATCCCTATTTTTCTTTTATTCTCTATTATTTTCTGCATCTTTAACTCTGTCCCTTACTTTCAATTGTATTTCTTTCTGCAGATAAATCATATTTTATCTCTACCGGCGCAGCAACCCCTCTACTTCTCACTTGTTTTAGAAAATCTGTACCTTACTTGCCTCTTCGCATTTCAGTTCTTTTTTCAGATCCACAAAATACTGGCGTTGTTGTTTCTGAAGATATTTCCCAACGAATGGTTTCATATAGAATTTCTTGGCTGTCACACTTTCCGTAAAGTCCAGTGTTGTTTTCTCTCCTTGCGGATAAAACTTTCCAGTCCAAGTGCCTTTTATGTTTTCATTTTCCACTTTAAATTCCCAAAGATGATACCGTTTCTTTTTTGTAATTTTAAATATAGTCGGAATCCCTTCTTTAGAATACTCGATGAATCTGCTGTTATCAATTATCTTGATTCTGTCGATATCACTTCTCCATTTGTAATTAGATAAATCTGTCACTGTGTCCCACACTTTCTCAATCGGACAAAGGAACGTGACTTTGATATTTGCAGTTGACATAAGAACACCTCCATTTTCATTTCGTTCTTATTAGCATTTAACATTGTTCCTAAAATGAGTATACCATATTTATGTTCTGTTGTATTGTTAAGATTTATTTGCCGGTTATAAAAATATGCAAATCCAAAGTCTACCTTTGAATCTGCATATTTTCGTCTACCTTATTCGTATATCCCGTTGATAACAACTTCGAACACCGCATCTTTTCCATTCAATTCTTCATTTCCATAATTGTCCGGGAATGTTACATTTACTTCCACGGTATCTCCTACATGGGCTCCGATGAGTTGTTCTTCAAAGTCATCGATATACTGTCCGGAACCTATGGTAAGATCTGTTCCTGCTCCGTTTGTATTTCCACCATCAAATTCCACCCCGTCCACAGTTCCTACATAATCAATATTTACGGTATCTCCATTTTTTATCGCAATGCTTGTATCTGTCGAAAGCGTGTTGCCTGATGTATCGGAATCTTCAGAAGTATCCGATGAATCTGCCGAAGACTCACTCCCTGCGCTTGTTTGATTGCTGCTGTCCGCACTTTCATCCTTTTTGTTATCATGATGAACTGCAAGCCAGATTCCTACGGCGACTACCGCAAGAATAATGAGCATAGCTGCAAAGGATTTCACTTCTTTTCCTGAAAAATGAATTTTTTCTTTCTCTTCTGCTTCTTTCAGACGTTTCAGTGCTTCCCGGCATACGTTCTGTTGCATAATTTCTGCCTTATTCTTTGGCTTCTGTCTCAAAACTTGTTCCAGTGTACTTACCGGTGTATTTTCCTGAATATCCATCGTCCGAAGATTAAAACCGTTCCTCTTAAGGAAGCGAAGTCGTTTCACCCCATCCTTTTGCTTTGCAGTTTCTACCAGAAATCTAATCGTTATCTCCGGCGGTATATAATCCACACTTACACATTTTGCAGCCTGAAATACATGCTCATCCGCATCTGCAAGATAACACAAATATTGATTCCCCTCTGCAGTTTTCAATACTTTTTCTGCCATTTGTCTGCAATCGCTCAAACATGCCATCTTCATCAGCCATGGAAGCATTTCCTTATTTCCCAAATCAAATTTTCTGCCATATTTTAAGAATACTTCCTTCATAAATGTGCTGTTATGATAATTGGTCATATCCAAACGGAACATTTCTGCCGTGAAGAACTTTATCTGCTTTTCCAGCTCTTTTATGATATCATGGCTTTTCAAAGCGATCATATCTGCAATCAGTTTTTCCCGTTCTTGTTCATCTTCAATTTCAGAGAGAGCATTTTTCTTAAGCAGGGCAAGTACCCCTGCCCTGTCGTATTTTTTTATTGCTTCATATAGATCTGTTTGCTCCGTATGCACCACATCACCTCTTTTCTTCTAGTTCTTATTCATTCAACACAATTGCATTGACCGCCTCTATCAAATCTACCACATGGCTTCTGTCAAGAAGAGCAAGCGGTTTCCCGTCAAGCACGGCAAGACAACTGCTTCCATTATACCGGTAAAGTTCTACCGTCACTTCCGGATATGTTTTATTATCCAAGTGAATGGTCAGACCGATTTCTTCTTTTTGCGATGGTTCTTTGTCTGTGAACTTAGAAACGTTCAGCCCGGATAATGCTGTCTCGAACTTATCCGCTTCTACTTTTTTATCATTATAGTACCAGACAGTTTCATCGTTTTCTTTCTTGGCCGTCAATGTATAATCATTTCCTTCCAGAGAAATATCTATCGACTTGATATCCTCAATATTTGCCGTAAATACTTCTTGATGCCTCAAATCATTATAGTCGGCTTTCATAAGCGCTTTGTAATCTTCTCCGGATATTTTGTAAACGATCTTTGAATTTCCTACCCGTGCATAAGCTGTAATCTCTTCTTCATCAGAATCTGATTGTGCCGCTTTTTTCTCTTCCGGATCCCGTGAAATATGAAGTACAAATTCTTTGGCTTCTACTTTCTCTTTATCATTGTTTTTCACTTCGTATTCCATAGTCATTGTAAGATCCGGTTGATCCAAACCATATTTTGCCAGTTCTTCATCTGTGGCATGGTACGTCATATATTGCCCAAAGTTCAAATTGGTTACAGTATCCAAATAAGCCTTTACATTCAATGTATCAAGCGAAAGAAGTTCACTGCCGTCTTTCATGAAATACACATCATCCTTACAGTATGTTTGCTGACTATCCTCTTCATAAACGATTTGGTAGTTTTCTTCTCCTTCATACTGAATGGCTTTCGTCTCACTAAGATCCGGAATTGTGTCATTCTTTATCATGTCTTTCAATTCCAGATTAAAACTTTCCAAAGGATCTTCTTTCACCAGATATACATTCCCGTCTCCAATAGAAACATATCTTTCCGAATCCATTTTGCTGTAATCCCCTAATTTAATTTCATAGGACTTATCCTTTGTTTTGATATCAATGGTACAAAGAGGGTCATCTAAACCGTATTGTCCATAGTCCTTTACGTCTTCAATGACAAAGGACACACCAAACTCTTGAAATGTTTTCAGAAGTTTTTTCACCTTTTTCTCATTGACCGGAAATGACTCATCTTCATCGTACACCCAGGAATCCTCTTTGTGAAATGCAAGTTTCCCTTTCTCGTTTTCCCAGGAAAGTGAAGTCACATCATCACTGTCAATATTCAAAATGACTTTATCACTATTTTTAATCTTCTCCTTTTTTTCTTCCTGTCTGCTGACAATGAAAGTCAGCAGACAGACGGCAGCCAGAATTCCAAGGAGTATATACAACTTCTTAGCCCTTTTCATTCTTTCTCCTCCTTCGCACAATTACTACAATACCTGTAACAATGAATGCAAGCGGGAAGACTCCAATCATCATTGTCTTTAACAAGGATGAAGTAGACTCGTCAATTGTCAGGTAATTATAATTCAATGACTTGCTACGGATGGAAACCGCATCTCTTTCTCCTACAAGCGAAGATAATGCGTTCATTCCCATATCCAGGTTGGCACCGGATGAATAAGAATTATACATATCTTCCAGGAATAACGAAGAGGAGAACCATACAATCTGTCCATCATTATCTGCATCAATAGACACTGCCAATGTAAACGGTCCATCTGTATCCCCATCTTCTTTCTCATAAGTTTCCAGATTATAACCGGCCTTCTTGCTGAAAGCTGTGTCTGATGTTGTCAGAAGTTCCGTTACACGTCCGGCCGTATCCTTTACCGTGAGTCCCTGTGCAATCGGAAGAATCGCATAGTAATTCTCTTCGATCAGAGGATCTGTGATATCACTGCTTTGCAGATCCGGCAGAAGAATATATGGCTGCTGGAATGCGTAGTGTTCCCGATCTTCTTCTACTACGATTCCATCCGTTGTTTCTACTCCATAGTCGGACAGAAGGCTGTAAAGATTCGTAAGGCTTCCATTTTCTGTCGGTCCTGCTGCCACCATCATTTTTCCACCATTCGCTACATAATCTGCCAGTATTTCTTTTTCCTCTGCGGAAATGTCACTGGTTGGGGCGTAAATGAGAATTGCATCTGCATCTTCCGGAACTTTATCTTCATTCAGAAGGGAAAAGCTTTCCGTCTGCATATTTTCACGTTCAATCTGCTTGCTGAACGTCTCTGGAAGTTCTGCTTCCCCATGTCCTTCCAACACATAGTTTTTCGGCAGTTTATCTGAAATCACATAATCAATCGCCGAAGTGATTGCCCCTTCCCCATCAAAAGAAGAACTTGAGGAATAGCCGGTTGCATCTGTCTGTGTCACATAAATATCGTTATAGCTGATATAACGGTTTTTATCGCCGCATTCCACTATCAAACTGTTATTCGGCACTTCCTCGGAAGTATATTTATCTGTAAATGTCGGATAAACATCCGGATTTTTCTTCACCACTTCTATGTGATCTGACAAACTCTCATACTTTTCAAGCAGATTTTCAATTACGTCATCTTCCTTGTCAGCCTGAACGATCCAATAGATTTTTACGTCCTTCTTCAATGCATTCACAACTGCTTTTGTATTACTTGTAATCGAATATAGTTTTGTAGAACTGATATCATATTTTGTCAAGTTTCCAGGCAAAATGGATGCCAGCACATTCACTACAATCAGAATTGCCAGTACAATGAGGGTTACAAGCAACGAATAGGTTCCACCTTTTAGAGCAATACGGTTCTTATTTTTCTTTTCCATTAGTTATACCTCCTTTTCTCAAGGGATTGCACTGTAAGGAATAAGAAGAAAATGATCACCGTCACATAATATATAATGGCTGTCATATCAAATACTCCGTTTATAAATCCATAAAATCTTTCAAACAGGGATAATTTGGTCATAATATCCGGCAGCAAACCTTCAAATACAGAGCTGTCCACATAATATGTGATTCCCAGTGCCGCAATCAAAACGATGCTGACAATATAAGCCAGATTTTCATTCTTTGTGATAAAGCGAATCAGTATTCCGATCAAAATCGCAATGACCGCCAATGCGATCACTGACCCTAATGCTGTAGAAGACACATATTCCGCTAAAGTTACACTGTAATAATTCAGCAAAAGAATCGGAATGGTAATTCCTGCTGCAAATCCCTGATTATCCACAAGCGATGAAATAAATGTTCCGATTGCAATCAGGGCTGCTCCCATGATAAAAAATGCAAGAAGCGATCCATAAGAAGTCAGAAGATATACGTCTCCAAACTTTGCAAATATGGCCGGATAAATTGCTACGATGCACAATGGAATCAAATAGACAATCAAAAGAGCCAGATATTTTCCCATCACAATCTCAGATGTCTTAAGCGGCAGAGAGTAAAGAAGCTGATCTGTCTTCTGCTTCTTTTCTTCCGAAATGACACGCATAGTCAATATCGGAATGAATACTGTAAGCCCCAGACATACGAATCCAAGTACATATTCAAAATTTGCCACCGCTGACTGGATATTATACAAAAGTGCTCCAAGCCCTACAAATGCCAATAAAAAACCACTAAATATGTAGGCGGTTAACGAATGAAAATATCCGGATAATTCATGTTTTAATACTGCGATCATTCTTCTGAATCCTCCTCTCCATTTGTTACTTCACCGGCATTTTCCGTTTCCTCGGTTTCTTCCGTTTCCTCGGTTTCTTCGGTCTCCTCAGCTTCTTCCATTTCCCCGGTTTCTGCAGTGTCCCCGTTATCTTCTGTCAATTCAATGAACACATCTTCCAGATTCGCCTTATGAGATGTCATTTCCAAAATTACCTTTTCTCCTTTTGCAAATGCCAAAGAAATCTTACGGCAAAGCTCCCTGGAATCAATTTCATATCCTTTGATTTCAATCCGCACAAGTCCATCCTCTGCTTCATCACACGTCCATTCCTGAACTTCTTCGATTGTAGACAATATTTCTTCTGCCTCTTCTTTCGTTGCTTCTGCTTTGAAAGAAATCGCGTTGGATGCCATCAATAATTTTTCCAGATTTTCCGGCTCATCAAAAGCAACCAGCTTTCCCTTTGCAATAATCAGTACCTTTTCACAGATCGCCTGTACTTCGGAAAGAATGTGGGAACTTAAAATCACCGTATGCTTTTCTCCCAACTGTTTGATCAAATCACGTATTTCAATAATCTGTATCGGGTCAAGTCCAACAGTCGGTTCATCCAAAATGATAACTTTCGGGCTTCCAAGAAGCGCCTGCGCAATCCCTACCCTCTGTTTATACCCTTTGGAAAGATTGGAAATCAGACGTTTCTTCACATTTCCGATCTTCGTCTGCTCGATCACTTCTTCAACTTGACATTTCAATTCCTTCCCTTTGAGTCCTTTCGCTTCTCCTACGAATTTCAAGTATTCTTCCGGTGTCTCATTCATGTAAAGCGGCGGTTGCTCCGGAAGATATCCAATCAGGCGTTTTGCATTTTCCGGCTCCTCGAAAATGTCATAGCCGTTAATCTTCACCACTCCTTCTGTCGCTGACAAACATCCCGTCATAATATTCATCGTAGTGGATTTTCCTGCCCCATTCGGCCCCAAAAATCCATAAACATGACCTTCATCAATCTCAAAAGAAAGATCATCTACTGCCATGAAATCACCATAGTATTTGGTTAAATGTTCCACTGTTATCATGACAAACCTCCTGTTCCAATATAATTTCATTTCAAATCTCTGCTATTATAAAAAAAGAACCTGAAATGAACCTGAAATAAGTTGTGATGAATATGTGAAAAGGCATGAAAAAAGTGTGAACTTACGTCCACACCTAATACAAACCTTATACCACACCTCTTTTTTGATTTCTAAGACATCTCCTCCATAGAGTACCCCGCTCCTCTTACGGTTCTGATTTCCACATTTGCCCTTAATGCTTTTAATTTCTTTCTTAAGAAACCGATATATGTCCAAACTACGTCTGCGCTATTATCCGTTTCCTGACCCCAGACATTTTGCAGCAAATGCTCTGTCGAAAAAATGAAGTGCGGATGCTGCATAAAAAGTTCTGTCAGTTGATATTCTTTATTATTCAGGCGAAGCGTATCTGCTTCACTGGAAATCTCATAACTATTACAATCCAGTTTTAAGTTTCCCAAAGTCAGCTCTGCTCCCACATAATTTGTACTTCTCCTTGCCAAAGCTTTCACTCTTGCAAGAAATTCTCTTTTGGAAAACGGTTCAGAAAGATAATCATCCGCCCCCGCTTCCAGACCGGACACCCGATCCTCAATGTCTGCTCCTGATTTAAAAAGCAATACCGGAGTTGTAATTTTAAGCCTACGAAGCTGTTCGAGAATTTCTATCCCGTCTATCTCCGGCAGTAAAGCATTCAGCACGATTACATCATATTCGCTGTTAAGCACAGCTCCAAATACATCTTCTCCTCTATGTACTGCATCCACAAGAAAACGATTTTTCTCCAGAAGACCTTTTAGTATTTCTGCAAACTCATCCTGCTCTTCTGCAATTAAAACTTTCATACATCTTCCTCCTTTCCCACAAGTATATATGGGAATTTTGAAAAAAGTATGAAAATTATATCATTTTTCTGTGTACCGCAAGCATCCTTCCAACTCCAATAATTTTTTCTTCAACTCAATCCCACCTGCATATCCGGTCAGACTTCCGTCACTTCCGACTACTCTATGACATGGGATAATGACCGATATCGGATTATGTCCGACGGCTCCGCCTACGGCCTGGGCTGACATTCTTTCTTTCCCTCTTTCCCTTGCAATTTGCTTTGCAATCTCTCCATATGTGATAACTTCTCCATATGGAATCTCACTTAAGATCTTCCATACAGCCATTCGGAACTCACTTCCCTTCGGAGCCAGCGGCATCTCACATATTTCCGGTTTTTCACCTTGAAAATAACGGTTTAACCATTCTTTTGTTTTTTCAAATATGGGAAGATTTTTCTCTTCTGTATCTTCCGATAATGTTGCAGCAAAATACTTCTGACTCTCAAACCAGAGCCCCGTCAGATTCTTACCGTCACTTGCCATCGTCATCTCACCCATAGGCGATTCATATTTCCAGATATATTCCATGTATTCTCCTTTCCGGTCTGCGCTTACTTTTTCTTCTTTGGCGCATAATCCTTCATTCCTTCAATTGCTCCATTGGAAACCGCCCATAAATAAAGGCTCGCAACACTTCCATATGGGCTATAACGTCTTCGATATTTTTCAAATAATTTCTTGTCTATTTTTCTGTGATGATACACCATGCGTAGTCCTCTTTGAATTGCCAGATCATCATAACTTAAGACGTTCTGCCGTTCCATGCAGAATAAAAGCAACATCTCTGCCGTCCAGACGCCGATTCCCCGAAGTGCGGATAATTCCCGAATTACCTCTTCATCCGTTTTCTCCCAGATTGCTTCCAGATCAAACTCACCCTCCTGTACTTTCTTTGCAAAATCTAATATATAGTCTGCTTTCCGAAATGAGATTCCGAAACTCTGCAATTTATCTGCTCCTGCATTCAATACTGTATTTGCATTCACTTCTCCAAGCTGCTCCTGAATCCGATTCCAAATGGTTTCCTGTGCCTTTGTAGAAATCTGCTGTCCTACAATCTGATGGATAACCGATGAAAATAAGTCCGGATCTATTTCACGGTCAATATGTCCAATCCGCTCAATAATTTCACCCAGTTTCGGATCTTTCTTTTTTAAATATTCAGTCTCTTCTGTTCCATATCTGAAATACAACGTCTCTCACTCCTCGCAAATATTCTAAATATACCCTTCAATTCCTCGCACACTGACTTCCCCGGCATTTAAGCTTTCTCTGTTTCCATCTTCATATTCCACTTCCAAAGAATAATCTTCATTTACACACAATGCATATGCCCTACGTTTCGACTCTCCCGATATCACACAGACTTCTTTCCCCGTTGTTATGCAGAATTTTCGATACTCTTCCAGATATGTTTCTTTTTGCGTGAGAAATCCGGAACTCATCTGATCCAGTTCTTTTACCATTTCCCCAATCAATTTTTCCCTGGAAAATGTTTTCCCCATTTCTATAGAAAAAGAAGTTGCAATCTTCCGAAGTTCCTCCGGGAAATCTTTCTCTTCTTCATTTACATTAATTCCGATTCCAATGATCACATATCGAATCTCCCCTGCTTCCATACACATTTCCGTCAAAATTCCACACACCTTTTTCTGATGCAGCACAAGGTCATTTACCCATTTAATTCCGGTCTGAATTCCACATGCCTTATAAATGGCCCGCTGTATGGCAACTGCCGTTCTCGCTGTAAGGGTGGAAAGTTCCGGTGTCATTTTCTTCGGGCGAAGAAGATAGGAAAAATAGATCCCCTTTCCTTTCGGTGATTCAAACTTCCGTCCTCTTCTTCCTTTCCCTGCAAGTTGCTCGTCCGCAATAACCACCTGGCCTTCCCGCGCCCCGTCTTTTGCCAGTTTTTTCAATACTTCATTTGTAGAATCCGTAATATCCAAATGTAAAATCCGATCCATCCATTGTCCCTTCCATTCTTTTGCAAACATTCTCTTCGCCTATTATAGCATGCCTGTATACTGGCAGAAAACTATTTTCTTCTTGTTTTGCTTCATAACTCATGTTATAGTAACTTAAGTGGGCTTTTACACACAAGGAGGATACTATGTTACAGATTTTCGGATGTCCCATGCATTATGGTGTGGGCGCAAAAGGATTGATCCACAGTCTGGATTATTTAAATGAACAATACAAAGATTTAGACATTCATATCATTCCTGAAGTAACTGCTTCAGAAGCAAAGGTGTCTAATTTAAAAAACTTCAACAGCGTACTTGCAACATGCAATGCCATCGCTGAATACAGTTTTCATAACATTTTACAGAAAGGGGATATTCCTCTTTTTATCGGAGGCGATCACAGCGCGGCCATGGGAAGTGTTTCCGCATCTGCTGCCATGTATGAAAACAGTGGTCTGATCTGGGTCGATGCACACCCGGATATCAATACCGATTCCACGTCCGTTACCGGGAATATCCACGGCATCCCTGTTTCTGCTCTTCTTGATAATGTCAGTGCAGAAGCAAAACCTTTGGCCAATATTTTAAAAGAAGGACAGAAAATCAAACCAGAGCACGTAGCTATGCTTGGTCTTCGCGATATCGATCCGCCTGAGGCAGAGATTTTGGAAAAACTGAACATCAAATACTTTACATATGATGATATCAAATCCCTTGGACTTCAATATTGTTTAGATGAATGTATCAAGCATTTGTCTCATTTAGATAACGTCCATGTAAGCTTTGATATTGACGGTGTAAATCCTGAACTTTTACCTGGCGTATCTGTTCCGGTTCCTGACGGATTTACAATCGAAGAAGTCTATACTGTTTTCAATAGACTTCTCGGTGAACTTCCGGTACATTCTCTTGATATCGTGGAGTTTAACAAAGAATTTGACAAAGACAATATGACTGCGGATTTCACTTATGAATTGATCCAGCATATCCAAAAAATATATGCTTAACATAAAATGAGGCGTTGTAATACTGAAATTACAACGCCTCATTTTATAAAACAGGAAATTCCTTTGGAATCCTATTAATGCCTCTCATCATACTCCGCCAGATATTTTTTCACATATTCTACATCAGAAGGACAATCCACATATTCACAACCATATTTCTGTCTTGTCTCGTTTCCTTTTCCTGTGATTAAAAGAATGGATGGACGTTCTACCGATTCTATCGCCGCCTTAATCGCTTCTCCCCTGTCCTCGATCATCTCATATGGACAACCTTCCTTTTCCACATACTGTGCAATATCTCGGGAGATTTCCTCCACCGGCTCGTAGCCCGGATCTTCCGCTGCCAGATATACTTTCTTTGCATATTTTCCTGCAATCGTTCCCAGGTCACGTCGTCTGATAAAAGCCTTTTTACCAGGACATCCGAAAATACTGATGATATCATAATCCGGATATTCTTCTTTTGTAGAAGAAAATAATTTTTCAAAGCTTAATTTATTATGTGCATAGTCTACTACTGCGATCACTTTATTATCTTTGCTTGCGTAAAGTTCCATTCTTCCGCTGGAACGCGCTCTCTTCAACCCTGAATACATGTATTCCACAGGAATCCCAAACTGAGCTGCGATTGCGATTACTGCAAGAGCATTTTCCACATTGAAAAGTCCCGGCATCGTCAGAACAAATTCCTTCTCAAATTCTGCACATTTCACCATGAAAACTGTGCCATTTCCTTCTTTATGAATATTGTATGCGTAAAAATCTGCATCGGCATTTTTGGTACTGAAAGTTACAATCTTCTCTGCTGCCTTTGCTGCTTCCAGAATCCGTTCTGCAAAATCTGCATCCAAATTAACAACTGCTGTCTTTGTCTTCTGGAACATCAAAAGCTTGGAACTGAAATAATCCTCAAAATCTGCATGTTCGATGGGGCTGATATGGTCCTCGGAAATATTCAAAAACGCTGCTGCATCAAACTGCATTTCATCTACACGCCCGTATTTGAGAGCCTGACTGGAAACTTCCATCTGTACAAATTCCATACCGCTTTCTACCGCATTTCTAATATGTCCCTGCAGCTCTACCGCTTCCGGTGTCGTAATATGGGACTCTTTCGAAATGACACCGTCATAGATATCAATGGAAGAAATGACCGCACTGTCTCTCTTTCCCTGCGCCTCCAGATAGTCATCTACGATAGCTTTCATATAATAAACGGAGGTTGATTTTCCTTTTGTTCCACCAATTCCGATCACATGGATATCTTCCCATGCCGAATTGAAAAATTTGTCCGCAAGAACCGGCATCGCCTTACGAATGTCATCCACGATCATATACGGAACATCTTCGCATGTTTCGTAACGTTTCTCACTGACATATCCGATTGCTCCCTTTTGCAACGCCTCTTTTAAATATTCTTCTTTGAATGCTGCACCTTTACAAATGAACAGTGTATTCTCCGTTACTTCCTTAGAATCATAAGTCAAGTTCTGAATGTTCACTTCCTCTTTGCCATAGCATTCCGCTTTCACAAGAAGTTCGCGTCCTGCCAGCAGATCAACGAAGTCTTGCATTGTATGATTTATCATCTGGGCCATGATATCCCTCCCGCTTCTAGCTGTAATATTTCTTAAATTTCACAAAATGGCTTAAATATGTTCTTGTCATCGCATACATGCGCTTCAATCCGCGATCTTTTTTATAGAAAAGAGGATTCACTACCTTTTTCTGCTGGATCAATTTTCTCATCTTTGCTTTCAGCGCTTCATCCTTCACATACTTAAATGCAACGGCCTTTGGTACAACCGTCCACAAATGCTCCTCTTTTGCAAGCTCAAGTTCCAGTTCTTTGCCATAAACATATTCTTCCACAATGTATTTTGCAACATTAAATCCCGATCCTGTCACGTAATAATTGCTTCTTCCCTGACGAGTATTGATCTCAAAGAATTTGAATTTTCCATCACGTGTATCATATTTAATATCAAAATTAGAGAATCCAATATAATGGATATCTTCAAGCAGTGCTTTTGCCTTCAACATCAAATCTTTATTCGGTTCTGTAATGATCAGTGCATGATTCCCAAGTCCTCTCGGTGTATGTTCTTCCAGAAGAACATGTCCAAGACACATCATCTTTACTTTCCCATTTCTATCCGAATAAGAAGTAAGAACACGCATATACTCATCATTTCCCGGAATTGTATCCTGGATGATCAGTTCATTTTCATATCCCGCTCCATAAATATCTGAAATTGCCTGCTCCAGTTCTTTTCTATTCTCAATCTTATAAATCTTCTTTTGTGTTGCAAATGGATGCTCCCAGTATGTCACACTATCCGAAGGTTTTAAAATCACCGGGTACGGGAAATTCATTTCAAAATCAAGTCCCATATCTTTTGTATATACAATCGTTCCCGGATAATCAATTCCATGCTTATCACACAATTGATAGAATAAGCTCTTCTGCTGCAATTCGTTCATCAAATTAAAATCAATGTATGGTGCAATGATATTTTTCTCCAGTTTGTCCTTGTACTTACTGATCAGGGCAACATAGTTATCCCCACATCCTACAGCAATAATTTTCTTATCCCCATGTTTTCTTGCAAATCCATTCAGGTTCTTTAAGAAAAACTCATCGTCATCATTCTTCGGGTTCGCACTATATATTGTAATTTTACTGTTATAACTTGGCCCTGACGGATATTTTCCGAACACATAAGTCTTTACCTGATATTGCTCATAAAATGCGCGGGCAACACTGTATGTATTGATATCTCCACCAAGAGCTACCGGAATAAATTCTCTCTCTTTAAACTCCATGGTCTTCTCCTCTTTTTCATTTTCATATCATTTTATTATAGCTCATTCAACATAACGTGTCAAATTTCACTTATTTGCCGTCTGCAAATGTTTATCCTTTAATTCCCAATGTTTCTCTTGAGATATATTTTGAAAATGCTATAATAGAAATAGCGAAAAAATTCTTTATAAAGGAGATATTTTAAAATGAGAGCTTATGAAAGATTATTGAAGTACGTTGTAGTTCGTACACCAAGTGATGAGAACTCTTCTACAGTTCCTTCATCACCATGCCAGTTTGAACTTGGTAAAATCTTAGTAGAGGAGTTAAAGTCCTTGGGCGTAGACAATGCCTACATGGATGAGAAAGGATTTGTATATGGTAAATTACCTGCTACATCCGGATATGAAGATAAAGTAAAATTAGGCTTTATCGCACATATGGATACTGTAGCAGACTTCTGCGACCACGATATCGTTCCTGTCATTACAGAAAACTACAACGGAGAGGACTTCCCTCTTGGAACAAGCGGACGTACTCTTACACTCACTGACTTTCCACACCTTGCAGATTGCAAAGGACGTACTCTGATCACATCCGACGGAACAACAATCCTTGGCGTTGACGATAAAGCAGGTATCGCTGAGATTATGACTATGTTAGAGAAAGTCATTTCTGAAAATATTCCTCACGGACAGATCTGTGTTGCATTTACTCCGGATGAAGAAATCGGTACAGGTGCACAGAGCTTCAATGTAGAAGCCTTTGATGCTGATTTCGGTTACACACTTGACGGTGACGGAGAAGGCGAAATTCAGTTCGAGAACTTCAATGCATACAAAGCTGATTTTGAAATTACAGGTGTAAGCGTTCACCCTGGTTCAAGCAAAGATGTTATGATTAATGCAAGCTTAGTTGCTATGGAGATCAACTCTATGCTTCCTTCCGGTGAAACGCCAAGAGGAACGGAAGGATACGAAGGTTTCTATCACCTGATGAGCATGTCCGGTGATGTAAGCAATGCAAAACTTTCTTACATTGTAAGAGATCATGATGCATCTCTTATGACAGCAAGATTGAACACACTTCGTCATATTGAAAAATTAATGAACGAAAAATGGGGCGAAGGAATCGTAAAATTAACAATTGCAGAGCAGTACAAAAATATGTCTGAAATCATCGCTACATGTATGCACTTAATCGATAATGCAAAGAAAGCATGTGAAAGAGCAAATGTAGTACCTCAGGTTCTTCCAATCCGTGGAGGTACAGATGGATGCCAGTTAAGCTTCAGAGGTCTCCCATGCCCGAACCTTGGAACAGGCGGACACGGATATCACGGACCATTCGAGCACTGTACAGTAGAAGGAATGGATCAGGCAACAGATGTCATCGTAGAACTTGTTAAGATTTACGCAGAATAATACATAACATCCATTCATATAATGAAGCAGAAGCGCACCAGCCTGAAAGGTTGGTGCGTTTGAACTTTTGAAACAACGACAGCAAAGGAGAACGAGACATGTCCAAAGATATGACACAAGGGAAAATAACTTCACAACTCATTTTGTTTACTATTCCGCTTATTTTAGGAAATCTTTTTCAACTCACCTACAATGCGGCGGATTCTGTTATCGTAGGCAAATTTCTCGGAGACAGCGCTCTTGCCGCCGTGGGTACTGCCGGTCCTGTCATGAATCTGGTGATTCTGTTTTTCAGCGGAATGTGTATGGGTGCCGGAATTCTAATGAGCACCATGTTCGGCGCAAAAGATTATGAAAAGCTTGAAAAACAGATCAGTACCTCTTTGATCGGCGGACTTGTTCTGTCTGTTTTGATCTCAATTTTTATACTCCTTTTTGCCACACCGATTCTTCAGCTTATGCATGTTCCAAAAGAAGTACTTCCGGGTGCTTCCGGTTATTTACGGATTATTTTTGCCGGACTTATTTTTACTTTTATTTATAACTTTCTATCCAATACACTTCGTGCATTGGGGGACAGCAAAACCCCGCTCTATTTTCTTACGATCAGTGCGGTACTAAATATCCTTTTAGACTTGCTCTTTGTTGTGGGATTCCACTGGGGTGTCAATGGAAGCGCCATTGCTACCGTACTAAGCGGAGCGCTATCTTGTGTATTCTGCGCCATTCATATAAAGAAGAATGTACCGCTCCTTTGTCTTGGTAAAAAATGGTTTATCTTTGAAAAATCTCTGCTTGCGAAAACGTTTTCCTACGGTATCACAAGCGCTCTCCAGCTTATGTGTGTACAACTCGGTAAACTTTTTGTCCAGTCCATGGTAAACGCACGAGGAATCGCTTTTATGGCTGCCTTTGCCGCCACAAACCGGGTGGATGACTTTGCATTAACGCCACAGCAGAATATCGCCCATGCCACTACTACATTCATGGCGCAAAACAAAGGCGCACGACAGAATAAACGCATGAAAAAGGGATTTCTCCGTGGCGTGATGATTGAATACGGCTATACAATCATTACTTCTTTCATTGTATTCATTTTTGCAAAACCAATCATACAGCTCTTCCTTTCCAAAGATTCCATGGAAGCATTGGGGCTTGCTGTAACATACATCCAGATCATTGCATTCATGTATTTGATATCCGGCACAACGAATATTTTGCAAGGATTTTTCCGTGGAACCGGAGATTTAAAGATTACTTTGATCAGCTCTCTTATGAACATTACAACTCGTGTCATTTTTACATTCCTCTTCTTGAATGTAATGCATTATGGCTTCGGAAGTCTTGCATGGGCAAATACAATCGGATGGATTGCCATGTTCCTTCTGGAATTCCCATTAATGATCCACTATTGGAAAAAACTAGAACATTAAGAAAAAGATTGTGCTTTCAGAGTTTTCCTCCTTTGGCACAATCTTTTTAAAAATAGAATAGTTCTTCAAACTTCTTGCTCAATATTTTCTCTTGACATTCACATTTGTATAGTGTACTATTCAACTATAGCACTAAGTCAAAAGGAGGTAAGTATGAACTATAACTCAGAAATGCCTATTTATTTACAAGTCATTCAGGATATTAAGAAAAAAATGGTTCAAGGAAAGATTCAACCCGGAGAAAAGCTTCCATCCAACCGTGAACTCGCAGTGATCTATAAGATCAATCAAAATACTGCTGCACGCATTTACCGTGAAATGGAAATTGCCGAATATTGTTATACAAAACGTGGAATCGGAACATTTGTTGTGGAGGATGAAAATATGTTTGAACAAATAAAAGAAGAAATGGCAGAAGAATTACTTCGAAATTTTATGACTGGTATGCAGGATCTTGGTTATAAAAAAGATGATATCATTTTCCAGATTGCAGATTATAAGGAGGAAGAATAGAAATGATTTTAGAATGCAGAAACTTAAACAAATCCTTTGTCAATAAAAAAGCAGTGATCGACTTCAATATAAAACTCCAGAAAGGAAAAATCTATGGTCTTCTTGGTGAAAATGGAAGCGGGAAAACGACATGGATGAAAATCATTGCCGGTTTGTCCAAGCCAACATCCGGTGATATCATTTTTAAAGGCCATACATGGAACTATCATGACAAAGGAGAAATCGCCTATATGTCAACGGAAGCTTTTTTCTATGATTTTATGACCGTAGAAAGTGTAGGACATTATTACGAGGATTTCTTTGAAGATTTTGATAGAGAAAAATATCGTAAGTTACTGAATCGTGTCGGTTTGGATGAAAATCTGAAAGTGAAAAATCTCTCCTCTGGTATGAATGCCAAATTAAAAATTGTGGCAACTTTATCAAGAAATGCTTCTCTTTATCTTTTGGATGAGCCCCTCAACGGAATCGATTATAAAGCCAGAGAAGAAATTGTATCGATCATCTTAGAAGAAGCTGTCGATCATAATTGTTTTGTCATTTCCACACATCTGATTGACGAAATGGAAAGTTTTATAGATGAAGCTATTTTTGTAAAAAATGGAGAAATTCTTCTTCAAACAGAATCAGAAAACGAACGTCGCAAAAGCGGAAAATCTATCCGCGACATTTATATGGAAATTATGTAGGAGGATGTAGATATGGGAAAAATTATAAAATATGAATGGAGAAAACAGCGAGCCTCCAGACTCATCATTCTTTTCGGACTTTTAGGAGCTTTTATTTTATTTGCCTTTGGCGTCATCCGGGAAAACAGCACCAGTTTGGGTGTAAGCGCCATGCTTATGATATTTGGTGCTTTCCTCGTTCTTTTCTATACGGGAATTGAAAGTCTGATCATTTTTAACAGGGATCTCCGTACAAAGCAGAGTCATATGCTCTGGATGCTTCCAAAATCTGTCTACGAAATATTGGGAGGTAAATTTTTAGCAGCTATTCTACAAATGTTGTTTGTATTTGTATCCTTTGTCCTGACTGCATGTTTATGTTTCTTGATTATATTTTTAAAAAGTTCTGCAACAGTCGAACAATTGTTTAAATTTGCCCAGACATTGACAAATTCTTTTCTCCAACTGAATATCGATTGGAAATTCTTTGTAAGTTTTATAACCCTCTTGTTCCTTTCATGGACATCGGTAATCATGGTTGGATTTTTGTCCATCATTATTTCGAGAACCTTGTTCCTAAAATCTAAGTTTTCAGGACTTTTCTCCATTATCCTGTTCTTCATTATCACTTATTTGATAGAGCAAGGATACTCTCTGATCAGTAACACGTTCGGATACTCCGGATTTACATTCCGTTTTTTAGACCTGGCATACTATGCGATTGTCTGTGTCGCACTGTTTCTTGCTTCCGGAATACTTGCCGATAAAAAACTAAGCGTATAACATATCAACATATTCCAAAAGCGGGAATCAAGACAATTTCCCGCTTTTGGAATTTCTCTATTCTTTCGTAAATACATACACCTGGAAGCTAACGATTCATTTCATCAACAATAGTTGCAGGTTTTACGGTCATTTCTACCCACGCAGGAACAAAGCCACTCTTAACAGCATTTCTCACCGACCTGACATTAGACCATGCCGTACAATAAAATGGCACCTTATGTCTGTTTATGATTTCTTTTGCCAGTGCACTTGTCAGTGCCGAGGCAATTCCCTGCTGTCTGTATTTTGGCAGTACATCTACACCAATCTGCCACATATCTTCGCAATCTGCAGAACAGGCGGCCAATCCAACCATTTCATTTCCATCATATGCGCCGACTCCAAGAATATCCAGATGCTTACGTTCCTTGCAAAGTGCATTGCTCCATTCCGGCAAATACAATCCCTCAAACTCTTCCTGATGCAGTATACGCGTTTCATAAGCGCAGGAAAGAACAGGTATCCTGTCTATGTCTGGCAGATAATATTCTGTCATAAAACATATTTTATGTCCTTTCTCGATTAAGCGTTCGTTCAGCCAATGCATATTCGGGGTTTCAAAACAATGATAATATTCAAATTTTCCCACATACTCAGATACCACATCTAAGGTCTCGTTTATGGAAGCTGCCACAATATTATTTCCATAGGAAACAAAGTTGCAGGTAATCGGCTCCTTCAGATATTTGCGAGCGTTTCTTCCCATTTTTAAGGGGCGAATAACATTTTTATCTTCCTTAAAATCCTCCTCATGGCATCCCATGTCCTCTGCAGATTGTCTCATAGCAATTTCCATCATTTCACGATTCGTCATAAATTCCCCTCCATATTGCATTTTTGTAATTTATCAGAACACTTTTCAATAGTGTTATTCCTAATTTCCTCTCTCAAGGACGATAAATACTCTGAAAACTGCACTTTATCATCCGCATGGGTTAAATTCAATTCAAATTCATTTTCAGACCATGTTGAAATATCAGAAAAGTTATGTTGAATCACTGCCTCCAACCCATCAATAGCCTTATATATTTTAGCTTCAACGGTTTGTCTTTCTTTCATTTCTTTATACAAGTCTCTCATTTCATTCCCAGTGGATTCTGGCAATGATTTTATCCAATCATTGAGAAGCTTTTCTTCTGTCTCTTCATGTTCTTTTGTTTTCTCAAAAGCAGGAATATCACCTGTGAAACATTCTCCCAGGTCATGGATAATGCACATTTGAATTACTCTATTTATATCTGCTTCTGGGAATTCATTTTTCATGAAAAATGCCATTAAGGTCATCATCCAACTATGTTCAGCAACGCTTTCCCGACGTCCTTTTGATGTATAACAATGTCTCGCTGTATCTTTCAGCCGCTCTGCGACAACTAATGCCTTTAACAATTCTTTTGGCTCCATAATATCCTCCGTTTCTGATCAATTTATGAAATTCAAATCTTTTCTTGTTTTCAAGTACTTCTTAAAGCTGGAAATTTTATTTGACATTCATATAATAAAAAAGCTCTTCGCCAACAGGTGTACTTTGAACGATTGGATCACCATCAATTTGGAAACCAGCTCTTTTATAACACTGAATTGCTCTTTCATTCCAAACTCTCACTTTCAAGCAAAGAGATTTTCCCGGAAACATTTGTTGTGCAATTTCTATTGCCATTTTAGTCATTCGTTGTCCGTATCCCTTTCCGCAATACTTTGGATTTGCTGCAATACCAAAAAAAGTTTTTGTTTTTTCTTCGTGAAGATTAATGTAACCGACAAGAATATCTTTATCATAAAACACAAAATAATTGTTCTTGGTATTAGCCAATCCTATTCCTAATTTCTTCTGCTCTTCATATGGTAAACTATTATATATGGAATAATCTCCATTATATTTCCAGTTTGAAACTATATATTTTTCTTCTTCTGTAATTCTATGATATTTTAACATCTGCTTCTCCAAAATTTTCAAAAAATTCGTTATAATAATCTTATTTTTGCATAGTTACATTATAAATTCCTACCAACCCCATATCGAAAAAAACGGCACATCAACAGAGCGTATTACTGGAATTTATCCCTTTTGTTCATTATAACACCAGAAAAATAGGTAGTCATCCTTTTTATATTATCTGATGAAACTTTATTTAATCTACAAAAATCGGCACTATATATTATAAAAGTGCCATTCTCTTATTTATTTTATAATGGAAGTTCATTAGCATAATAAAACCACTTGTCAGAAGAGTAGTCAAATGGTATTCTTTTCATAGGACATCGCACAGCGATTTTATTCAAATTTGAGGAGGATTGTATCATGATACACAATTTAATGTATATAGAACTAAAAACAGGCTATTCTGATGACGGTCCTGCCTGGATCGGATATGTCAAAACTTCAAAAAGTAAAAAAACAATTTATTTCAATGACCACGCTTTTCAAAAAAGTATAGGGAATTGTTCAAACTATATAGATATTGAAAATGGCCATGAATATTGGATTTCAGGGTTGAAAAAGAAAGAGAGCAACCGTCATTGGGCAGGACATGGTAAGATTATGATTGACCGTAGAGCAGTTAATGAATATCTTTCTCTAATTGAAGAAAAAGAATTACCATTAAATTTATTTGAAGTAGTCAATATAGAAGACAAATTTCCTATTGAAAGAGTCAATGAATTGTTGAACGAAAAATATTAAAGAAAAATTAAAGGAGGACAAGCTATGAAATGTTTAGATTGCGGAATGGAAATGGAACAAGGAACTGTCGAAGCTATTGGACAGGGTGGTGGACATTGGTATGAATTTACTTCTAATGAAGAAAAGAAAAAAACAGGACTAAAAGGATTTTTTACCAAAAAAACAATTAGTGTGGAAACCTCTGCTCTTGAAAGTCCAGCATGGCACTGTCCTAAATGTAAGAAGATTTTAATATGGATAGACAGTAAAGAATAATATAAAGCGCTGTTTGCGCCGAAGATAACGCTGGACTTATACGCCCATTCATCAGAGGCAGGAGCGAACAGGGAAATGCGAAGTCTTAAAAGAGAGTATGAAACTTTTTCTGTAAATAATGTTTTAGAAGGTCTTCTATGGTAAAATATTTTATCATAAGGAGGCCTT
>JAJBSL010000070.1 GCA_020540725.1 Lachnospiraceae bacterium EP-SM-12S-S03
GTCCATACAGATGATGCGGTGATTGCTGACGGCAATCCTATGGGTATACTTTCCAAGGTAGTCAATCACAGACTGTGCGCCGTTAAAAGTTTTCTTACAACAAGGAATCCATTCCGCATCATAACAGAAATCAATCAGTTCTTTGAACACATAATGTTTACTGTATTTTTCGGCAGTTCCATGAAACTTAAGTTGATTCGTATTCCAGAGATTTTTCAACTCATCCATATATTTTCCACGAAAGACTTTGGAGATAGCCCATATAGGAAGAAAAAACTCAGTACCGTTGTCTTTCCATTCGTTTTTGGATGTCAGACCACCGCCGAGCAGTATTGTATGGATATGGGGATGAAAGTTCATTTCAGATCCCCATGTATGCAGGATGCAGATATAGCCGACAGCAGCACCAAGGTGCTTTGGGTCAGCAGTCAGTTCACTGATTGTAGCAGAAGCTGCATGATACAGGGTGTCATATAACAGTTTCTGATTATTGTAAATGATTGGATTCAGAATGTCAGGAACTGTAAATACCAAGTGGAAGTAGGGTGCATCAAGCACATCCTCTTTGCGGGCATCCATCCACATTTTCTTTGGAACAGCCTGACACATGGGACAACAACGGTTGCGGCAGGAATTATAGTGAATCTGAACAGCACCACAGTCTTCACATACACTGACGTTTGCACCATAGGCTCCGGTTTTGCAGTTCAAGATGTTCCGGGCAACTTTTGCCTGTTCCGGAGAAGGAGAATACTTTTCAAGGTATGCCGAATAAAAACACCGGAAAATATCCTGGACGGTGGGCTTATTCATAATCAGCACCTTCTTTCCTGTCAAAGGGACTTTGGATTCCCATGAGGGATTTGTTGCTGACATGAAGATAAACTTCCGTGGATTTTGGGTCACGGTGTCCAAGCAGTGCCTGAATATTCTGCCGTTCTACTCCCGGCTCCATCAGATGAGTTGCAAAGCTATGACGGAGACAGTGTGGAGTTGCTTTCTTTGGAAGTTCAGCATCGGATACTGCCCGTCGCATCACTTGCTCCAGTGTACTGACTGTCAGGTAATTACCAGTAAATTTATTAGGAAACAGGATCCCACGGGGACGTCCTTTCTCAAACCAGTATTGCGTAAGGATATCCAGACACCGTTTAGAAAGAATTGT
>JAJBSL010000071.1 GCA_020540725.1 Lachnospiraceae bacterium EP-SM-12S-S03
TATTATGTAGTAGACGCAGATATTGAAAAGTTCTTTGATAACGTAAACCAAGATAAGCTGATGAAACTGGTAGAGCAGAGAATATCAGACCGAAAAATACTGAAACTGATAAGACAATGGTTAGCATCAGGGGTATTATACGGAAATGTACTGGCAATCTCCGAATTGGGAACAAGCCAAGGTTCAGTCATATCTCCGTTACTGGCAAACATTTACCTAAACACACTGGACAGATTGTGGGAAAAGTATGGACTTACTCACGGTATTCTTGTAAGGTAAGCAGACGATACGGTAATCATTTGCAAGAATAAGAAAAGTGCAAATCACGCACTGAATTTATTACAGTATATCATGGCAAAACTGGATTTAAAGCTACATCCAGTGAAAACAAGGATTGTCAGTATGTGGGACGGAAAAGAGGGATTTGACTTTCTTGGAATGCACCACAGAAGAATGACAACGGAAACACGCAAAGGACAACTGTACAAGGAAACGTATCAGTACCCAAGCAGAAAAGCCATGAAGAAAATGAAAACCGAAGTCAAGAGGAATGTAAACAGACGAAGTCTGCTAGTTGCAAAGGAAGAGGATTTAATAAAGAATCTAAATCCGAAAATCACAGGATGGAAGAATTATTATTCCACCAAGAGAAATGAAAAGTGGATGCAGGCTCTAGATTGGTACATTATTTGCACTTTTACAAGATGGTATAACAAGAAACAGCAGAGACGTAATCGTATGTCACAGGTGGGATTTGTAAGAAATAGCATTTACGAAAAAGGATTAAAGAAAATGGCTGGAGCATGACGTAATGCTGTAGAAAGAAGAATGTCGGAAAGCCGTGTGAGGGAGAACCTCATGCACGGTTTGATGAGGGGAAAGAGGGCAGAAGCCCTCTAACCTACTCTACA
>JAJBSL010000072.1 GCA_020540725.1 Lachnospiraceae bacterium EP-SM-12S-S03
ATTGTCAGTCCGCACAGTTCCGAGATACGAAGTCCTGTCTTTAACAGTATCAGCACATCATCATAATACTTGTGATACACATTGTCCGTCTTGATGAATGAGAGTAGGGCTTGTTCCTGTTCCTCTGTCAATGCGACTTTCTCTTTGGTATCATTTTCTATGACTTCACTTAACTTGAAATCAAAAGGGTTTTTCCTTACACAATCGTCTTGTATGGCGATATAGAATGACGCTTTTAACGAGCGTTTATGGTTGTTAATGGTGTTATAGGAAAAGCCTTTGTCTTTCATGCGTAACGCCCATTCCTTAGCGTCAGAGGGTTTTATCGTATCAATGCTCCTAGCACCTAACTTGTCCTCTTTCAATAACCGCATGAGCTGTTCCCGTTGTTTCTGTGTGCTTTTCTTCACATTTGCCCTCTGTGCGTTCTGTTTGGCGTAGAGTTGGCAAAGCGTCATTTTCTTGCCTGTGCTGTCGATACCGTCCTCAATATCCCGTCTTATCTGCTGTTCCAGTTCACGAAGTGAGGGTTTTTCCCGTTTTCCCTTTGGTGTCGGGTCTGTGGGTGTCAATCTCCAAGCATACACATATTTTGTGTTTCCAAATGCGTCCACATATTTATATAAGTATTTTCCGTCTGTTCGTTGGCTCTCTCCAGTATGCAGGATACGTCCTTTACTATCCCGTCTTTTTTCTTTCATGGTGTCTGCTCCTTTCCTTGTTGGAAAGAGCCTTGATAT
>JAJBSL010000073.1 GCA_020540725.1 Lachnospiraceae bacterium EP-SM-12S-S03
CACAGTCTGTGATTGACTACCTTGGAAAGTATACCCATAGGATTGCCGTCAGCAATCACCGCATCATCTGTATGGACGATGAAAACGTTACTTTTTCTGTAAAGGATTACCGGAAGAAAGGACAATGGAAAGAACTGACTCTTTCCGGTGTTGAATTTATACGACGGTTTCTGATGCACGTACCGCCAAAACGTTTTGTCAGGATTCGGCATTACGGACTTCTTTGTTCCCGTAGCAAACACAAGAAGCTGACTTTATGCCGGAATCTCCTTGGATGCCAAAAGTATCTCTCGAAGCTTCGAGGTAAGGAGATACCAGAAATATTAAAACAGCTTTATGAGATAAACATTTGTGTGTGTAAATCCTGTGGCGGGCATCTTGGAAAACCACAGCTTCGAATACCACAAAGATGTTAAAAGCTTATTCTTTCATACATTTTCTAAAGCCTCAAAGCTTGAGGTTTTGTTGTCGTACCTATTTATCTGAAAATACTTGATTTCTGTAGCTTCTGCACAGAAAATCCTGTATAATCACAGGTAAGTACAAAAGATTGAAAGTCCATAGGTAATGACTACCCGGACGCTCACTTTGTTCAATGAGGTCAAATCGAAAATGGTGTAAACGAAGGGGCAGTTCACTGGAATGTCAAAACTGCTTTTTCGTTTACCCCATCATCGATTCTAACCTAAAGAATTT
>JAJBSL010000074.1 GCA_020540725.1 Lachnospiraceae bacterium EP-SM-12S-S03
AACAGGATCCCACGGGGACGTCCTTTCTCAAACCAGTATTGCGTAAGGATATCCAGACACCGTTTAGAAAGAATTGTATAGCGATCCATCCTGTTCTTCGTATCTCGGACATGGATCTGCATATTTGAACGGGAAATATCATCATAATGAAGGTGGATCACTTCAGAAACCCGCATCCCGGAAGAATACATCGTTGCAAACATGGCTCTATATTTGATATCATCAACAGCTTCTAATAGACGGTCTATTTCATCAACAGTCAGTACGGTCGGAAGCTTATGTTCTAGGATCATACGTGGAACTGTGATGTCATCCCAAAGGATATGCAGGACATTTCGATAGAAAAAACGGATGGCAGAATTGTAAAGATTCAGAGTTGTGGCTTTCAGTCCTTCCTCTTTTTTTGCAAGCAAAAAAGCCCTGACATCCTGACAGGTAAGTTCTTTGGGATTCTTATTCTGATATTTCAGAAAGTAAGAAACATAGTTTTTATAGCAGTTGATGGAACGCTCTTTGAGGTTACGGATTTTTCCGGCTTCCTCAAGCTGTTCTAAATATTTTTCATACATAATAAAATCCTCCATGTAAAATCAGTAGTAATCAAAACACTGCTTTACACGGAGGTGCATTTGGGTCATAAAA
>JAJBSL010000075.1 GCA_020540725.1 Lachnospiraceae bacterium EP-SM-12S-S03
TTCCAGTCATACTCTGTATCTTTCGGCAGATCTTTCTTGTTTGCTATCGCATCGGATGCATTTGCCTTGCTATCCTTGTCTACCGTGATATCCTGGCCCTGAGCTTCATATTTTTCTGCATCTGATTTTTTCTTTACTGTAATCTTTACTTCCTTCTCAACCGCTGATCCATCTTCATTGGTGACTTTTACTTTCGTAACCAGTACTCGCTCTTCTTCCGTCTTTCCCCAATCTGTCACTTCTGGAATTCCCGCAATTGTTTTCTGAGTTCCTTCTTCGTAGGTTACTCCCGACGGCAATTCACCCACTTCGATCACTGCTTTCTCATCTTCTGCTTTGATCTCGATGACCTTGATATCATTTCCTTCTACCACTGTCTGCGTCGCATTTGTGATGTCCACCTTACCGATTGGCTTGATATCTGTCTGCGGTATAGAGTCTGGATCTTTTGGATCTGATCCTTTCTCGATCTCCTCCTTGTCTTTTATTCCGTCATTATCATCATCGTCATCTTTTACGTCCGGTACTCCGTCTTTATCTGTATCTCGCTGAACTGTGATCTTCACTTCCTTCTCAACCGCTGATCCATCTTCATTGGTGACTTTTACTTTCGTAACCAGTACTCGCTCTTCTTCCGTCTT
>JAJBSL010000076.1 GCA_020540725.1 Lachnospiraceae bacterium EP-SM-12S-S03
AACAATTACCTCGGATGTCTTGATTAGATATTTTATCTTATCATCATTTATTTCTTATATGCGGTTTTCAAGGTACATGAGATAATCAGAAGCCTTCGCGCCGAGCACTCGGAACTAACGTTCCTCGTTCACGGATATTTTTCAAATATCCTTATGCGTCTTCCAAAACAACTTCATTCAAATAAATTTGATTCAGTTGTTTTGATCAGCCGCATCGGCTGCTCTCTAATTATCAAATGGAGATAACGAGATTCGAACTCGTGACCTCCTGCTTGCAAGGCAGGCGCTCTCCCAACTGAGCTATACCCCCAAAAGGTCATTTGATATTTGATTTTGTATAATCATGGGCTTAAGTAGACATTACCTCCTCAGCCTCACGCTTAAAAATCAGTGGGCTTAAGTGGACTCGAACCACCGACCTCACGCTTATCAGGCGTGCGCTCTAACCGGCTGAGCTATAAGCCCGTATTGATTCTTTTTTATAATCCGGCAGCCACCTGCTCTCCCACACCGTCACCAGTGCAGTACCATCGGCCGCTTAGGTCTTAACCA
>JAJBSL010000077.1 GCA_020540725.1 Lachnospiraceae bacterium EP-SM-12S-S03
TTGCGGTTTTTTCCGCTTAGTTTACCGCCTTGCACATTTTCATAGTTTTTACAGCGACAATCCGCACCGCCATTTTTATATTTTTCAGACAAGGTGGGAATATCCAGCAGACCGCACATATCATTGATTGCCAAGTCAAAACGTCGGATAATACCACAACAGTCAAGACAGCGGTTTAAGAATGAATACCAATCCCTGTTCTGTGCCTGCAAGACATATTCCATGTTGCGTGAGCCTGCCCCTTTTAATTCCAAAAATACGCCCATGTGTTCATTATCAGAAGCCATAACCTTGATTTCTCCGTAGGCATAATGCTCCTTATAGCCATAATACCCATATTCATAATGGATAAAATAATCTGCTTTCATGCCAAGCACCTTTCGGATAACTTCCAATGCGTCAGTCGTTGGGAAACGGACAGACAGATAATCCACAAGCAGATAAAAAGGGGTATCACAGGCATAGTAATTCAGACAACGCAGGATAATATTTTGTGTTTCCTTGCTGGCGTTGGCTTTTCCGTTCTCAAAGCGGTTG
>JAJBSL010000078.1 GCA_020540725.1 Lachnospiraceae bacterium EP-SM-12S-S03
ACTATGAAAATGTGCAAGGCGGTAAACTAAGCGGAAAAAACCGCAATTTAGCAAGCACCCTTTATATCGGCTCAAAGGCAAGCACAAAATATTTCTGCCTGTATGAAAAACAAAAGGAACAGGCAACCAAAAAGAAACATACGGATATTATCAACCGTTTTGAAATTCGTCTGCGTGACAAAAAGGCGGTACAGGCAGTTGAGGAACTGTTATTGACGTATAACCCTCATGGGCTGGTGTTTTACCTTATTACCGATTTTGTGGAATTTCCCGACTATCCGTTGTGGGAGATATTCATTTCCCATGACAGTTTACCTTTTGAAATGAACCCTGTACCCGTCAATATGGAACGCACTCTGCAATGGCTGGAAAGACAGGTCATGCCGTCCGTTGTGATGATAGAGGAAATCGACAGGCTGACAGGCTCAAACTACATGAAAATGATTGATGAATGTACCCACCTTTCCGAAAAACAGGAAATGCTTGTGGAGCAGATGTGTACGGACATAGC
>JAJBSL010000079.1 GCA_020540725.1 Lachnospiraceae bacterium EP-SM-12S-S03
TTTTGAGGCATGGAAACGGGTAAAAGCTAACAAAGGTTCCAGCGGTGTGGATGGTATCAAAATCGGGGATGTTGAAGCGATGGGAATTGAAAAATACCTGTCAGAAATCAAATCAGAACTGATAAATGGAAAGTATAAACCATCTCCAGTAAAGCGAGTTATGATACCAAAACCAGACGGAAGTGAAAGACCTCTAGGAATACCAACGGTCAAGGACAGAATTGTGCAAATGGCTACAAAGATAGCAATAGAGCCAGTATTCGAAGCTGACTTTAGAGAATGTTCCTATGGATTCCGACCGAAAAGAAGTGCAAAACAAGCACTGGAAGTAGTAAGGAAAGCGTGTAACAACAAGGGCTATTATGTAGTAGACGCAGATATTGAAAAGTTCTTTGATAACGTAAACCAAGATAAGCTGATGAAACTGGTAGAGCA
>JAJBSL010000008.1 GCA_020540725.1 Lachnospiraceae bacterium EP-SM-12S-S03
TTTGACTTAACTTTTTAGACTATTATCTCAAACATCAAAATTTAAAGAAAGGTACTTGCTATTGAGCGTTTACGTAATTTCGATAACAGTTCCATATCTTCTTTAGAGTTCGGGTTTATCATTTTCACGACTTGATAAGGTGTCTTATACTTATGTCCCTCTATGCTTTCCCCAAACATATCCATGCTGTATAAATCATCATAGCGGTCTAACAGTTTTTGAAATTTCAAATGCTGAATAAATTCTTTAATCGGGTAAAGGTCGGACGCTTCAATGCTCTTTCCGTTGATATAATCTGTAATGTACTCCCGTAACTTTTCTAACTCATATTCCAGCCACTCTTCCTCGCTGTCAAAGAAGTTATCATAGTGTCCATGCTTCAATTCTGCATTTAGACGTTCCTCTGCTCTTAAAAACTGACAGACTTCTTTTTCGGACTGATTGACATATTTCCATTCCCCCGACAACAATTCATTGGGTGTTACGTCCAGCACTTCCATTATCTTTTCCAGCGTTTCATAAGCAGGATAGTTCAACCCTCTTTCAATCTTGGAAAGGCTCTGCATATTGATACCGATTTTGTCCGCAAGCTCCTGTTGTTTCATTCCTCTAAATTTTCTTATGGTCTGTATATTATTTCCTAAATGGCTTATTTTCATTGCATAACCCTCCATATCTCGTTATATCTTTGCTGTTATAAGTCTATCATGCTTAATATGATTTGTAAAGATAAAAAAAGATGTTGACAAATAAGCATATAAGAATTACTATGTTCTTGTAATCAAATAAGCACAATAGAATGAAATACAAAAACATTCAAAAAGAAATGACTGTCTGATTAAACTCATAGATATGAATAATGGTTGGAATGGAACTTGTTAGAAAAGGCAAAACAGGACTAGCTGACAAAGCATTGCAGGACTGTTGGCGTGCGTGAGCAAAAACGCCATGACGGCTTGCCGTCAAAGGACAGAAATGCTTTGTCGGCTGGCGATCCAGCGAGCCTTATCTGTGCCCCCGTTATCTAACAGGGGGGCACTATTTCACAAAAGACAAGTCAAAAACCATGCAACCCCAAAGCTGTAAGGAGTAATGAGGAGTTTTAAGAAGATAGTAACTTCACACTTTTTTGAAAGGCGGTTTACAGGTATTTCAAGGCTATTGTGGGATTGGAGGAATACAATGAACAATTTAGAATTTGCACTTGAAATGAAGAACAAACGTCTTGCCAGCGGTCTTTCACAAGGAGAGCTTGCAAGTCTTACCCATGTATCAAGATATAGTATCAACCGCTTTGAGAACGGAAAAGCCAACGCCAGCAAGGAAACACAAAATATTATCCTGCGTTGTCTGAATTACTATGTCTGTGATAACCCTTTTTATCTGCTCGTGGATTATCTGTCTGTCCGTTTCCCAACGACTGACGCATTGGAAGTTATCCGAAAAGTGCTTGGCATGAAAGCAGATTATTTTATCCATTATGACTATGGATATTATGGCTATAAAGAGCATTACGCCTACGGGGAAATCAAGGTTATGGCTTCTGATGATGAGCACATGGGCGTATTCTTGGAATTAAAAGGAGCAGGCTCACGCAACATGGAATATGTCTTACAGGCACAGAACAGGGATTGGTATTCATTTTTAAACCGCTGTATTGACTGTGGCGGTGTTATCCGACGTTTTGACTTGGCAATCAACGATATGTGCGGTCTGCTGGATATTCCCGTTTTGTCTGAAAAATACAAAAATGGCGGTGCGGATTGTCGCTGTAAAAACTATGAAAATGTGCAAGGCGGTAAACTAAGCGGAAAAAACCGCAATTTAGCAAGCACCCTTTATATCGGCTCAAAGTCAAGCACAAAATATTTCTGCCTGTATGAAAAACAAAAGGAACAGGCAACTAAAAAGAAACATACGGATATTATCAACCGTTTTGAAATTCGTCTGCGTGACAAAAAGGCAGTACAGGCAGTTGAAGAATTGTTATTGACGTATAACCCTCATGGGCTGGTGTTTTACCTCATTACCGATTTTGTGGAATTTCCCGACTATCCATTGTGGGAGATATTCATTTCCCATGATAATTTACCTTTTGAAATGAACCCTGTACCTGTCAATATGGAACGCACTCTGCAATGGCTGGAAAGACAGGTCATGCCGTCCATTGTGATGATAGAAGAAATCGACAGGCTGACAGGTTCAAACTATATGAAAATGATTGATGAATGTACCCACCTTTCCGAAAAACAGGAAATGCTTGTGGAGCAGATGTGTACGGACATAGCAGACGTAATCGAAAGTGAGGGGGTGTTTTATGAGTAATGCACAGGATATTCCCGTATGGGAAAAATACACCCTTACCATTGAAGAAGCGTCAAAGTATTTCCGTATCGGAGAAAACAAGTTAAGACGATTGGCAGAGGAAAACAAGGACGCTGGCTGGCTCATTATGAATGGCAACCGCATACAGATTAAACGCCGACAGTTTGAACAGGTTATAGACAAATTGGACGCAATCTAGTGAAAAAGGAGCTGGTATATGTTATGATGAGAACAAGTCATATCGGGACTCTTTCAGAAGTGGAAAGGAGCGAAGATGAGCGAAAAAAGACGGGATAATAAAAACCGTGTTTTACGCAATGGAGAGAGTCAACGTAAAGACGGAAGATATATGTATAAGTATGTAGATAATGCTGGAAATGTGAAATATGTGTATAGTTGGAAACTGGTAAAAACCGATACAGTTCCACAAGGCGCAAAAGACGATATTCCTTTACGGGATAAGGAGAAGCAGATACGTAAAGATTTAGAAGATGATATTGTTTCTTCGGGTGGAGATATGACAGTCTTGGAGCTTGTGAAAAAATATATTTCACAGAAAACAGGCGTAAGGCATAATACAGAAGCAAACTATAAATTTGTTATCAATATCATTGCCAAAGAAGCCTTTGGAAAAAAGCGGATTGACAAGGTAAAACTATCAGACGCAAAAGGCTGGCTTATTAAATTACAGGCAGACGGCAGAGGGTACAGTAGTATTCATTCTATTCGTGGTGTTGTAAGACCAGCGTTTCAAATGGCTGTTGATGATGATTTGATACGAAAGAACCCTTTTGAATTTCAGCTTGCAACGGTGGTTGTCAATGACAGCGTAACGAGAGAAGCTATCACAAGAAAGCAGGAGAGAGCGTTTCTTGAATTTGTAAAGCAGGACAAGCACTTTCGTAAGTATTATGAGGGCATTTACATTCTATTCAAGACAGGACTTCGTATTTCGGAATTTGTTGGATTGACGATTTCTGATATTGATTTAGAAAAAGGTGTTATCAATGTCAATCATCAGTTGCAACGCAAGCGTAATATGGAATATATTATAGAGGACACAAAGACAGACAGCGGTACAAGACTTGTGCCTATGACTGATGAGGTAAAAGCGTGTTTTCGTAAGATTATTCAAAATCGTAAAAAGCCAAAATCAGAACCTATGATAGACGGTAAAAGCGGTTTCCTGTATTTAGATAAAAATGATATGCCTATGGTTGCTTTACATTGGGAGAAATATTTTCAGCATATTTGCGAGAAGTATAATAAAATATATAAACAGGAATTACCTAAAATCACACCTCATGTTTGCCGACATACCTTTTGTTCTAATATGGCAAAGTCGGGAATGAACCCTAAGACATTACAGAAGATTATGGGACATTCTGATATAGGAGTTACGCTGAATACATACACGCACTTGGACTTTGACGATATTCAAAAAGAGATGAAAGAAGTCTGCAATCGGTAAGTTGTAAAGTTGTAAAATAGGGGTAGTTTTACAACTTATTTTACAACTTTTGACTGCCAAAACATGAGAATTTATAAGAAGATACAGAAACTACAAGAAAAATGAAAGTTGTAAAAATCCTTTAAATATAAGGAAATACGACGATTTGAGGAGATATAAGAACATGATAAAAATACTATTCATCTGCCACGGCAATATTTGCCGCAGCACCATGTCCCAATTTGTTTTTCAGGACATGATCAACAAGCGTGGTCTTACAGACCAGTTTTACATCAATTCTGCTGCCACAAGCAGAGAGGAGATCGGTAACGGCCCGCATTACGGAACTGTGAATAAGATGCGTGAAGCCGGAATACCGGTTCTTCCGCACCATGCAGTTCAGATGACAAAGAAAGACTACAAAGACTACGATTATTTAATCGGGATGGATGAGGCTAACATCCGCAACATGACAAAAATCTCCGGAGGTGATCCGGATGGAAAGATTCACATGCTGCTTGATTTCAGCGATGAACCGAGAGCGATTGCAGATCCCTGGTATACAGAAAATTTCGATGTCACATACAATGACGTGGTAGAAGGATGCGAAGCGCTCCTTTCTTTTTTGATGCGTAAGAAGGAACTTTGGAGTCTGTAAAGATCAAGACATTTGTCGTTTGCACATAGCACATTCTATCACTGAAATTTGATTTCATAGTTTAACACTATAAGGAAAGGACGGATATCATGGCTCTTTTACAGGTGAATTGCTTCTCTGATGTATTAGGGAAATGCGTGAATTTTAATGTGATCCTTCCGCAGAGAACAAAAAATCAGATCGGACTTGCAGGCATGCAGACTTCTTCCGAAGCGGACAATGACAAGTGCTTGGGAGAATATCCGGTATTGTATCTGCTGCACGGTATGTCGGATGATTATACATGTTGGATGCGGAGAACATCCATTGAACGTTATGTCAGCAAGTTAAATCTTGCGGTTGTCATGCCGGATGGGGATTTAAGCTGGTACACGAACACAACTTATGAACAAAAATATTTGAAACATATTGCAGAAGAACTTCCGGCGATATGCCGGGACTTTTTCCCGAATATTTCTTCTATGAGGGAGAAGACGTTTATTGCGGGGAATTCTATGGGTGGGTATGGCGCGTTTAAAATTGCGCTTACTTACCCAGAACGATTCGGCTATGCTGCAGGACTTTCGGCTGCATTTTCATTGCAGGACGTGTTGGAGCAAAATATTGCAGAAGAGGTAGATACTGGATTTTGGAAAGGGATTTTCGGCTCTTTGGAACATTTGGAAGAGTCAGAACATGCCATTCCCGTTCTTGCGAGAAAACGAATGAAAGAAACAAAAGATAGTTCTATACTTCCGAAACTATATGTCTGCTGTGGTACGGAAGATGTTTTGTACGCATCACAGAAAGAAGTGGCAGAGGAATTAATTGACATAGGATATGCATTGACTTATCGTGAAAGAAATGGTGGGCATAACTGGACGTTTTGGGATGAAGAGATTCCGAGAGTCCTGCATTGGCTTCCGATATAACGGATATAACTCTTGAAAATTACGGACGATTTTCCATACTGTTCATCAAACCTTAAGATTTTCACAAAGTTCTTTTCAAATTTATATGGTAACATAGCCATATAAAGGAGATCTAAACTATGCGTACATTAAGAAAAATAATAAAAGTACTTGTTCTGATTTGTCTCATTGCCGGAATTGCCGCTTGCTCTTATCTCATACACGAAGGATATGACATGTATAAAACGGCAGTGGAGAAAGAACCCATTGCTCAGAAAGTTGAGGAAATACGAAGCCGGGATAATTACACGAAAATTGATGAGCTTCCACAAATATATCTGGACGCCATTGTTTCGGTGGAAGACCACAGATTCTACTCACACCCTGGCGTTGATATTCTCGCAATTGGCAGGGCTGCGATAAATGATATCAAAGCCATGAGTCTGGTGGAAGGCGGAAGCGGCATTACTCAGCAATTATGTAAAAATCTGTATTTCACACAGGAAAAGAAGTTTACAAGGAAGATTGCAGAAGTCTTCATGTCCTTTGAGTTTGAGAAAAAGTATACAAAGGATGAAATATTGGAACTTTATGTGAATTCTATTTACTTTGGGAATAATTATTACTGTGTCAAAGATGCAAGTCTTGGATATTTCGGGAAGCTTCCGAAGGATATGAATGATTACGAAAGTACGTTACTTGCGGGAATTCCGAATGCTCCATCGGCTTATGCGCTTACAAAGAATCCAGACCTGGCACATCAACGCCAGAAACGTGTTTTAGAAAAAATGGTAAAATACAATTACCTTACACAAAAAGAAGCAGAAGCAATCATGCATAATTAGGAACGCCACACATATATTACTATAAAGTAAGACTATGTGTGGCGTTTGTTATGAAAGATTCTCTGAAAACCAAAATGGCAGCCGCAACAAACCTGCCCAAAGACGTAGTGCTTGGAGTTCCCATACTGACCATGACCGGGCGAATGGAACTTTGTATAGAAAATTACAAAGGAATCATTGAATATACGGATGTTCTGATTCGGGTTCGGAGTAAATCCGGTCAAATCAAAGTGTCCGGGAAGCGAATGCAGATTGAATATTATACGAACGATGAAATGAAGATTACAGGATACATCAAATCTGTAGAATATTGTTAGCAGAATCATCCATACAAGGAGGAAATAACGTGTTATTATCATTGATTCGATATATAAAAGGGTATCTGCGTATCCGGATCATCGGTTATTCACCAGAGAGATTTCTAAATCTTTGCAGTCACCATCATATTTATCTTTGGGGGCTGGAACCTTGTGGACACCACTATGAAATGTATATCAGTGTAACTGGATTTCGAAAACTAAAACCGATCATAAAAAAAACGAAGACAAAGGTAGTGATTTTAAAGCGGTACGGTCTTCCTTTTTTTTTACATAAATACCGAAAAAGAAAAGTATTTTTTGCCGGAGCAGCAGGCTGCGCCGTTTTTATTTACATCATGTCATCCTTTGTATGGAATATTCATATTGAAGGAAATTACACAAGAACAGATGAAACGATACTGGAGTACCTGGAAACAACAAAAGTGAGGCATGGTATGAGAAAATCTAAGATTCAATGCGCCCGCATTGTAAAAGATCTGCGAAAACATTTTGATGACATCATATGGGCATCTGCTTCAGTAGAAGGTACAAGACTTATTATACGAGTGAAAGAAAATACGGATACGATCACAGAAAAAACAGTAAGTAAGGAAGAAAAAGTGACGGATCTTATCGCTTCAGAGGACGGAGAAGTAGTGGAGATCATCACAAGATCTGGTGTTCCTGCTGTGGAGGTAGGTGATAAAGTAAAAAAAGGAGATCTCTTAGTAAGCGGAAGAGTAGAGATTTTAAACGATGCAAAAGAAGTAACCGAATACCGATATCAGGCAGCAGATGCAGATGTTTATATAAAAACGGAAGAAAACTATAATGAGTCGATTCCGGTTTATTACAATAAAAAAGTGTATACAGGGGAAAAAAAGGAGTCGGTCTTTCTACAGACAAGAAACCGTCTGTTGGAAGCAGGATTTTCTAAAAACAAATATGAGTATGCAGAAATTTTCACATCAGAAGAACAATTGAAACTAGGAGAGCACTTTTATTTTCCGATTTCCTATGGTCGAAGAACAATCAAGGAGTATAAATTCAAAAAGGAAAAGAGAAAAGAAAAGGAAGTTCAGGAGATTTTGAGTAAGAATTTTCATGTGTTTTGCCGGGATTTGGAAAAAAAGGGGGTAGAAATTATCCGAAAAAATGTTAAAATATACAACGAGAGTCAATCTGCCAAAGCATCAGGAAGTCTTACACTGATCAAAAAGGCAGAGAAAAGAAGAGAGACTGAGATGATTCAGATAGAAGAGAAAAAAATCCCGGAAGGAGTTAACTAAATGGGAATATTAGAAGTAGTCATTGAACTATCGGCAGAGCATGAAAAGAATGTATTCGGGGAGTTTGACATGTTTGCGAAAAAAATCGAGCGTACACTGCATGTTACTTTGATCGCCCGTGACGGAAATGTAAAGATCCTTGGAGAATCCGCAAATGTGGAAAAGGCAAAGAATGTTTTGTCGCAACTGAAAGAACTATCAAAGAGAGGAAATGTCATATCTGAGCAGAATGTGGATTATGCATTATCTCTTGCTTTTGAAGGAAATGAAGATGGTCTTCTTGAAGTAGATAAAGATATCATCTGCCATACGCTGCAGGGAAAGCCGATCAAACCGAAGACCCTTGGTCAGAAAAAATATGTGGATGCGATTCGGAAACAGATGATTACATTTGGTCTAGGACCAGCTGGAACAGGTAAAACTTATCTTGCTATGGCCATGGCGATCACCGCTTTCAAAAGCAATGAAGTCGGTCGGATCATCCTGACAAGACCGGCCATTGAAGCGGGGGAGAAGCTCGGTTTTTTACCGGGAGATTTGCAGAGTAAGATCGATCCGTATTTAAGACCATTATATGATGCTCTTTATCAAATCATGGGTGCCGAATCCTTTATTAAGAATTCTGAGAAAGGCTTAATTGAGGTTGCACCGCTTGCCTATATGAGGGGCCGTACATTGGACAATGCGTTTATTATTCTGGATGAAGCCCAGAATACAACGCCGGCACAGATGAAGATGTTTTTAACTCGTATCGGATTTGGGTCCAAAGTCGTTGTGACAGGAGACTCTACGCAGAAGGATTTACCGGCAAATGCCGTATCCGGACTGGATGTTGCATGCAAAGTGCTGAAAAATATTGAGGATATTTCCATCTGCAACCTTACAAGTAAAGATGTTGTGCGTCATCCACTTGTACAGAAGATTGTGAAGGCATATGAAGAATATGAGAAGAAACCAAAGAGACGATCAGACTCTAAGGAAAGAAGGAGATAATCATGACACTTTACTTTGAAGATGAAGGAGATTTGAAATTGAATCTTCCTTGCGAAGAACTGGCGCGAACAGTGATTGAGGCTGTTCTTGATTATGAGGAATGTCCTTATGAAGCAGAAGTAAGTCTTCTGCTTACCATGAATGATGAAATACAGAAGATGAATGCAGAATTTCGGGAGATCGATCGGGCGACGGACGTATTGTCTTTTCCGATGGTGGATTATGAAGCTGCAGGGGAATTTTCCTTCCTTGAGGAAGAAAATGGATATTTTCACCCGGAATCCGGAGAGCTAATGTTGGGAGACATCGTCATTTCCAAAGAGAAGGTAATTGCCCAGGCAGAAGAATACGGTCATTCTGAAAAGCGAGAATATGCTTTTCTTATTGCCCATAGTATGCTACACTTATTGGGTTATGATCATATGGAGGAAGCAGAACGCCTCTGTATGGAATCAAAACAAAAAGACATTTTAAATCGTCTGAATATTATACGTTAGATCACGCGAGGTATTAGAATGGGAACAGATAAAAAGAAAAAAGAGGGGGCATTTTTGGTGCAGGGAGCGATTCTTGCATCTGCCGGAATCATTACGAAGATTATTGGTGTGATTTACCGGATCCCTCTGATCAATATTATGGGAGACCAGGGACAGGCATATTATGGAATCGCTTTTGAAATCTATGCGATTGCCTTACTTTTGACATCCTACAGTCTTCCTCTTGCCGTATCCAAACTTGTGTCGGCAAGAGTCTCAAAAGGAGAGCGGCGAAATGCATTCCGTGTATTTAAGGCCGCGCTTATTTTTGCAGTAACAGCTGGAACGATCATTGGATTGATTGTATTCTTTGGTGCCGATTTTATTGCTGACAAGATCATGGCGATGGAACCAAGTAAATATGCGTTGCGCGTATTGGCTCCGTGTCTTCTGGTTGTTGCGATTATGGGTGTCATTCGAGGCTATTTTCAAGGTCTTGGTACGATGCTTCCTACCGCAATCTCCCAGATTCTGGAGCAGATCGTCAATGCAGTGGTAAGTGTTGTCGGAGCGAGTTATTTGTTTGAATTTGGGAAAAAGGCAGTGGAAGCAAAATCCAAAGATTATATTGCTCCTGCTTACGGCGCAGCCGGTGGAACGTTAGGAACTCTCATCGGAGCTGTGGCCGGACTTTTATTCCTTGTATTCGTATTTCTGGCATATAAGAAAATCATAAAGAGACAGCTTCGAAGAGACCGGAGCAGATATAGGGAAAGCTATTCAGATATTTTTACAATCCTTTTCTATACAATTACACCGGTTATATTAAGCACTGCCGTTTACCAAAGTACAAAGATTCTCGATGCCGGAATCTTCAGCAATATTATGGATGTACAGGGCATGGCGAAGAAAGAATATGAGACGCTTTGGGGAATGTATAGCGGTAAATTTAATACACTTGTAAACGTACCGCTTGCCATTGCAAATGCAGTAGGTGCTTCTGTCATTCCGAGTCTTACCGCTGCGGTAACATCCGGCGACAGAAAGCTTGTGTATACTAAAATACAGTTAGCAACACGATTTACTATGATTATTTCCATCCCGAGTATGGTAGGGTGTATCGTTCTGGCAAGGCCGATTCTGGATCTTTTGTTTAATGGAAATAACAGTACACCAACGCTCCTTTTAGTAAGCGGTACAGTTACAATTGTATTTTATTCACTTTCAACCATTACAAACGCGATGCTGCAAGGTGTGAACCGTATGACGCTTCCGATCAAAAACGCAGCAATTTCTCTTGGAATTCATTTGATCGCATTGTTTATTATGCTCGTTGTGTTTAAGATGAATATCTTTGCTGTAATCGGCGGAACTATTGTGTTCTCGTTCAGTATGTGCGTTTTAAATCAAAAAGCATTGCGCCGTGAAATTGGCTATAAGCAGGAGCGGCATAAAACATTTATCATTCCACTTATGGCATCCATCATTATGGGTGTGGTTGCATTGATTTCTCAGATGATATTAGAAATCATTCTTCCGCAGAAACTTGCAACTGTGATTACTCTATGCCTTGCAGTGGTAGTTTATTGTGTTGCTCTTTTATTACTTGGAGGATTGACAGAGGAAGAAATTCTTTCTATGCCAAAAGGGCATGCGATTGTAAAATTCTTAAAAAAAGTACATCTTTTGCGAGAAGGATATTACTAAAATACATATTGCGATACAGCGTGTATAAAAATCATACAAGAAGCTAATACTGTATAGAAAAAGGAGTGTCCTTATGAAGAAAAAATACAGTATTAGCTTTTTTGCGGCATGGGTTGTGCTTGCTTTGATGCTTTCTTTTGCTTATCGTTCCGGCTATGAAAGAGTTCTTTCTGAAACGAAAGAAGAGCAAAGCAAAGTTAAGGAAGAGTATTCTATGGCTACAGAAGGAAATGCGTCGAAAGCAGAAATTTACTATTTAAAAAACTTAAACGGATTTGTGGCCGTTTATTTGAGTGACCAGAAAACCGTATACGAATATACTTCGATTCCGGTGGACAATCTTCCGGATGCGGTAGCTGCAGATATCTCAAATGGAATGACAATTGAATCGGAAGAAAGTCTCTACAGTTTTTTAGAAGGTTATTCAAGCTAAAAGTAGACTTCCGAAGGATTTTAGTGTAAGATAGAAAAAGATTTATGGAAGGAACAAAAGAGATGTTAGAAGAAAAGATTAAAAGAATCAATGAACTATATAGAAAATCAAAGGCAGAAGGGCTTACGGATGCAGAACGAATGGAGCAGAAAGTACTAAGGGCTGAGTATGTGGATGCATTCAAAAGAAACTTAAGAAGCCAGTTAAATAATATTGACATCAAAGAGTTAGATGGAAGCATCACAAACCTTGGTGAGAAATATGGAAACAAAAAGGAAAATTAGAGAAAAACTTTTGCAAATAAGAAGAAATCTCCCGTCCCCAAAGTGGGCAGAGATGTCAGATGAAATTACTGCAAAGATTTCCTGTCATCCATGGTTTCAAAAAGCAGATACCATTTACGGATATTTGTCTTACAACCAGGAAGTGGATACATGGCCTCTTCTTGCCTTTGCTCTTCAGGAAGGGAAGAAAGTGGCGGTTCCCAAAGTTCTTGGTCAGGAAATGGAGTTTTATTACATAAAAAGTCTACAGGAAGTTTATCCTGGAATGAAAGGAATTTTCGAACCTGAAGAAATTGCAGCTCATCTTGCGAATGATGACAATGCATTGATCGTCATGCCTCTTGTAGGATTTGATCCGTGTAGAAACCGTCTAGGCTATGGCGGCGGATACTATGACCGATATTTGAAGAGACATCCTCAAAATCCTACTATGGGTATTGCCTTTTCCGTACAAGAAGTAGCAGAGATTCCTGCGGAAGAGACAGATTGCAGACCAGATCTCATTATAACAGAAGAAAAAGAGGTAAGATAATGGAACAATTGCCAAAAGACCCAATGCTTTTATTAAGCGTTTTAAATATGAAATTGCGGGATTTCTACAAAAGTCTTGATGCTTTATGTGATGATATGCAGATAGGGAAAGAAGAAATCCAGAATATATTAGCAAAGATAGATTATTTTTATGATGAAGAAACGAACCAATTTGTTTGATAATAGAAAGGGGTAGAATAGAAATGGATACATATACAATTGATTTAACGCAGCCGGCGCCTGAGAAAGAACCGCAGCGCCAGTTTTATTTTATGGAAAAAGCAAAACAGTATGTTCAACAAAAATCAGAAGAAGCCGGACGACCTCTTACATTTTGTGTTACAACATTTGGATGTCAGATGAATGCTCGAGATTCAGAAAAACTTGTGGGAATCCTGGAACAGGTTGGATATGTAGAAGAACCGGAAGAAGAGAAAGCAGATTTTGTTATTTATAATACTTGTACAGTCCGTGAAAATGCAAACCAACGCGTATATGGGCGCTTGGGACAATTAAAACATATCAAAAAATCAAATCCGTATATGATGATCGGACTTTGCGGTTGTATGATGCAGGAACCGCAGGTTGTAGAAAAACTAAAAAAAAGTTATCGCTTTGTCGATATCATTTTCGGGACACATAACATTTACAAATTTGCAGAGCTTATTGCCACACGTTTTGAGTCAGAACGTATGGTAATTGACATCTGGAAAGATACGGATAAAATTGTAGAAGATCTTCCAAGTGAACGAAAGTTTTCCTTTAAATCCGGAGTTAATATTATGTTTGGCTGCAACAATTTCTGCAGTTACTGTATAGTACCTTATGTAAGAGGACGGGAAAGAAGCCGGAATCCGAAAGATATCATCCGCGAGATCGAGCGCCTTGTTGCCGATGGTGTAGTAGAAGTCATGCTTCTTGGACAAAATGTAAACTCGTATGGAAAGAATCTAGAGGAACCGATTACCTTTGCACAGCTTTTGCAGGAAATTGAGAAAATCGAAGGATTGGAAAGGATCCGTTTCATGACATCCCATCCGAAGGATTTATCCGATGAATTGATTGAAGTCATGAAAAATTCCAAGAAAATCTGTAAGCATCTGCATTTGCCGGTACAGTCAGGAAGTACCCGTATTTTAGAGAAAATGAACCGCCGTTACACAAAGGAAAAGTATTTGGAACTTGTAGAAAAGATTAAGACTGCAGTGCCTGATATTTCTCTCACAACTGATATTATTGTCGGCTTTCCCGGAGAAACAGAAGAAGACTTTCTTGAGACCATGGATGTGGTGCAAAAAGTCCGCTATGACAGTGCATTTACATTTATTTACTCTAAACGTACCGGAACACCGGCTGCCACTATGGAAAATCAGGTACCGGAGGATGTGATAAAAGACCGTTTTGACCGTCTGTTAAAAGAAGTACAGGAGATTTCTGCAGAGGTATGCAGCGTCCATGAGGGAACCATACAAAAGGCTTTGGTGGAATCTGTCAATGATCATGATCATACTCTTGTAACCGGAAGATTGAGTAATAATATTCTTGTACATTTCCCGGGAGACGAAAGCTTGATTGGCCAGATCGTCGATGTTTCTTTGGATGAATGCAAAGGATTTTATTATATCGGAAAAAGAGTGTAAACATATACCACCCATAATTTGAATGAAAGCGTCCAAACTATTTATGAGAATATAAATAGAAAGGACGTTTTTCTTTGAAAAAATTCTATGAATATCTATTTCTTTGGGTGTTGGGGGGATCTTTATACTATACTTTTGAAGTGATTTTCCGTGGATTTTCACATTGGAGCATGTTTGTACTTGGTGGAATCTGTATGATGTTTTTTGCCTGGCAGGGAATGGGAACGGAATGGAAAGATCCACTTTGGGTGCAGGTGCTGCGGTGCACTTTGTTTGTAACAGCCGGTGAATTTTTGACCGGAATTATCGTAAATAAATGGCTCCATTGGGACGTGTGGGATTACTCGGATCAACCTTTCAATCTTTTCGGGCAGATTTGCCTTCCGTTTATCATTATCTTCTCAGGATTATGTGTGTTAGGCATTATACTGAGCGGATATATGATGCACTGGATTTTTGGAGAAACAAAACCGGATTACCACATTTTGTAAATACAGTCTTTTCTAAAGAAACAGTGAGTGTTACAATCATTTTGATAATAAAAACAAGAAAGTGTAGAGAAAAAATGGAAAAACAGGAAATTGTATGCTATTGTTCCAATGTCACAAAAGAACAGATTTTAAATGCGCTAGATCAAGGGGCAAAAACTCTAAATGATATCCGAAGAATGACCGGTGCATGTACGAAAGGAAATTGCAAAGAATTAAGTCCGCGCAAAACGTGATGTTCGCCAATCATTCTTCAGATTATGAAGGAATATAACTCCGAAACTTAAAGAGCTCTTGAGGAAACTCCCATTGAAAAGATACTTAAATTTTGTTATCATTGTTGATGTGATTTAGCAGAATAGATATTATCTTGAAAATAAATATATATAGCAAGCAAAATTAAAGTACGAAAAGCTTGAAAATTAAGGAGAAAATGAACTATGGGTACATTAACACCAATGATGCAGCAATATATGGAAACAAAGAAACAGTACCAGGATTGTATTTTATTTTATAGATTAGGCGACTTTTATGAAATGTTTTTCGAAGATGCTATTACAGTTTCCCGGGAATTGGAAATCGTATTGACCGGTAAGAACTGCGGCCTTCAAGAACGTGCGCCTATGTGCGGCGTCCCATACCATGCAGTGGAAGGATATCTGAACCGGCTTGTAGCAAAAGGATACAAAGTTGCAATCTGTGAACAGGTGGAGGACCCGAAACAGGCAAAAGGGATTGTCAAACGTGAAGTCGTAAGAATTGTCACGCCGGGAACGAATTTGAATGTACAGGCTTTGGACGAAACGAAAAACAACTATATCATGTGCATTGTGTATATTGCAGACCGTTACGGATTATCCGTGGCAGACGTATCCACCGGAGATTATTTTGTGACAGAACTGGACAGCGGGAAAAAGTTGTTGGATGAGATTGCAAAATTTGCGCCTTCTGAGATCATCTGCAATGAGCCTTTCTACATGAGCGGCATGGATCTGGACGATTTGAAAAATCGGCTTGGAATTGCTATTTATTCCCTGGATGCCTGGTATTTTGATGATGCCATGTGTGAAAAGGTTTTAAAAGAGCATTTTAAAGTAAGTACTTTGGAAGGACTTGGGCTCGGTGATTACAATTGTGGTGTAATCGCAGCAGGTGCACTGATGCAATATCTCTACGAGACACAAAAAACATCTCTCGATCATCTGACACACATTACAGGATATGCAACAGGGAAATATATGCTTCTTGACAGTTCTACAAGACGCAATCTAGAACTTTGCGAAACACTTCGTGAAAAGCAAAAACGTGGTTCGCTCCTTTGGGTTTTAGACAAGACAAAAACCGCAATGGGCGCCAGGACATTACGGAGTTATGTGGAGCAGCCTTTGATCGATCAGGAAGAGATTATAAGACGACTGGATGCAGTAGCAGAGCTGAAGGATCATGCAATTGCCCGGGAGGAAATCCGGGAATACCTCTCGCCCGTCTATGATTTGGAACGACTTGTAAGCCGGATTACATATAAATCTGCCAATCCACGGGATTTGACGGCATTTAAATCTTCCCTCCAAATGCTGCCTCATATCAAATATATTTTAGAAGAGATGCAGACGAATCTTTTAAAAGAGCTGCACGAAGAGTTAGATCCTTTACAGGATTTATATACATTGATAGAAGATTCTATTGTGGAAGAACCACCTCTTGCCATGAAAGAAGGCGGTATCATCCGTGACGGTTATAATGAAGAGGTCGATCGTCTTCGAAGTGCAAAGACAGAAGGGAAAACATGGCTTGCCGAGTTGGAAGCAGAAGAACGGGAAAAGACCGGAATCAAAAATCTGAAAATCAAGTATAACAAAGTATTCGGATATTATTTGGAAGTAACGAATTCCTATAAAGAACTGGTGCCGGATTATTATACAAGAAAGCAGACACTTGCCAATGCAGAACGTTATATTATTCCAAGACTGAAAGAACTGGAAGATACAATTTTAGGAGCAGAGGATAAACTCTATGCGCTGGAATATGAACTGTACTGTCAAGTACGTGATACAGTAGGAGCTGAAGTACTTCGCATTCAAAAAACAGCGAAATCCATTGCAAAGCTGGATGTTTTTGCTTCCCTTGCGATTGTAGCGGAGCAGAGTAATTACGTAAGACCAAAGATCAATGAAAAAGGAGTCATTCAAATCAAAAACGGCCGTCATCCTGTCGTAGAAAAAATGATTCCCAATGATATGTTCATTGCCAATGATACACTTTTAGATGACAAGAAAAATCGGGTTTCGATTATTACAGGGCCGAATATGGCCGGAAAATCTACCTATATGCGTCAGACAGCTTTGATCGTGCTGCTTGCACAGATAGGTTCCTTTGTTCCTGCGGAATCAGCAAATATTGGGATTGTGGATCGTATTTTCACCCGCGTAGGAGCATCCGATGATCTTGCTTCCGGACAAAGCACCTTTATGGTGGAAATGACAGAGGTCGCTAATATTTTAAGAAATGCGACCGATCGAAGTCTTTTGATACTGGATGAAATCGGACGCGGTACAAGTACATTTGACGGCTTGAGCATTGCCTGGGCTGTGGTGGAACATATTAGCAACAAAAAACTTTTAGGCGCAAAGACACTTTTTGCAACACACTATCATGAACTGACAGAACTGGAAGGGAAAATTGACAGTGTAAATAATTATTGCATTGCGGTAAAAGAAAAAGGAGACGATATCGTTTTCCTGCGAAAAATTGTAAAAGGCGGTGCTGATAAGAGTTATGGAATTCAAGTTGCCAAACTTGCAGGAGTGCCGGAATCTGTCATTAACCGTGCCAAAGAAATTGTAGGAGAGTTAAGCGATGCGGATATTACAACCCGTGTGCGTGACCTTACCGTACAGAATCAGGAATCCAAAAGGAAAGTAAAAACCAAAAAATATGATGATGTGGATCTGGCACAGATTTCTCTTTTCGATACGGTAAAAGATGATGATGTGTTGAAAGAACTGGAAGAACTGGAAGTCAGCAACATGACTCCTATGGATGCGTTGAACACCATCTATCGGCTTCAAAATAAGCTGAAAAACAGATGGGGATAAGAAAAGAGGACTAGGAAATGGCAAATATTCAGGTATTAGATCAAATTACAATTGATAAAATCGCAGCAGGTGAAGTAATCGAACGTCCCGCTTCCATTGTAAAAGAACTGGTAGAAAATGCAATTGATGCAAAAGCTACTGCAGTTACCGTGGAAATCAAAGAAGGGGGTATTTCTCTGATCCGCATCACTGACAATGGATGTGGTATTGAGAAGGATGAAGTTCCCCTTGCTTTTCTGCGACATTCCACAAGCAAAATACGTTCGGTGGATGACCTGACCGGGATTTCTTCTTTGGGTTTCCGAGGAGAAGCTCTTTCCAGCATTGCAGCCATCGCACAGGTTGAACTTATCACCAAAACAAGAGATTGTGATTTCGGAACAAAATATGTGATTGAAGGTGGGCAGGAACGCAGCCTGGAAGACACCGGGGCGCCTGATGGAACAACCTTTCTCGTCCACCAGATTTTTTACAACACACCGGCGAGGCGAAAATTTTTAAAGACACCTATGACCGAAGCAAGTCACGTCAATGAATTGATGGTACGCCTTGCTTTATCGCATCCGGAAGTATCCATTCAATTTATCAATAATGGACAAAAGAAGATTCATACATCTGGAAACGGGCAATTAAAAGATGTCATTTACCATGTGTTTGGTCGTGATATTGCGAATAATCTGCTTCCTGTAGATGAAAGAATCGATGGAATTCATTTGACCGGATATATTGGCAAACCGTTGATATCACGAGGAAACCGGAATTATGAAAATTATTATATCAATGGCCGATATGTAAAAAGTAGTATTATTGCCAAATCCATTGAAGATGCATACAAAGATTTTACCATGCAGCATAAATATCCTTTTACTGTTCTACATTTTGAAATGGACGGACATGATCTGGATGTGAATGTACATCCAACAAAAATGGAACTTCGTTTCAGTAATCAACAAGAAGTTTATAATTTTGTTTATAGTACATTAAAAAATGCTTTGGCTGAACGAGAACTGATTCCGAGAGTAGATCTTCCGGCAGCAAAGCAAGAAGAACCCGTCAAAGTAGTAGAACATGCTAAGCCGGAAGTGAAAGATGAAGCATATTTTATGAAAAAAATGAAAGAGCGGGTAGAAGCGTATCACAAGCAGCATTCTCAGGCAGAAGTAAAAGATAAAAACCAGATTCATCGAGGAAATCTGCAGACGGATCGTATCCGGGAAGCAGTCAATTATGCAAAATCTCACGTACCGGTTAATCCGGTTGAAAAGAAAGAAGAGGCAGAGCCAGCGCCAGAAGTAAAACAAGAAGCGATACCAGAACAACTGAATTTCTTTGAAGAGAAGCTTTTAAGCAAAAAATCCATCAAAGAATATCACATTATCGGTCAGGTTTTCGAAACATACTGGCTTGTAGAGTTTAAAGAGCAACTTTATATCATTGACCAGCATGCCGCACATGAAAGAGTATTATATGAGAAAACACTGCGGGATATGAAAAAACGACAGTTTACTTCCCAGTATTTAAGTCCTCCGATCATTTTGAACCTTTCCATGCAGGAGGCGGAACTTTTGCGCACTCATATGGATATGTTTACAGGCATTGGCTTTGAAATCGAACCTTTTGGAGGAGATTCCTACGCGGTTCGTGCTGTGCCGGATAATCTGTTCAGCATTGCAAAAAAGGAACTTCTCATCGAAATGCTGGACGGGCTTGCAGAGGAGATTACCTCTCAGGAAGCACCGGATATGATTGCGGAGAAAGTAGCATCTATGTCATGTAAGGCTGCGGTGAAGGGAAACTTCCGGTTATCTGCTCAAGAAGTGGATACATTGATTGGAGAACTTCTGGAACTTGAAAATCCGTATCATTGCCCTCACGGACGACCAACAATTATTGCCATGACCAAGCGGGAACTTGAGAAAAAATTCAAGAGGATTGTGTAAAATATTATGAAAAAACCATTGATCATATTAACAGGACCGACTGCAGTCGGCAAAACCAAATTATCAATCGAACTGGCAAAAGCAATCGGCGGAGAGATTATCTCTGCCGATTCTATGCAGATATATAAAGGTATGGATATTGGTTCCGCTAAAATCAAAAAGGAAGAAATGCAGGGAATCCCACATTATCTTATAGATGTGTTGATGCCGGATGAAGAATTTCACGTTGTGAAATTCCAGCAAATGGCAAAAGAGGCAATTCAGGAGATTTATGCAAAAGGGAAAATTCCAATTGTAGTAGGAGGAACCGGATTTTATATCCAAGCGCTCCTCTATGATATCGATTTTACGGAAAACGAAGGAAATCATGCCTACAGACAGAAACTGGAACTTCTGGCACAAGAAAAAGGGACACAGTTTCTTCATGATATGCTTCGGGCGGTGGATGAAAAGGCAGCAGAAGATATTCATGCAAACAATGTAAAGCGCGTCATCCGTGCGTTGGAGTTCTATGAAGAGACCGGTACGAAAATCTCGGAACACAACGAAAAAGAGCGGGCGAAAGAATCCCCATATTCTTTTTTCTATTTTGTATTGAATGATGATCGCGCGAAACTCTATGAACGGATTGACAGACGAATCGATGAAATGATAGAAGAGGGACTTGTGGAAGAAGTCCGTTCCTTAAAAGAACGGGGATTTACAAGAGACATGGTTTCCATGCAGGGACTCGGTTATAAAGAAATTTTAGATTACTTAAACGGAGTCACATCTTTGGAGGAAGCGATTTATATATTAAAAAGGGATACCCGGCATTTTGCTAAACGTCAGATTACCTGGTTCAAACGGGAACGGGATGTAATCTGGGTGAACAAAAACGAATTTTACTATGATGAAGAGAAGATTTTACAATTTCTTACAGAAAAGATAAAGAAAGGACTCGATTACAAATGTTAGAAATGACATCACAATATAAAGAACTTGGAATTTCCGAAGCTGTTTACCGCTTTGGACAGAAGATAGAGGAAGCGTTAAAAGAACGTTTTGCCAACATTGACGAAGTTGCAGAATACAATCAGTTAAAAGTAATCAAAGCAATGCAGGAAAGGCGTGTCAATGAAGCTTGTTTTCATTATGCCAGCGGATATGGATATAATGATCAAGGGCGCGATACATTAGAAGAAGTTTATGCAAGTGTGTTTCATACAGAATCTGCACTTGTAAGGCCGCAAATCACATGCGGAACCCATGCATTAGCTCTTGCCCTTTCTGCAAACTTACGACCAGGTGACGAATTATTGTCTCCCGTGGGAAAACCTTATGACACACTGGAAGAAGTGATTGGAATCCGCGAATCCAAAGGATCCCTTGCAGAATACGGAATTACATATCGCCAGGTGGATTTATTAGAAGACGGAACATTTGACTATGAAAAAATTAAAGCTGCGATTCATGAGAAGACAAAACTCGTTACTATCCAGCGTTCCAAGGGATATCAGACACGTCCAAGTTTTTCGGTTACACAGATCGGGGAATTGATTGCATTTGTAAAAAGCATCAAACCGGATGTCATCTGCATGGTGGACAACTGTTATGGAGAATTTGTGGAAACAATAGAGCCAAGCGATGTGGGTGCGGATCTTGTGGTTGGTTCTTTAATCAAAAACCCGGGAGGCGGGCTTGCGCCGATCGGAGGTTATGTGGCAGGAAAAGAAGAGTACATTGAAAACTGTGCATACCGTCTCACATCACCGGGACTCGGGAAAGAAGTCGGTGCTTCCCTTGGTGTGATGCAGGCTTTTTATCAAGGATTATTCCTTGCTCCGACTGTTGTAAGCAGCGCGTTAAAAGGAGCAATTTTTGCTGCAAATATTTATGAATCATTAGGATATTCCGTTATTCCAAACGGTACAGAAAGCCGTCACGACATTATACAGGCTGTGACGTTTGGAAAGCCGGAAGGAGTCATTGCGTTCTGCGAAGGGATTCAGGCCGCAGCTCCGGTAGACAGTTATGTTACTCCGATTCCGTGGGCTATGCCAGGCTATGACAGCGATGTAATTATGGCAGTAGGAGCTTTTGTACAGGGCTCTTCCATAGAATTGAGTGCCGACGGACCGATTAAGCCTCCTTATGCAGTATATTTTCAAGGTGGACTAACATGGCCTCATGCAAAACTCGGTATTTTAATGAGTTTGGAAAAACTGGTACAGGCAGGGATCGTAACTTTGCCGGAAGCAAGATAGATGGGGAATCAATATGGGCAAGAAACGTAAAATCGTAGTAATTGGCGGAGGTGCTTCCGGCATGACTGCCGCAATCATGGCGGCAAGAAACGGAGCAGAAGTAACTATTCTAGAGCAAAAAGACCGTCTCGGCAAGAAAATTCTTTCTACCGGAAATGGAAAATGCAATTATACAAATGCAAATATGGATGTTTCCTTTTTTCGAGGGGAAGACCCGTCCTTTGTATCCTCTGTACTCCACAAGTTCAGTACAGAAGATACGTTGACATTTTTCGAAAAACTGGGTGTTCTTTCCAAAAAAAGAAATGGGTACTATTATCCAAAATCGGATCAGGCATCCGCAGTTTTGGATGTACTTTGCATGGAAATAAAAAAACTTGGGATAAAAGTCTGCTGCAACACAAAAGTACTTTCCGTTCAGAAGAAAAAAGATTTTCTTATTAAAACTTCGGAAGGTACATATCTTGCAGATGCACTCATTTTATCTACCGGTGGGAAAGCTTCACCAGTACTTGGATCTGATGGAAGTGGTTATGTCCTTGCCAAATCTTTTGGGCATAGCATGACGCCTGTAGTCCCGGCTCTTGTACAGCTTCATGGGAAAGGTACCTTTTTTAAAATGGTTTCCGGAGTTCGAGCTGATGCCCAAATCTCACTTTACGTAGATGGCAAGTGTCTTGCTTCCGATACAGGAGAGCTGCAGCTTACCAATTATGGGATTTCCGGTATTCCGGTATTTCAGATTAGTCGGTATGCATCCTTTGCGTTATATGAGAACAAACGTCCACTTGCTGTCATTGATTTTCTTCCGGAATACAGTACAAGATCACTTACGGCATTGTTAGAAAAAAGGAGAAAAGAAAACACAGCAAAAACCGCAGAAGAATTTCTGATTGGAATCTTTAACAGAAAATTGATTCCCGTTCTTCTAAGAGCATCCGGAATTCGAAGCGACCTTTCTCTCCATGAGATAACAAAAGAAGCAATGGAAAAACTTGCTGTAAAATGCAAAACCTTTGAAATTGAAATTATCGGAACAAATTCCTTCGAACAGGCACAAATCTGCGCAGGAGGGGTACGTACCAGGGAACTGCATCCTGAAACAATGGAATCCCAAATTGTAAAAGACCTGTATTTGACAGGCGAACTCCTTGATGTCGATGGGATCTGTGGAGGCTACAACCTGCAATGGGCGTGGTCGACAGGCGTAATCGCAGGGACAGCAGCCGCTTGTTTTGAAAGAAAAGAAAGGGAAAACAGATGATTCGAATTAACCAGTTAAAACTTTCCATCACACATACAGAAGAAGAATTACAAAAGAAAGCCGCAAAAGTACTTCACATTTCTTCTTCTCAAATTGAAAAATTACAGATTGTAAAGCAATCCATAGATGCAAGGAAAAAACCGGATCTTTACTATGTATATACGATAGATGTTGCTGTTGCAAAAGAAACTCAGATTTTAAAAAAACAAAAAAATAACCAGGTTTTGAAAGCGCCAGAAAAGCAATATACATTTCGGATTTCCGGAACTCAGCCGCTGCAATATGCACCGGTCATTATCGGAAGCGGTCCTTCCGGGCTTTTTTGCGCATATATGCTTGCAAAAGCAGGATATAAGCCAATTCTTTTGGAGCGGGGAGCTTCCGTGGAAGAGCGTACAAAGGATGTGGAACGATTTTGGAAAACTGGACAATTAGATCCGGAATCGAATGTACAATTTGGAGAAGGTGGAGCAGGGACTTTTTCTGATGGAAAACTTAACACACTTGTGAAAGATACATTCGGAAGAAATCGAAAAGTTTTGGAGATTTTTGTAGAACATGGTGCACCGGAAGAAATTCTTTATGTCAATAAACCGCACATTGGAACAGATATCCTGACAACCGTTGTAAAAAAGATGCGGGACGCAATTGTAGCAGCTGGCGGCGAAGTACATTTTCATAGTAAAGTTACGGATCTTCAAATCCAAAATCATTGTCTGCAAAGTGTAACCGTCAACGGAAAACATGAAATTCCTTGCAATATCGCAATTCTTGCCATTGGTCATAGTGCAAGAGATACTTTTCAGATGTTATATGAAAAAGGGATTCCTATGGAACCAAAATCATTTGCGGTGGGCGTAAGGGTGGAACATAAACAGACCATGATCAATCTTTCCCAATACGGGATGGAAGAAAACAGTGTTCTTCCGGCAGCCTCTTATAAAGTGGCAGAACAGCTTTCTAACGGAAGAGGTGTATACTCCTTCTGCATGTGTCCGGGGGGCTATGTAGTCAATGCTTCTTCTGAAGAAGAAATGCTTGCAGTAAACGGGATGAGTTATCATGACCGGGGAGGAGACAATGCAAACAGTGCCATTATTGTTACAGTGACACCGGAAGATTTTAAGAATACACATCCTCTTTCCGGTGTGGAATTTCAAAGGGAATTAGAATCCAAGGCTTATCGTCTGGCCAATGGACGAATCCCAGTGCAATTATATGAAGATTTTTGTAAAAACAGAGTATCCGATCATTTTGGGAAAGTAAAACCACAGATGAAGGGGAATTATGCCTTTGCAAACGTCCGTTCCATATTTCCAGAAGAAATTGCACATTCCATCGAAAAAGGAATCGAAAAATTTAACGACAAAATCTGTGGCTTTTCGCATGATGACACCATACTTTCCGGCATAGAGAGCAGAACGTCTTCCCCTGTCAGAATTTTGCGTGGAAAGACGCTGACGAGTGAAGTATCCGGTATTTATCCTTGCGGCGAGGGAGCAGGATATGCCGGCGGTATTACGTCTGCAGCTATGGACGGAATTAAGATTGCTGAAAAAATCGCAGAAATCTACAATCCCTTCGACTAAATCCGCAGTGTTCACAAAAATTTAAGGTCTTGGGTGTGTACACCTTTTTTAAAATATGCTAAAATAACTCATGTGTCGTAACAACGAGTCTATAATAGATACATGAGTCGAACAGAAAAAATCAAAGACATGGTGGCTGAGCAGCGCCCGTATGAGAAATGCGAACAGCGAGGTGTTGGAAGCCTTACCGATATTGAACTATTGGCCGTTTTATTGCGGAGCGGAACAAGGGATTTGAATTCACTTGAAGTAGCGAAAAAAGTCCTGTACCCGGATGGAATGAAAGGCGGCCTGATAAGTCTACATGACCTGTCTGTGGTACAGCTTATGAAAATTCCCGGTATAGGACGTGTAAAAGCACTTCAGATAATCTGTATTGTGGAATTAAGCCGCAGACTTTCAAAATCTTCCGTGGTCAAGGGTCCGGATTTTTCATCTCCTGCAAAAATTGCAGAATATTATATGGAAGATATGCGCCATTATAAACAGGAGCATATGAAACTTCTGATGCTGAACACGAAATCCCGTTTGTTAGGTGAGACAGATATTTCAAAAGGTACGGTAAACGCATCCCTGATCTCACCCAGGGAACTTTTTATTGAAGCATTACAGAAAAATGCTGTCGGAATCATCCTCTTGCACAACCATCCAAGCGGAGATCCGACTCCAAGCCGGGAAGATATCCTATTGACACGACGAATTAAAGAAGCCGGCAGCTTGATAGGAATTGAGCTGTTGGATCATATCATTATTGGGAATAATTGTTATGCAAGTCTTCATGGAGACGAGAATATATAGCAAATAAGAGGAAATACAGATGCTAAGAAATGTATATGGGTTGGATCTTGGAACGTACGAGATTAAGATCTATGACAAAAAGCGTGATAAGATTTGGAAAGAAAAAAATGTAATTGCAATAGAAAATGGAGATACTGTTTTTGCTCTTGGAGATGAAGCATACGAAATGTATGAAAAATCTCCGGATAACATTCAAGTAATATTTCCTATGAAGAAAGGGGAAATATCTCACTTTAACAACATGCAGTATCTGCTCACCCAACTTTTAAAAACTGGAAGAAATAAAAGGTTTGGTGCAAAATATGTAGTAGCAGTGCCGACGAATGTTACGGAAGTTCAAAGGAGAGCTTTCTTTGATCTTGTGATCCACTCTGCTGCCAAGGCCAAAGAAGTCAATGTTGTCGAAAGAGGTATTGCAGATGCAGTTGGAGCGGGACTTTCCCCACAGAAAGAAAAGGGACTTTTTATCGTTAATTTTGGTGGAGAGACTACAGAACTTTCGATTCTATCTTACGGTGGTCTGGTCTTAAACAAGATTATTCCGACAGGAGGTTCCACCTTGGATGAATCCATTGTAAACCGTGTCCGACATCATCATGATTTCTTAATCGGGAAACTTACTGCTGAATCTCTACGGAATGAATTTGGTTTATTTGATCATGCAGGACTCAGTACCCTCTCGGTTGTAGGCAGGAATCTCCGCACTGGAGTTCCTATGCAGAAAGAAATCTCCGTAAGTCTTGTCCGGGCTGCAATCAAAGAATCGCTGGACGAGATTGCACAGACGATTAAATCTATGCTGGACCGTACGCCGCCGGATATTCTTCCGGAGATTCAGAAAAGCGGTCTGTACGTAACCGGAGGACTTGCCAATTTAAGCGGCATTTCCACATATATAGAAGGGGTGACAAATCTAAATGTTACCATTGCAAAGAATCCTGAATTATCTGCCGTAAAAGGACTTCGGCAGATCATTTCATCAAAAGAACTACAAAACCTGGCATATTCCATGCTGGATGATAATTTTAGGTGGATGAGATAATATGAAAGTAAAAAAACAACTATCGTTACCAAGTAAATACTGGCTTCTCATTGTAACAGGCATTTGTATTGTATTTATCGGTCTTTCATTGATTTCCGATAAGGCTGCCGGACCGCTGAAATGGATTGCAGACTATACAGTCATACCAATGCAAAAAGGAATTAACAAAGCCGGTATGTTTTTAAGTGATGTGACAGAGAACTTTGAAACTTTAGAAGAAGTAAAAAAAGAAAATAAAAAACTGCAGGAACAGGTGGATTCTCTGACTATGTCCAACAACCGTCTTCAGCAGGACAAATATGAACTGGATCGTTTGAGAGAACTCTACAAATTGGATGAGAATTATGCAGATTACAAAAAAGTAGGCGCACATGTAATTGGAAATAACGGCAGCAACTGGTTCAGTACCTTTACAATAGATAAAGGAAGTGAAGACGGCATCAAAAAGGATATGAACGTTATGGCAGGAAAGGGATTGGTAGGAATTATAACAAAAGTAAGCCCACATTCTGCGGAAGTACGTTCCATCATTGATGATCAGAGTAATGTGAGTGGTATGATGCTTTCTACATCAGATACCTGTATCGTTCGAGGTGATCTGAAACTGATGGCAGATGGCAAATTAAGATTTGAACAGCTTGAAAATAATGATAACGAAATCAAAGAAGGCGAGCAGGTAATTACTTCACACATCAGTTCAAAATATGTTCAGGGGCTCCTGATTGGCTATGTCAGTGAAATCAATGTGGATGAAAATAATCTGACACGCTCCGGATATATCACTCCTGCCGTAGATTTCAAAAATTTGCAGGAGGTACTTGTTATTACTTCCACAAAAGAAGACATGGTCGAAAATAAATAAGGAAAGGTCGAGATAGAATGAAGAGAAAACTTACAGAGTTTGTGATCATTATCATATGTTTCCTTTTGGAAACTACGATTTTCCGATATCTTTCCATCGCCTCCGTTACCCCTAATTTATTAGTTGTGGTCACTTCCTCATTTGGATTTATGTGTGGAAAAAAAGAAGGACTATTTGTAGGATTCTTATCGGGTCTTATTACAGATATATTCTTCGGGATTGGAAATATGATTGGATTTTATGCGCTTATTTATGCTTTGATCGGATATGGCAACGGGATGTTCCGGAAACTTTACTATGACGAAGATATCAAACTACCGCTTCTTTTAATTGCAGGAAGCGAATTTCTATATGGTATCATTATCTACATCACAATGTTTATGATGCGGAACCGCTTTGATTTTGTATATTATCTGAAATACATCATTATGCCGGAACTCATGTATACCATTTTAATTACACTTGGATTATACCAAATTATTTTACACATTAACCGACGACTTGAGGATAAAGAAAAAAGGAGTGCAAGTAAATTTGTTTAATCGTATAAAGACAAAATTAAAAGAACTGGGAAAATCCAGACTAGCCGTTACAATTGTGGCTTTTTGCCTTATGTTTGCGATTCTCATCCAACGCTGTTTCAGCCTGCAGATTCTGCATGGACAGGAATATTTGGATAACTATAAATTGCAGATTGAAAAAACAAGAGAAGTAGAAGGAACCCGCGGTGTTATTTATGACAGAAACGGAAATGTCCTTGCAGAAAACAGACTGGCTTATACGGTTACGATTGAAGATAACGGAACTTATGAAACTACGAAAGAGAAGAATAAAGAATTAAACAGCACGATCGCAAAAGTCATTGATATCATTGAAAAAAATGGAGATTCTGTAATTAATGATTTCGGAATTGTTTTAGATTCCAATGATCAGTATACTTTCGTTGCGCAAAGTGACACTGCAAGACTTCGTTTTATAGCGGACGTCTATGGACAGGCTTCTACAAAAAAGCTTACCGATGCTCAAAAAAATGCATCTGCGACAGACATTATCACTTATCTTTGTGAAGACAAAACATACGGTTATGGAATCAATCAAAACAAACTTTCAAAGGAAGAAGTATTAAAACTTGTGAATGTTCGTTATGCAATGAGCCTGAACAGTTTTCAAAAATACATACCGACAACGATTGCTTCTGATGTAAAAAATGAGACAGTTGCAGGTATTATGGAAAATCTGGACGGATTGCAGGGAATTTCAGTTTCTGAAGAATCTCTCCGATATTATCCGGATAGTAAATATTTTTCGTCCATTTTGGGATATACAGGAAAAATTTCTCAAAGCGAGTACGAAGAGTATACAGAAGATGGGAAAAAATACTCTAAGACAGATATTGTAGGAAAAGCGGGACTAGAAAAGTCCATGGATACAGTGCTCAAAGGGAAAAACGGGAAGGAAACATTGTATGTAAATAATGTCGGAAAAATTATTGAAGAAGAGCAGACAAGCGCACCTTCCGCAGGTAATAATCTGTATCTTACCATTGATAAGAATTTGCAGATTGCCACATACAAAATACTGGAGGAACAACTGGCAGGAATTGTCGTTTCTAATATGCGAAATGTCATGAATTTTGAAAAGACAGCAGGTTCTGACAATGTTACTGTAATTCCTTTTGATGATGTGTTGAATGCATTCTTTTCAAACAGTATTTTAGACTTAAAGCACTTTGCAGAAGAAGATGCAAAAGAAACCGAAAAATCCGTATATAATAAATTCCTTGAGCGAAAGGAAAATGTGTCAGCAAAAATCATAGACGAGCTAACCTCTTCCAACGCAAAAGCGTATAAGGATCTTTCTTCCGAAATGCAGGCGTATATGAGTTTTATTGCCAATGACGTTCTGTTGAATGGCACAAAGATACTTGTAAAAGATAAAATAGATACTGAGGACAAGACATACAAAGCATGGAAAGAAGAAGACTCCATTAGTTTAAGCGCTTATCTGCAGTATGCAATTTCAAAAAACTGGGTAGATACCTCAAAGTTAAGCGACTACATTTCCACGGAAGGGAATTACTCAGATTCAAATGAGGTATATGAAGGACTGATTAGTTATCTTCAGGAATATTTAAAATCGAATCTGGCATTTGATAAACTGATATACAAATATATGATAAAAGACAGTACGATTACCGGCCGTGAAGTGTGTCTTATGCTTTACGAACAAGAGGTACTCAAATACGATGAAAAGCAGTATAATGCAGTAAAATCTGGGAAAACAGGAGCTTATGATTTTATACGTGGGAAAATTCAGTCTCTCGAAATTACTCCTGGTCAGCTCGGATTAGAGCCTTGTACCGCCTCCGCAGTTGTCACAGATGTCAATACCGGTGCGGTACTGGCATGCGTTTCCTATCCGGGATACGATAACAACAGACTTGCAAACACAATGGACTCTGCTTATTACAGTCAGCTTGTGACTTCTTCATCCAGACCTCTTTATAATAACGCAACGCAAGAGACGACAGCACCGGGTTCTACTTACAAAATGCTTTCTGCAGTTGCCGGTCTGACAGAAGGGGCAATCAACGAAAGCACATTGTTTACATGTACCGGCCGGTTTACAAAGATTGAACCGGGACCAAAATGTTGGATTTATCCGGGACAGCACGGAAGTCTGAATGTAGTTGGTGCAATTCAGCACTCATGTAACGTATTTTTTAGTGAGATGGCATACAAACTTGGGAAAGACAGCAATGGAAAATTCTCCAATGAAAAAGGACTTGAAACTTTAACAAAATATGCGGAAATGTTTGGTTTAAACGAGAAATCAGGCTTAGAAATTCCGGAATCAGAACCTACCATTTCCACAGAAGATGCTGTCCGTTCTTCTTTCGGTCAGGGTACCAATAACTATACAGTAAGCCAACTTGCGAAATACGTAACTACCGTGGCAAATAAGGGAACTCTTTATGATCTGACACTTTTGAATAAAATTGAAACAGTGGATGGAGAGCTTGTAAAAGCCTATGATCCGAAATTTAAATCCGAACTTTCAGATGTTTCAGACCAGACATGGAATCTTGTTCACCAAGGTATGAAAAATATGGTTAAAAACAGCGCTGTTTTCCGTCCGCTTAGACAGAAGAACTTTAGTATGTCTGGTAAGACAGGAACGGCACAGCAGAGTACACTGCATCCAAACCATGCTTTATTTACCGGGTTCGCACCAAGTGAAAATCCGGAAATAGCTTTATCTGTTCGTATTGCGAATGGAGCAAAATCCGCATTTGCTTCCGAAATCGGACGGGATATAGTAAGATATTACTTCCAGCTTGCAGATGAATCAGAAATTATTCATAATCAGGCATCCAGTGTTACTTCAGAAACAATAGGTGATTAAACCGGAGAGGGTGAGAAAGTGCATGAATCGTTATGTAACGGTGAAAAGCAATAAGTACGGCCTCATTTTCTATCTCAAACCGGATGTAGCTTTTGAAACGCTGCGTCGGGAAATTGAAAAAACATTCAAGGGTACAGCGGGATTTTTTGGAAAAAGCAGACTTGCGGTATCCTTTGAAGGCCGTATTCTCACAAAAGATCAAGAACAGCAATTGATTGAGACCATATCGGAGAGCGCTCAGATAGAAATTGTATGTATAATAGACAATGATGAAAAAAGAGAAAAGATGTACAAAAGAGCAGTGGAAGATGTTTTGGAAGATGCTTCTAAAAAAGATGGTATTTTCTGCAGGGGCACACTTCATAAGAATGAAGTGTTGGAATCTGAGAAAAGCATTGTGATTCTTGGTGATGTGGAAAAGGGAGCAACTGTAGCAGCAAAAGGTAATATCATTGTTTTGGGACGTCTTCTCGGAAAAGCATACGCAGGGATGGGAGGATTTGCGGATGCCTTTATTCTATCCTTGTCCATGCAGCCACAAAAGATTAGAATCGGAAATGTAAAGGTACGAATTGACAAAGCATTTCAAAATGAAAATATGTCTATAACGCCACAAATTGCCATTGCAGTAAGGGACAAACTTCATATCATCCCTTTTGCAAATGTGTAAGCAAGCATACAGGAGGAATTAAACATGGGCGAAATTATTGTAATAACATCTGGAAAAGGTGGAGTCGGGAAAACGACTACCACCGCCAATATCGGGGTAGGGCTTGCCCGCCTTGGGAAAAGAGTTGTGGTAATAGATACGGATCTCGGGCTTAGAAATCTGGATGTGGTTATGGGACTTGAAAATCGAATTGTCTATAATCTTGTAGACGTCATTGCAGGGAACTGTCGTATGAAACAGGCACTTATCAAAGATAAACGGTATGACGATTTGTTTCTTCTTCCGTCTGCACAGACGAAAGATAAAACTTCTGTTTCACCAGAACAGATGAAAAAGCTGACTTCTGAGCTTAGCGAAAGCTTTGACTACGTTCTTCTTGACTGCCCGGCAGGGATTGAACAAGGATTCCGAAATGCTATTGCAGGAGCAGATAGAGCTCTTGTTGTAACAACACCTGAGGTATCTGCAATTCGAGATGCAGATCGGATTATCGGTCTGTTAGATGAATATAAGATTGGGAAAAAGGAACTGATTATCAATCGGATTCGTATGGATATGGTAAAGCGAGGAGATATGATGTCAGTAGAGGATGTAACGGAAATTCTTGCAATTCCACTTATCGGTGCAATTACAGATGATGAGCAGATCGTTGTCTGTACCAATCAAGGAGAAGCAGTAGTGGGGCAGGAAACTTTATCGGGACGGGCTTATGAGAATATTTGCCGACGCATAACGGGAGAAGAGGTGCCATTTTTAAATCTTGAACAGAATCAAACCCTTTTTGCAAAGTTTACTTCTCTTTTCAGAAAGAATTAGGTGATCGCTATGAGAAATATATTTCTGACAACAGACAAAAAATCTTCTGTTTCCATCGCTAAAGAGCGGTTAAAACTTCTTTTGGTTTCTGATCGTGCCAACTGTACGCCGGACACATTTGAGAAGTTGAGAGATGAACTATATTTAACAGTTTCAAAGTACATAGAAGTTGCTCCTGAATCGTTTGATGTGGATATATCGCAATCGAAAATTTTTATTAAACTGTCAGGAGAATGTCATTAACAACCGGAGGATAAAACGTGAAATTTAAGAAAAACTATCAACTGAAAAACTTCAGATTTCCATTGGTGATACTTGTGCTTGCCCTTTCTTTTATCGGCATCCTTGTTGTTGGAAGTGCAAAAGAAAGTCTGCAGGAAAGACAGATTTTCGGTGTCGTACTTGGAGTTGCCGCTATGCTTGTTGTTGCAATATTTGACTATAATTGGATACTAAACTTATATTGGCTGATGTATATAGTCAATGTAATCCTTCTTATCCTTGTCAAACTTGTGGGCGTCGAAGCAAATGGAGCGCAAAGATGGCTTAATCTTGGCTTCACAACACTGCAGCCTTCCGATCTGACAAAAATCTTTATGATTTTGTTTTTTGCAAAATTTTTGATGAAGCATGAGGACGATATTAATACGCCAAAAACAATTATAAAATCTGTATTACTTATTCTTCCGTCCCTTGTATTAATCGTAACGCAGCCGAATCTTTCCAATACCATCTGTATTTCCGTATTGTTTTGCATACTGATGTTTTTGGGTGGATTGAGTTATAAATTCATACGGAACACACTTTTGATCGTAATTCCACTTGTTGGTATTCTGCTTTTTATTGCGGTTCAGCCGAATCAGCCTTTTTTTAAAGATTACCAACAGAAGCGTATCCTTTCCTGGCTTGAGCCGGATAAATATGCAGACGCAGAGGCACAGCAGCAAATTAATTCTTTGATGGCAATTGGTTCCGGGCAGGCCACCGGAAAAGGACTGAATAACACAGGCGCCACTTCCGTAAAAAATGGAAATTGGATTCCAGAGCCACAGACAGACTTTATTTTTGCAATTATTGGTGAAGAATTAGGATTTGTGGGTTGTTGTATCGTCATAATTTTGTTATTATTAATTGTGATACAATGTATTCTTATAGGTATGCGGGCACAGAATCTTGCAGGTCAGATTATCTGCGGAGGTGTAGCCGCACTGATAGCAATTCAAAGTTTTATTAACATCAGTGTGGCAACAAGAATTTTCCCGAATACCGGAATTCCATTACCTTTTGTAAGTTATGGATTGACTTCCCTTGTCAGTTTCTTCATAGGTATTGGGTTCGTATTAAATGTTGGATTACAGCCGAAAAAATATAAATAAGGAGTTGAGTTACAGATGAATATTGGTTTAATCGCACATGATGCCAAAAAAACTTTGATGCAGAATTTCTGTATTGCTTATCGTGGTATTTTAAGCAGACATAATCTGTATGCAACAGGAACAACCGGACGTCTTGTTGAAGACGTGACAAATTTAAATATTATGAAATATCTTGCAGGACCACTTGGAGGCATGCAGCAACTCGGAGCACAGATTGCACAAAATGATATTGATGCATTGATTTTCTTACGTGATCCGATGAATGTAAAGCCACACGAACCGGATGTAAATGATGTTGTACGTCTTTGCGATATGCATAACATTCCGATTGCAACGAATGTTGCTACTGCAGAGATTCTTATATTAGCAATTGATAGGGGAGACTTAGACTGGCGTGAAATGTATCGTTAAACATATGAAACTTCTTTCCTGTATGTTGGTGTTCAGTTTGATTTTGAGCGGATGTACCGTATCTGGAGCATCCGTAACCGACTATGAAACGGGAGATTATAAAAAAACAGCATATAAGGCGGACGGATATTCTGCTTCTTTATGCGTTGCAACAGATGACGTGAATCAAAGTTCTGTGGACATGGATTCCGGACTTCATGCAGCCGGGCTTTTTGATGTGACAAATAAAGAGGTTCTTTATGCATCCAACATTCATAAGAAACTTTATCCGGCAAGTACAACGAAGATTCTTACCGCATTGATTGCTTTAAAATATGGAAATCTTTCTGACACAATCACCATTTCCAAAAATGCAACGGTATTTCCTTCCGGAGCTTCTTTGGCTCACTTAAAAGAAGGAGATCAGATTACATTAGAAGAACTGTTATACGGACTTTTACTTCCATCCGGTAATGATGCAGCGGTTGCCATTGCGGAGTATATTTCCGGAAGTGTAGAAGAGTTTGCGAAACTCATGAACAGTGAAGCATACGGATTAGGTGCAACCAATAGTCATTTTGTAAATCCTCACGGTCTCCATGATGATGATCATTACACGACAGCTTATGATTTGTACCTTATTTTTAATGAGTGTCTGAAGCAGGAACAATTTGTAAAAGTAATTTCAGAAAAATCGCATACTGGAGAAATCAAAGGAAAAGACGGTTCTGTTAGAACGGAAAAGTGGGAGAACACAAGCCTTTATATGACTGGTGAAGCTGAAAAACCAACAACGGTAGAATATCTTGGCGGTAAAACAGGGAATACAGACGAGGCAAAGAGATGTTTGATTGCTTATACAAAAGATACAAAAAATAATTATTATATTTCTATCGTAATGGGAGCAAATGGGAAACCTCTTTTATATGAGAATATGAACGAACTTCTCAACCATGCAATTACGGAAAATTAATACATACAAAGAAAAGGGGAGTCTTCCGATGAGGACACCCCTTTTCACATAAGCTTAACTGCGTGATAGATCTCCGATACGTCCATAAAGACTAATGAGATACAAGCCGCAAAGACCAATAATTGCATAGATTGCCCGAGATAGAAAGGACAAATTTCCGAATAAAAATGCAACGAGATCAAATTTAAAGATTCCTACAAGAAGCCAGTTTATGGCTCCCACAACTACAAGTGTAAGAGCTGTATTATCAAACCATTTCATACAAAATCCTCCTTTTTTGGTATAGATATAGTATCTGCCTGAGGATGAGGAATTATACATAGAGAGGTCCATATGAAAGAAAAATTAGTTTACAATAAATTTTCTGATTATTTAAAAATAAAATACGGAGAAAAAGTGTATAAACTGCCGGTGAACCTTCCAATCACATGTCCGAACCGTATGAATGGAAGCGGTTGTTCTTTTTGCGCAGAGGTGGGGACAGGATTTGAAGCCATGTCTTCTTCTGCCAAAGTTAAGGAACAGCTTACTAGCACAAAAAGGAAGATTTCAGAAAAATATCATGCACGGAAATTCATTGCATATTTTCAAAACTATACGAACACGTTTATGCCATTGGAACAATTCAAAAGTTATATTTGGGAAGCCGCAGAAACGGAAGATATTGTAGAAATTTCCATATCCACACGACCGGATTGTATTCGGGAGGATTATTTAACATTTTTGAAAGAAGTAGAAGAAAAAACGAATATTCAGATGAATGTAGAACTTGGACTTCAGACTGTCAATTATCATACACTTGATTTTATTTCCAGAGGCCATGGCCTTGCAGAATTCATCGATGCAGTGACTATGATTAAAAAATATGACTTTTCCATTTGTACCCATATGATATTAAATCTTCCGGGGGATACAATCCGGGACAGCATTGAAGGATCCAAAATACTTTCTGCCCTACATATTGATATTGTAAAACTACATTCCTTATATATTCCTAAAAATACAAGGTTGTCCAAAGCGTATGAAGATGGTACAATAACGTTATGCTCAAAAGAAGAATATATTCGGCGTCTGGCTGCGTTTCTTGAGCATTTGTCACCGGATATTGTTGTCGAACGGCTTTTCAGCCGTATTCCGGAAAAAGACGCCGTATTTTCCAACTGGGGTACAAGCTGGTGGAAACTTCAAGATGAATTTCTTCAGTTCATGAATGAAAAAGGAATCTATCAAGGACAAAAATATAATTATTTGAATGGTTCCGCATTGAACAGATTATAGCAGGAGGCTTTTATTTTGGCAGGCAAGACGAGTAGTAATAAAATTGTAAGATATAAAAAGAAATGGCATTTAAATATCGGTATTGTTCTATTCGGGATTATCCTTTTCTATCTGATTGTAACGGTGCTTATGTATATGTTAACAAACCGCACCACTTCCTATGAAGTCCGTATGGGAAGTATCTTGAACGATACAACATACACAGGTATGGCGATCCGCCAGGAAACAGTTGTAAATGCAGAGCAGACCGGATATGTAAATTATTATACAAACACGAATATAAAGACAAAAGTTGGTACAAAAATCGGCATCATTACCGATGATGAAATTACGGTGGAAAATAATGCAGAATCTTCCGAATCCTCCGCTTCAAAGGAACTGACCAGCGACCAACAAAATACAGTTGGAGTCCTTGTACAGTCGTTTGCCGATGGTTTTTCGGATGAAACATTTTCTGATGTGTATTCTTTTAAAGATTCTGTGCAAAATACCATTTCCAATATCTCTTCCGCAAATAAGGGAAATAGTCTGAATCAGATTGTTTCGGAAGGCAAAGGAACCGGATTCACTGCCACGGGTGATGGAATCGTTGTCTATAACACAGATGGGTATGAAAATTTAAAAGCAGAAGATGTAACTTCTGAAATGTTCAATAAAACAGATTATACTTTGAAAGAGCTCTACAACAATCAAAAAGTCCGTACCGGTGATCCTCTTTACAAGTTGGTCACATCAGAAAACTGGACAGTTGTTGTTCCGATTTCTGATAAAACAGCAAAAGAACTGGAAGAGAAAACGAGTGTGCGAGTCCGTTTTAAAAAAGATAATCAAACACTAATTGCCGGACTCAACATCGAAAAAAAAGAAAAAGAATATATTGCTTATTTGAGTTTTAGCAGTTCTATGATTCGCTATGCAGATGAGCGTTTCCTTGACATCGAACTGATTATTGAAGATGAAACAGGATTAAAAATTCCCAAATCAGCTGTAACAGAGAAAGAATTCTATGTCGTTCCGGAAGAGTATCTGACACAAGGAGGAAACAGCAGTGACAAAGGCGTCCTCAAAAAAACCGAAAATGGGACGGAATTTATCTCTTTAACGGTTTATTATACGGAAGACAGTATGGCTTATCTTTCCATGGAAGATCTGGAAGAAGGCGATACCATTTTAAAACCAGAATCAAATATGATCTATACCATAAAAGATAAAGGAAAACTTCAAGGTGTTTTCAATATCAATAAAGGATATGCCGTATTTGAGCAAATAAAAGTTCTGTGTGAAAGCGAAGACTATTATATCGTAGAATCTGGAAATAGCTACAGTCTTGCGAATTATGATCATATTGCTCTCAATGCAGAACATGTAAAAGAAAACGATATAATTAGTCAGTAGGAGATGGTACACCATGCTAAAAGAAAACTTAAACCTTGTGGAACAACGTATTCAAAATGTATGCCGTGATAAAAAAATTCCACGAGATAGTATTACTTTAGTTGCAGTAAGCAAAACAAAACCTGTTACAATGCTGCAGGAAATTTATGATGCAGGATGTCGTGACTTTGGAGAAAACAAAGTCCAGGAACTGGTAGATAAGTATGAAGTTCTGCCAAAAGATATTCGTTGGCATATGATCGGGCATCTACAGCGAAATAAAGTAAAATATATCATTGGGAAAGTTGCTTTGATTCATTCAGTGGATTCTCTTCGCCTTGCCGAAACAATTGAAAAAGAATCGGCTAAAAAGAATGTGACAACAGATATTTTGATTGAAGTGAATATGGCGAGAGAGGAGAGTAAATTCGGTGTATTTCCGGAGGATATTGATAACCTTCTTTATGAAATCAGTCAATTCTCCCATGTTCATGTAAAAGGATTGATGACTGTAGCACCATTTGTAGACAATCCACGAAAAAACAGCGAGATTTTTGAGAAAATGCACAAATTATCTGTTGACATTGAGAGCAAAAACATTGATAATATTACTATGAGCATTCTATCAATGGGAATGACAAATGATTATGAAGTTGCGTTGGAAGAAGGGGCCAATATGATTCGTGTTGGAACTGCTATTTTCGGTGAGCGCAATTATCATTAATATAACATAAGGAGAATAATTAAATGGGTGTTTTAGACAAATTCTTGAATATGATGAAATTAGACGATGAATATGATGACGATGATGATTTCTTTGATGAAGAAGAATATGATGATTATGAACCAAAGCAGAAAAAAAGCTTCTTTAAAAAAGATAAAGAGGAATACGAAGACTTCGATTTACAATCAGAACATAAATCCAGAAATACTCCGGCAGCTTCCTCTAATAAAGTAACTCCTATGCGCCAGAATGGCCAGAAGAGAGCGGCTAACATGGAGGTATGTGTGATTAAACCAACTACAGTAGATGATGCAAGAGAAATTACAGAAACTTTATTAAGCGGACGTACAGTTATTTTAAATTTAGAAGGACTTGATTTAGAGATTGCACAGCGTATTATTGATTTTACTTCAGGTGCTACGTTTGCAATCAGCGGTAATCTTCAGAAGATTTCCAACTATATTTTCCTTGTCACTCCGACAAATGTAGAGATTTCAGGTGATTTACAGGATTTATTAAACACATCTTTTGATGTACCATCTATTAGAACCAGATTTTAATAGACAGATTTAGGATATTTATTATGCAAAAAGAAGAATTTATGTTACAAAAGAGACTTATAGAATTATCCAAGACAGCTTATAGGCGTGGAATTGTTACATATTCTGATTTTTTGAATTTGAATGAACTGAATATTCTGCATACAACTCCAAGAAGTGAGTTTGATACACCGTATGAAACTTATGGAGGATATAACGATTCAGAGCGTCAGATGGCTGCATTTCTACCTGATGCTCTTTATTATACTCATTTTTATCCGATACAGATTTTGACAATAGAGCCTTTGCAAAAGAAATTTGCAGAATCTCTGACACATCGAGATTATCTTGGTGCTGTTTTAAATCTTGGTATTGAACGTTCAAAAATCGGAGATATTATTGTTATGGAACAATGTGCCTATCTATTTGTACACGAGTCTCTTGCAGACTTTATATGCAGCGATTTGACACGAATACGTCACACTTCTGTAATGGTAACGAAAAAGGATGCCGAAGATTTTTCATATACGCCTAAATACGAGGAGATTACGGGAACAGTTGCTTCTGTTCGTCTCGATAGTCTTCTTTCTCTCGCTTTTAATTCATCCAGAAGTAAACTCGTCGCACTGATTGAAGGCGGTAAAGTATTTACAAATGGAAAACTTATGACAACAAACAGTTATCAAGTCAAAGAGGGCGATATTATATCCGTAAGGCAGATGGGACGATTCAAATATAATGGAATTTTGTCTCAGACAAAAAAGGGACGTTATTATGTCTCCTTATATAAATATATTTAAAGATGGTGAAATGTATGAATAAACAGCAGATAAAATATTATATAGTAAGTTTGATTTCCGTCGTTGCAGGTATTTTGTTGGATCAATACACCAAATTTCTTGCAGTCACACATCTCAAAGATCAATCGCCTTATATTATCATAAAGAATGTATTTGAGCTCAATTACCTTGAAAACAAAGGAGCGGCATTCGGTATTATGCAGAATCAGAGGTGGTTTTTTGTTGTAAGCTTTGTAGTCGTCATTCTTATTATTTTTTTACTTTACATTAAGCTGCCAACTTTCCAAAGATTCATTCCTCTTCATATCTGCAGCGCTTTGATTGTGGCAGGTGCAATCGGAAATTTGATCGACCGTGTGAGATTGGGATATGTGGTGGATTTTTTCTATTTCTCTTTGATTGATTTCCCGATTTTTAATGTTGCCGATATTTTTGTTGTGATCGGAGTAATTACATTGGCAATAGTAATTCTTTTTGTTTACACGGAAAAGGAATTAGATGATATATTAAGTTTCAGAAAAACAAATCAGAATAAAGGATAAATTATGCAGGAAGAATTGTTTCATGTTTCAGAAAATGAGAGCGATATCCGGATAGATTGTTACCTTTCTGGAAAGTTACCGGATATTTCTCGTTCTTATATTCAAAAATTAATAAAGGAAAAACAGGTCTATGTAAATGACAAATCGGTAAAAGCAAATTATAAATCCTGTTCGGGCGATACTGTAAAGATCATTGTTCCGGAACTGACAGAACCGGATATTTTGCCTGAAAATATCCCCCTCGATATTCTTTATGAAGACCCGGATATTTTAGTCATAAACAAACCAAAAGGTATGGTTGTTCATCCTTCTGCCGGTCATTATACCGGAACCCTTGTGAATGCCCTGATGTATTATTGCAAGGAAGATCTTTCCGGAATCAATGGAGTAATGCGACCGGGAATTGTGCATCGAATCGATATGGATACCACAGGTTCTCTTCTTGTCTGCAAAAATGATATTGCTCACCAGAATATGGCAAAACAATTTAAAGTGCACGATATGAATCGTGTTTACCATGCAATCGTTCATGGTGTGATAAAAGAAGACGAGGGAACAATAGAAGGTCCCATCGGACGACATCCTATCGACCGGAAGAAAATGAGTATCAATTATAAAAATGGGAAACCGGCAATTACACATTTCAGAGTATTGAGGAGATTTTCCAATTATACCTATGTTGAATGTCGACTGGAAACAGGGCGTACTCATCAGATCCGGGTGCATATGGCAAGTATTCATCATCCTCTTCTCGGGGATTCTGTCTATGGTCCTGCAAAATGTCCATTTAAACTTCAGGGACAGACACTGCATGCAAAAATACTCGGGATTCATCATCCAATAACAGGAGAATACATGGAAATTGATGCACCGCTTCCAAAATATTTTACAGATCTTTTGGATAAGTTAGAGAAAATTTAATACTTTTTCGCGAAAAAATATATACTTTTTTGTATAATTGTTATATAATATCTTTATAAATCAATTTTATTTCTTCAATTACTATGAAGGAGCGTGACAGTATGAAAGAAATGAATACAATTATTACGATAGGACGACAATTTGGAAGCGGCGGACGTGAAATCGCCGATATCATCGCCAAGAAACTTGACATTCCTCTGTATGATAAAGAAATGCTGGCCATAGCCGCAAAAGACAGCGGTATTTGTCAGGAACTGTTTGAAAGTCATGATGAAAAACCTACAAACAGTTTTCTTTACTCCTTGGTAATGGATACCTATTCCATGGGATACTCTTCGAATACTTATACGGATATGCCACTTAACCACAAAGTATTTTTGGCACAATTTGATGCAATCAAGAAAATTGCAAATCAAGGGCCATGTGTTTTAGTGGGACGATGTGCGGATTATGCTTTGGAATCTTATGCAAATTGTTTGAGTGTTTTCATTCATGCCGATCTCGATTCAAGAGTGAGACGTATTGCACGTATATATGATCTGACAGATGGGAAAGCAAAAGATACGATTCTGAAATCAGATAAGAAGCGTGCTACATATTATAATTATTATACAAACAAGAAATGGGGAGCTGCCGAAAGCTACGAACTCTGCCTTGACAGTTCTAAACTTGGTATTCAGGGAACTGCTGATGCCATAATTTCTTATATTGACATCCGCAGCAGAATAAAGGATCGAAAAATTTAAAATTCCAAAATACGGAGCTGAGAAATAATGTATCAGCTCCGTATTTTTGGAATTTGGGAATCTCTATGGAACCTTACTTTTTAGAATTTGGAAAACGTTCTGGCCATCCGGAAATATTTCCATTTAAAATAGCTGTAAACATTCTTTCCTTCGCACCTCTGTGCTCTGCATCCAATTCCTTTACCAGCTCCTTCGCATATTGCCTTTTTGTATATCCATCTACCGGACATTTGCTTTTTACAACCGGAAGCTCATATTTGTGCATGAAGCCAATCACATCTGACTCATCTACAAACATCATTGGTCTAATAACCGTAAGATCCATCCGGTCTAAATATGTTTTTGGTGAGAAAGAGTGGAATCTCCCCTCAAAAATAAGAGAAAGGAGCATAGTCTCTATAATATCATCCTTGTGATGTGCATATGCCACCTTATTGCATCCCATTTCCTTCACCGCCTCATTTAATGCACCTTTACGCATTTTTGCGCAAAGGGAACACGGATTGGATTCCTTTCGTTCCTCAAAAAGAATATGGGCAATATCTGTCTTTACAATTCTGTAAGGAACCTCCAATTCCTCGCAGAGACGCACTACAGGCCCGAAATCACAATCTTTATATCCGAGGTCTACTGTAATTGCACTCAACTCAAACTTCTTCGGATAAAAGCGTTTTAGACCGTGTAGTGCATAGAGGAGGGTAAGACTATCTTTTCCTCCGGAGATGCCTACGGCAACATGATCTCCTTCCTCAATCATTTTATACTCGTCCACAGCTTTTCGCGTGTAACTTAATAGTTGTTGTAATTTCATATCTCTTCCGCCTTTGTTTGTTCATTTCGTATCTCAAATATGTTATCTTATTTTTCGAGAAAATGCAAGTCTTTCCTGATTTCTTATTTTCAGATTCTTGTAGAAGGGATATTGTTTTGCTATAATAGCTATGTGCAATATATAAGGAAAGGAATGATAAATTATGAAATTTGTAATTCAGCGTGTACATCATGCTTCCGTAACAGTAAATGAAAAGGTAATCGGACAAATCGGGAAAGGATTTCTCGTTCTCATTGGTGTATCCAATGATGATACAAAAGAAACAGCCGATAAATTAGTGAAAAAACTGGTAGGCCTTCGTATTTTTGAAGATGAAAACGGAAAAACAAATCTGTCTCTTGCTGATGTAGATGGTTCCCTTTTGTTAGTATCCCAGTTCACATTATATGCAAACTGCAAAAAAGGCTACAGACCAAGTTTTATCGAAGCTGGAGCACCAGACATGGCAAACGAGATGTATGAATATATCATCAGCGAATGTAAGAAAACGATTCCGGTTGTAGAAAGAGGAGAGTTCGGAGCAGATATGAAAGTAGAACTCTTAAATGACGGACCTTTCACAATAGTGTTGGATTCCAGAGACTTATAAAATCCAAAATTTCCTGGCATAGAATACAGTAGCTTCCTACGCCGGGAAATATTTTTCATTGCATAAAAATTTCCGTCCTATGCAATGAAAAATGCTCCGCGGGGATCGCATTGCTGCGGAATTGTAAAATTCGCATAATTTTCTATGATTCCCGCAATTTGACCGCAGTTGCCGCCTGACGTCTTCTGGCATCATCGATGGCAGCATAATGTTTCTTCGTTGTATTTACATCTTTGTGTCCTAAAACGTCTGCTACAAGATAAATATCCCCGGTTTCTTTATACAAATTTGTACCGTAAGTACTTCTCAGCTTATGTGGTGTAATTTTCTTATTTGGTGTCACTTCTTTAGAATATTTTTTCACCATATTCTCAACGGCTTGTATGCCGATTCGTTTTCGTTGTGTAGATAAAAATAAAGCATTTTCATGGTCGGGCAGGGGAGTAGTAGAAGCTCTGTCGCCCTCCATATAGTTTTCTAACGCCTTTCTAACTTCTTCTCCAAAATACACAATCATTTCACTACCACCTTTTCGGGTTACTTTAATGCCATTATTCTTAAAGTCTACATCTTTTAAATCCAATCCGACACATTCCGAAACTCGAATACCTGTTCCCAATAACAATGTAAGAATTGCTAAATCTCTGGATTTATTTTTTTCATAGTATACCTTACGTTGTCCGGTCAGTTTATTCCCGCATTCCTCCACATAATCAAGCAGTAAAGCCACTTCATCGATATCCAGGCGGATAATTGCTTTGTCATGCATCTTCGGCATATCGACAAATAAAGTTGGATTTTTCTGAATCGCCTGTCTTTTAAAATAGTATCCGTAAAAGCTCCGAAGTGCAGACATTTTCCTGGAAAGCCCTTGTTCTTTATTTGTAATATGTTTGTCTTGGCTTTGATATACTTTCAAATATTCCAAATATTCCTCGATATCAACCGGATCAACGCGTTCTAAATCCTGAAGAGTAAGCATATCCATGGTATGATTTTTGTATACAGGATTATTTTCTAGTAGAAAACGAAAAAATACACGAATATCATAAGCATAAGAAATTCTTGTTCTTGCAGATGTGGTTGGCTCAATCGCACGAAAATAATCCCGTACAAAAGGCGGCATTGTATTTAAAATATCACGTAAACGCAGAGTATTATCGATATAAATTTGTTCTTGATACGTTTTTATGTCTTTTCCCATAAATTCCTCCAAAGCATGAAATCCAAGTAATTACGGACTAATTGTAACATAGATTTTGATTTATGTCTATATCTATTGGAAAAATCGGTATTTGTCGTATAGATATATTCTAAGATATAAGCACTATTTCCGATGGATTCCAAAATATATTTCCATTTTGCCGTGACACAATGGATTCTCACGAAGTGCTTTTTCATTACATAAGACACAATTTCTTATACAATGAAAAAGCCGCACCTACGTTATATCGCAAATGCAGCTTCTGGAGAGCTTCTTTATAATCTATTTTACTTAAATTCTGAATCATAATACATAACGGTCAGAAATTGTGCAGATTGAATATCATCTGTCACAAGATGATTAACCTCTTTTAATTCCGCAATATATTCCTGTACAGAATCATATTCTTCCGTCATATACTCCTCAGCAATTCCCCACAAAGTATCGCCATCTTCGATTTCGATACTTTTGTAATATTTAAAAGATACCGGATCTTCTTCAGAGTTCCCGTGTGCATCAGATGATAATTCCCCGAACTTTAAACATCCGATCACCGTTAAAACAATTGCAAAAACAGACAATATTAATCTGCATTTTAAAGTTCTTATTTTTCTATGATTTCTTGATCTACACACTCTTCTCATTTCCATTGTGAATATCCTCCTCACTTATCCGTTGTATATATAGTCTTCATTTCCCCAAATCACGAACATGTGTTGCGAACGTTCGTTCGTAATTTGTAACTATATAATAAAACAAGAACAAATGTTTGTCAATACTTTTCGGTCAAAAATCAGAACATACTTTCTAAACATTTGTTTGCATTTTCCATTGTGATATGATAAAATAAAAACACCATAAGCGGGATTATTGAGTTATTAGGGAGGTTGCTATGTCATACGGAAAGATAAGCAAGAAACAATCAGAGATTTTAGAATATATTAAGGCACAGATTTTAGAGCGGGGATATCCACCGGCAGTGCGTGAGATTTGTGAAGCAGTGAGTTTGAAGTCCACTTCTTCTGTCCACTCTCATTTAGAAACATTGGAGAAGAACGGATATATCCGCCGGGATCCTACGAAGCCACGTGCAATTGAAATTATGGATGAGAATTTTAACCTGACAAGACGCGACATGGTGCAGGTTCCGATTATCGGACGTGTGGCGGCAGGCGAACCACTTCTCGCACAGGAGAATATTGAAGAATATTTCCCAATTCCTGCAGAATTTATGCCGAACAATCAGACCTATATGCTGAAAGTAAAAGGCGAAAGTATGATTAATGCCGGAATTCTTGATGGAGATTATGTTCTTGTGGAAAAGAAAGAGACTGCAAGTAACGGAGATATGGTTGTAGCACTTGTCGGAGAAGGTGCCACAGTAAAAACCTTTTATAAAGAAGAAGGCGTTTATCGTCTTCAGCCAGAGAATGATACAATGGATCCGATCATCGTGTCAGAAGTATCAATTCTTGGTAAAGTAATCGGTGTTTTCCGTTTTATGAAATAGCATAAAATTACTATTTCCTCTATTTATATGTAAAATCAAAATAATGATATCATAATAAAATCCCCCCCTGCTATGCAGGGGGGATCCATAAATTATTCCACTTCAAATTACAGATTTTCAGGGAGCACTACTTTTCCATCTCCCCAGATTCTTTCCAGGTCATAGAAAAGACGGTTCTCTTTATCAAATACATGGACAATGATATCTCCAAAGTCCAGAAGCACCCAGTTTCCAAGACCGTAACCTTCTCTTTGCTTTACATCATATCCCACTTTGGAAAGTTCTTCTTCCACGCTGTCCACCAAAGCATTTACCTGATTTGCATTTGTACCGTTTGCAATGATAAAATAATCTGCCAGAACAGAGATTTCAGAAATATCAATTACTTTAATATCTTCACCTTTTTTATCTTCTAATGCTTTGTACGCAAGTTTTGCCATTTGTTTTGCCTGATCCATATTTCTACTCCTCCTTTATCGTCAAATTTTTATAATACTGATATGCCTTTTCTGTCATTGTATCAATGATCCCACCCTTTTTATGCAGATAGTTTAATGTATCATAAAGAATCTGATACATGGCTTTATCCAGATCCTCGAAGGCTAGTTTTCTGACGAAAGTCAGATTCGGCGCCGTTGTTCTTCCCGGCTCAATATAATCCGCGATAAAAATGATTTTTTCTAAAACTGTCATGTCTGGATGTCCCGTCGTATGACTCGCAATGGCATCGAGAATTTGAGGGTTCTCTACACCATAGATGTCATTTGCAAGATATGCTCCTAACTTTGAGTGAATCAGCCCCGGATTCTGAATTTCTGTTTCTGTAAGCGGAATACGGTATTCCAGACACAACTTTATTTTTTCGTCGTCTGAAATGCATTTGGCGCAATCATGAAGAATTCCTGCCATCATGGTGTCATTTAAATCCTCGCAATACTTCATAGCCAGAGAAGCTGCGGTATACATAACTCCGAGTGTATGCTGATATCTGTATGCATCCAATTCTTTTTTCAGTTTTTTTCTAATCTCTTCGATCTCTTTCATGATAGATTCACATTCCTGTATAAATGATGATTTTGAATATAATCTGCTACTTCTTTCGGTACCAAATCCGTAATCTTCAGCCCACTTGCTACCATCTTACGAATATCACTGGATGAGACATCCATATGCGGTGACCTCATGAGTCGGATATCCGCACCGTATTTTTCTGTAAGGTAAGCAATCTGTCTTTGCATATCTTCTGTATTTTTATCATCTCTGCAAGCGGCAAGAATGGTGCATGCTTTCATGACCCTTGCCGGCTCTTTCCAGGATTCGATACTGAAAAGAGAATCTGCCCCTACAATAAAATAAAATTCATGCTCCGGATATTGTGTATGAAGCATCTCCAACGTTGCATAAGAATAAGATTTCGAAAGTTTTTCCACTTCGTAGGTGTTTAAAGAAAACCTCTGATCTTTCTTGATTGCAAGACGCACCATCTCCACCCGATCTTTGACGTCTGTTTCTTCTGTCTTATGTGGCGGATTTCCATTTGGCAAAAACCATATCTCATGTAGATTGAAGCTTTCATATGCATAGACACCAAGCATCAGATGTCCGTTGTGTATAGGGTCAAATGTCCCTCCCATGATACCGATTTTCATAGCATACCCATCCTTTAAGTTTATGGAAGTTGGATTTTCTTCTTCTTATCTTTGCCTTCTTTATAAAGCACGATTTTCTTACCGATTACTTGAACAACCTGAGAACGTGTACGTTCTGCAACAAGCTGTGCAATCTCCTTCGGATCATCGGCACAGTTTTTCAGAACGCTTATCTTAATCAATTCTCTTGCTTCCAATGCTTCTGCAATTGCTGCAGTAAGTTCCGGCGTCATGCTGTTTTTCCCAACCTGAAAGATTGGTTCCATTACCATCGCAAGACTTTTTAAATAAGCCCTTTGTTTTGTCGTCATTTTCAAAACTCCTCTTCTCTTTGTAACAACTCTATTTGTAATAGTCAAATTGAAGACCATACATTTTTACTGTATCTCCCTCTTCAATTCCTGCATTTTCCAGTTCCTCAAGAATTCCCGTATCTTTCAAGAATTTTTGGAAGAACTGGAACCCTTTTTCCGAATCCAGATTCGTATACCCAAGCATTTTTTCAATCTTAGGACCTTCTACGACATACATACCGTCTTCCATTGTAATCTCATATGGAAGATCAATGTTAATAAGCTCTTCCTCAGGGAAATATTCCTGTTCAAATACAATCGGCTTGTCATCCAGTGTTTTTAATTGTTCATTGACATAATAGAACAGCTCTTTGATTCCCTTTCCAGATACACCTGAGATTGCAAAAACCTTGATTCCCTGTGGTTCAAATTCTTTGCGGATTCTCTCTACCGGATCTTCGTCCCCATCATAGATTGCATCAATCTTATTGGCAGCAATAACCTGCGGGCGTTTTGCAATTTCTGCATTATACGCTTCCAGTTCTGCGTTGATCTTATAAATATCATCAATCGGATCACGTCCTTCTGTCGAAGCTGCATCTACAACATGGATCATCATCTTTGTACGTTCGATATGGCGAAGGAATTCATGTCCCAGTCCCACACCTTCGGAAGCGCCTTCAATGAGTCCCGGAATATCGGCAATGACAAATCCTTCAGCTCCTTCCAAATCCACGACACCTAAATTAGGATTCAATGTAGTAAAATGGTAATTTGCAATTTTCGGATTGGCATTTGTTACTCTGGATAATAGTGTAGACTTTCCTACATTCGGGAATCCTACAAGTCCTACGTCAGCAATCACTTTCAGTTCTAAACAGACCCAAAGTTCCTGTCCCGGTTGTCCAGGCTGTGCATACTTCGGTACCTGCATGGTAGCTGTTGCGAAGTGCTGGTTTCCGAGTCCGCCTTTTCCGCCTTTTAATACAACCTGTCTCATATTGTCTCCGGACATATCGGCAATGACCTTTCCGGATTCCGCTTCTTTTATGATTGTTCCTTCCGGAACTTTTAATACAATATCTTCTGCATTTTTTCCGTGGCAGCGGCTTTTTCCACCTTGTTCACCGTCTTTTGCAACGAATTTTTTTCTGTGACGATAGTCAACTAAAGTGTTCAGACCTTTGTCCACTTCAAAGATCACATCGCCGCCACGTCCGCCGTCTCCACCGTCGGGACCTCCATTGGCAACATAGAGAGCTCTATAGAAGCTTACGTGTCCATCGCCACCTTTTCCGGAGCGGATTAATATTTTTGCTCTATCTGCAAACATAATTTTCGTTCCTTTCTTATATATCAAACAAGGCTCCAAACCTAAAGATTTGAAGCCCAAAAGTTACATTATTATTCAGCTACTGGATAGATAGAAACCTGTTTCTTATCTCTTCCTTTTCTCTCGAATCTTACAACACCGTCAACTAAAGCGAATAATGTATCGTCACCACCGCGTCCTACATTAACGCCTGGGTGAATCTTAGTTCCACGCTGTCTGTAAAGGATATTTCCAGCTTTTACAAACTGTCCGTCAGCTCTTTTCGCACCTAATCTCTTAGACTCAGAGTCACGACCGTTCTTTGTAGAACCAACTCCTTTTTTATGAGCGAAAAATTGAAGGTTTAATTTCATCATGGTCTTACACCTCCTCAAATGTTAAATCGATATATTCCTCGTAATTTTCGTCATCGACCATCGTCTGTAATCCCAGAATCATAGTCTCCAACAATAGTATCGTCTCCTTTGCAGGTTCACCCTTCACACGGTAGCGAATCATTCCCTGCTCTTCATCCGTCTCAATATCCGCTTCGTTCTTCGTAAAAGTTTCTATGGCATTGATTGTGTTAATTGTCAGTATAGATACCGCCGCACATACAATGTCCTGCCCTTCCTCAGCGAATCCGGCATGACCGAATGAATCAAATCCGACACATTCATTTTTTTCATTTTTATAAATGATGATGTCTACCATTGTGACACCTGATTAAGCATTGATCTTCTCAATCTTAACTGCTGTGTACTGCTGTCTGTGTCCGTTTTTCTTATGGTATCCAGTTTTTCTCTTATACTTGTAAACGATAACTTTTTTAGCTTTTCCATTCTCGATTACAGAAGCTTCAACTGTTGCTCCGGCTACTGTCGGGTTTCCAACTTTTAATTCATCATCGCTTACTGCAAGAACCTGGTCAAATGTATAAGTCTGTCCAGCTTCTACACCAAGTTTTTCTACTCTAATGATATCGCCTTCAGCTACTTTGTACTGTTTACCACCTGTTGCTATAATTGCGTACATATGGCACCTCCTATTATCATTACTCGCCAATTACGGTGATCGTAAACACGACTCTTATAACCTCATTGTGCGGCATACCATTGTATATTAGCATTCCTGTCGTTACTTGTCAATAGTTTTTTCTATTTTTCTTCCACATCATTTAATTTAGCATAACAATAACCAATAATGTCTTTTCGAGTAATAATCCCAATAAAATTATCCTGATCATCAATTACCGGCACGAAGTTCTGATCCATTGCCCGCAGCATTAAATCTTCCATATTCGCATCCGCACGGACTGCTGTGTAATCCAGTTTTCTGTCAATTTCTGTGATTGAAATGTATTCTGCTTCTTTTAGACTCAGGTTGTATTTATTTTTAATCCCCCAAAGAAGATCTCCTTCCGTAATAGTTCCTACGTATTTTCCTTCATTATTCAAAATCGGAATGGAAGAATATTTGTGGTACTCCATTTTCTGAATCGCCTGTCTCAATGTATCTTCAACCTTTATGTATGCAATCTCACTTTTTGGTTTTAAAAAAAATAAAATATTACTCATATCGTATCTTATATCTCCCTTTTTAACCAAGAATCTTATTCAATAACTCCTCTGTAAATACTTCCCCTTGTATTCCAAGTTCTCTGGCCGCTTTTATATTTTCCTCCCGGTCATCCAGAAATAATGCCTGTTCAGGAATAATCCCATACCGCTCTAGCAATATCTGATAGATTTTTTTATCCGGTTTGATACATTTCTCTATATAAGAAAACACACCGCCGTCAAATGTTTCTATAAAAGATAATTCTTCTTTTGTTTTGTAATATAAGTCTTCTGAATAATTCGACAAATAATAAATCCGATATCCTTTCTCGCGGAAAAATTGAATCAATTGGTCTGTGTATTCATATTTTGTAATGCATCCACCCAATTTTTCATAAACCATGCGGATTTCATTTTCATATCCAGGCGCCTCTTTCATATGTAAGCGGAGTTTCTCTTCCGGTGGAAGACCCGCATCTCCCTGCTGCCATACATCGCTTAAAAATATAGCATTTGCCATAGCCTGATATGTAGTTTCATCAAATTGGAAAGAGGACAAAAATGTTTCCCAATCGTATCGGACAAGAACATTTCCTAAATCAAAAATAACGATATTTCTTTTCATTCAAACCTTCCTTCTCTCATTCAAAATGTCACATCCGCAAATTCTGCGTTGGCAGCTTTTTTAAGATCTTCCGGAGCAAGTTTTAACTGCATCCCGATTTTCCCACCGCTTACGATCATTTTATCCAGCAAAAGAGCTGATTCATCGATCACAGTTGGAAACTGTTTTTTCATGCCGATGGAAGTACATCCTCCCCGCACATAACCCGTCACTTTTGTCAAATCTTTCAGATGCAACATCTCCAACGATTTTTCTCCCACTACTTTGGCAGCTTTCTTAAAATCAATTTCTTCTGCAATGGGAATGACAAACACGTAGTTCGCCTTACTTTTCCCAACAGTTACCAAAGTCTTGTACATTGTTTCCGGAGGTAGTCCGAGAATTCTGGCAGTCTGCATACCATCTGTAAATTCATCGCATTCATACGTCATCGTTTCAAATGGTATTTTATGACTCTCCAAAATGCGCATTGCATTGGTCTTTACTTCTTTTTCCTTTTTTGCCATTTGTATCACCTTGTCTTTGTTTTTATCTTTCCTCGGAATATTTCAATGCTTCATCCAGAGGTTTTCTTACTTTTTTTCGCGTCACTTCTACAAGCTGCAGTTTCGTCATATCCACAAGCGTTGTCTGTACCGGATCTTGATGTAGATAATTTCGGAACGCTTCTAAAAGTTCTTCCATCTTATCTTTACTTTCCAGATTGACAAAATCGATCAGGATGATTCCTGACAAATTGCGAAGCCGGATCTGTTTTGCCGCCTCTTTCGCCGCCTCGACATTTATTTTGAAATATACCTTATCATCCTTCTTCTTCCCGATACATTTGCCTGTATTCACATCGATAACCGTAAGCGCTTCCGTTGGCTGGATCACAAGATATGCCCCCGACTTCATCCAAACTTTTTCTTTCAATGCATTCTGGATTCTAGCCTCAATACTATAAAGCTTGGAAAGCGGAAGAAGCTTATCTTTATAAAACCGAAGCTTTCCCATATCTTCTGGCTGTTCTTCTGAAAGATAACCTTTAATTTCTTCATAAAGACGGGCGTCTTCCACAACAATCTCTGTAAGTCCCTCCTGATAGATATTTTTCAAATCTACGATATAAGGTGGTGGAGCTTCTTTCAAACAACTAAAGCACACTCTCGTTTCTGATATTTTTTTGAGTTTTTCATACTCCTTGGCAAGTCTCCCGGCCTCTTTCTGCAATTCCTCTGAAGGGCAGTCTTTTGCATTAGTCCTTATAATAAATCCATACTCTTCGCAAATATATGGTTCCAGAAGTTTTTTTAATGTTTCTCTTTTTTCTGATGGAATCTTATTTGATAAGCCGATACGTCCGTCTCCTTTTGTAAGAACACAATATTTCCCTGCGAGGCTAATCCGCCGCGTAACAGAAGGCTGCTTTGTTTTCATAGCTTCTTTACTGATCTGTACCATGAAAGCATCTCCCACACGAACGGGAAGACTTCCCTTCTCGTCCATATCATAGTAGCATTCCATGCCCTTTCCGATTTCAATAAAAGCAGCACGAATATTGGACACGATTTTCTTTACTCTGCCAATGTAAATGCTTCCAAGTCGGTATGCGTTCGCATTCTCACTTACATGAAATTCTGCAATTTCATCATTTTCGATGAACGAAGTGATTATCTTATTCTCATATGTTGTAATTACTAATTTACGCTTCAATTTTCTTTCCTAAACTTTCCAGTGAAACAAATTTCTTTTCATCCTCTGTTCCTGCATTTGCATACACCTCCAAACGATGGTGGGCAAATGAAACGTTTTCTTTCTCTATACCAAGATAAACAGCAAGAGCTTCCATTACAAGCTCCGGCTTTAAGTTCTCTACACTTCCCGTTGCAATCAACATATAAACGCTGTTTTCTCTTATTTCAAATTTATAGATCATAGGTTTGATATCGACTTCTTTTTCACTCTTTTTCGTCGCTTTCCAAACCTTAATTTCGTCTTGAGCAATAAATGTTTCTGCCTGTTTTTCCCACCCCAAAGGGAAAGCTCCTGTTTTCACATTGGAAATGTAATCTGCAGCAGCTACAATGGACATTCCGGTTTCTTTCTTATTATCCGGTATTTCCACGAAACTTACAATATCAATTCCCTCTACCATTGTTTCATTCAACTGTCTGACTGCCTGATCTGACGGAATACTCTTTGTCAGTTCGATATCAAAATATTCACCATCACTTGTCACGCCTACACCGAGCGGATTTGCAAAAGACATGATCATATGCGGACTATACCCACCTGTAAATGCGATTGGAATATCCGCACGTCGCATTGCCTTCTGGAAGTAACGCATAATATCCAGATGACCGATAAACTTCATGGCACCGTACTTTCTAAATTTAATTCTTGCCTTCAATGCAGACTCCTCCTCCCCAAATTGCAGCACCGCATCCGGAACATCTCATCCGGCAGTTTGGTGTTACTTTTTCATTCATTGCACGATCCCACTCTCTTCGCAGGAATTTCTTTGTTACTCCAATATCGATAAAATCCCAAGGGAACACTTCATCCGCATCCCTTTCCCGCAGATTATAAAATGCAATATCTACTCCCGTATTTTCAAAAGCTTTCATCCAAAGGTCATTGTCAAAATACTCTGTCCACGAATCAAAGAGACAGCCAAGCTGATACGCTTCCAGGATGGTCTTTCCAACTCTCCTGTCTCCCCGCGCAAACACACCTTCTAAAACGGTAACATCCGCTTCATGCCAGTTATATTTCAGACTCTTTCTGTTGAGCTGCTCTTTCATTTCATTATTTACAATATGCGCTTTTCCAATATATTCTTCCTTTGTACACATCGTAGCCCATTGGAATGGCGTAAACGGTTTCGGAACGAAGAAAGACGTACTTGCCACAATCTGGCATTTCCCATTTCTCTGGTCTTTCGGTACTTCATAATATCTCTTGGCAACCTTTTCCGCAAGCCGGGCAATATCTTTCATATCTTCTTCCGTTTCAGTAGGAAGTCCAAGCATAAAATAAAGTTTGACCCTCTGCCAGCCGCCTTCAAATGCCTGTCCGGCACCTTCCAAAATGATTTCTTCTGTTAGTCCTTTATTAATAACATCACGGAGTCTCTGGGAACCCGCTTCCGGTGCAAATGTCAGACTACTCTTACGAATATCCTGCACTTTCCCCATCACATCCAAGGAAAATGCATCAATACGAAGAGACGGCAGTGAAATATTGATTCCTTTCCCCTTAAATTCTTCAATCAAAAACGTTACAAGTCCTTCTAAATCCGTATAATCACTGGAACTTAAGGAACTCAGAGAAATCTCTTCATGTCCTGTACTCTTTAACATCTTATAAGCATATTCTTTTAATTTTTCCAAATTCTTTTCTCTTGTCGGACGGTAGATCATACCTGCCTGACAAAAACGGCATCCACGGATACATCCTCGCATAATTTCAAGAACAACTCTGTCCTGTGTCACTTTGATAAATGGCACCACCGGTTTTTCGGGATAGCAGGCATCTGTAATATCAAGTACCATCTGTTTCTTGATCTTTTCCTGCGCATGTGAATTGTTTGGTTTAAAAGATGCAATCGTTCCATCTTCTTTATATTCTACATCATAGAAAGCAGGGACATAAAGTCCTTCAATTTCCGCAGCTTTCTCTAAGAATTCTTTTCTTGTTCCGCCTGATGCCTTATTCGCCTTGTAAGCCTCCAAAAGCTGGTCATATACTGTCTCTCCTTCTCCAATATAGAAAATATCAAAGAAATCTGCAATCGGCTCTGGGTTATATGTGCATGGTCCTCCTCCTATTACGATCGGATCCTCTTCTTTCCTGTCTTTACTGAAAAGTTCAATTTGGCTCAAATCCAGGATCTGTAAAATATTCGTATAACACATTTCGTACTGAATCGTGATTCCTAAAAAGTCAAATTCTTTAATCGGATCCTGGGATTCCAATGCGAAAAGAGGAATATTCTGCTCTCTCATAATCCTGTCAAGATCTGTCCAAGGCGAATATACGCGTTCGCACCATGTATCTTCACGGCGGTTAAACATATCATATAAAATCTGAATCCCAAGATGGGACATACCGATCTCATATACATCCGGAAAGCACATAGCGAAACGGACATCCACCTCACTCTTGTCTTTCATCACCGAGTTCACTTCGTTCCCGATATAGCGGGCCGGCTTCTCGATTTTTAGTAATATTTCATCATTTAATGCAAGTTTTCTCATATATTTCCTTTCTGTTTTTATGTATATTTCACAAATTCTTTCGAACCTGTTTTGACTTTTCAAAGTGAAAAATCGATATTTTTATGTTGTTTTTCGTATGTAAATTTTACTGATTTTATGTGTTTTTCGCTTAAAAATCCGGTTTGGTCATTTTTCTCATATTTGCCTTACTATTCATTACCAGAAAACACCATGCATAATTCTACAACACGATACAACATTACAGAAGCATCTGATATGTGATTGAACTCATCCAATCTACACCATTATATACATTTTAGGGAAGAACTTCAAGCAAATATCTTTCGTCAAGCGGAATCAATTGTACGGTGTTATGTTTAGGCAAACTATTTAAATGTACTCTTCCTGCATAAGTTCGATGACTGTATATATAAGTGGTGAGTTAGGATCCTTCGTTGGATGTATTCTAAGGTAAGGTATCTCAGCATCCAAATTTACAGAAGAGACATCAAGTGATAACAATTATCATTTGTTGAGTCTGTTTTCTCAAATAACTAGAGTGAATTCAATATACGCACTATGGTGCGTTTACCTCTTCTGTGTCAATTGTTATCGTTCTGTAAATTTAGGCATGGAAAAAGGACAGCCTTTCTGACTGTCCTCACATACCTTTATATGCCGGAATAAAACAATTCCTTCTCAATTCTCTCTGGCGAATACAAAAATAACCATCTCTATGTACGGATCAGGTCACCCGTCCATCTATTTTTACCTACTTCATCTAGTGTTATTCTGTCCGTATAGTCCGCAGAAACAGCGTAAAAACGCACAAAACAGCTCTCAATATCCTTATAAATAGTAGCTCACGAAATATTCCACTCTCGTAACTGGTCCAAAACCTTTCTTAGCATCAATTATTCTTTCCACAACATTTTTTATATTTCTTTCCTGAGCCACATGGACACGGATCATTTGGATATATTTTCTTTTCTACTCTTATTGCTTCCTCGTTCAGCCCTCTCGGAAACATTGTTGTGTGGCTAACATCTGTATTTCCATTTAAGTCAACCGGCACCCCCATAGCCTGCAACTGTGGTGCAGCATCCTTTAAAATTGCAGCCGCATTAGAACTTGCTGGAACAATTGTTGGCACTTTATTGACAGGAATTTTTCTTGCCATTTCACTTGGTTTGTACCCTCTGTTCTCTTTCATTCGGGTATTATTGTGTGCCACCACAAGTAACTCTAGCAATTCATTTATCATCTTCTCTTCAAATTCAATATTGGCTTCCGTCATTTTATTGATAATTTTTGACGGCGATTCTCCTTCATAACTATTTGCCCATATCTGCAGACACCATGTCACTGCCTGTTCATAAGGAAGCCTTAATTTCTTAATGAAAAAAGATTCCAGTTTTTTATATTCAGACGAACTTGCCTCATATCCGATTCTACATATCTCATCTATCTGCTGTGCCGATGGAATATAAAAATCTTTATCCATCTGTTGTCGAAGCAAGTAACCCAATTCCTCATCCTCAAACAGTTGTAAATGCACAAATATTCCTTTTTCTGAGTATAAGGGATTCTCTTTTGGCCATCCTTTCATCCCAAGTCTGTCCATTGTAAAAAGACACGATTCCACAATATCAACCGGCATTTCCCAAAGCATTTCTATCATTTCATCTATAGAGCATTTCACTTTCTGCCTATACATTTCATAGATAACTTCGATCGGTGCTATTCCATAATATTGTATAAAAAAATGTATGCATTTTACCATCCACCCTTTTCTACACTGCTTCAATCGAAATACCTCATCATCTATTTTGGAAAAGGCAACAGCAACATCTTCAAATACACAAAATCTGTCAGTAGGATTTTCAAAATATCCAATCCAGTATCTGTAAAGCTGCATCGCATCTACCACTTCATTTACAGAAACAGCGGTAGGGGAAATACAAGCTTTCCGAAATAAATTCATCTGTTCCTTTGTAAGGCATGCCAATCTGCTTCTTAGCATTTCTTCTGTGCAAAAATTATCAACAATTCTATCTATTAAATCAGCTTTTCGGAGTCCTGAACATTTTCTGATTTCAAAACTTCTTGCCTGTTCTAATAGTTCTTCTTTTGTATATTCTGTCAAATATTCTCTTAATAACATTTCTGCTCCCTGTCTACTTATATTTCATCTTCTATAACCAAATCCATATTCTTTTTTTAATCTCTCATATATTTCAAATGCGATCGGACAGACTTCTACCGCTTCCAATACACTGTACAAACTTTGTAACCGCCCTGGCTGATCCGTATATGGATATTTCCTGCAATTCTCAGGTTTATATTTTCCTAGCTTACAGTTTCCGTCTTCTTCCAGAAAATCACATGGATGATGCTTGGTTACATATGTATTTTCACTTTCTTTTTTTATCAAATAAAAACTTATAAGCTCTTCCTTCGTAATTCCCAAATAATCTGCGTCTTTCTCCATATCTTCTTCAGGAATACTTCCGCAGTACATCTTACAACAATTCCTACATCTGCTGCAGTCGTAATTTGCAAACAACTCTTCATGAAGTTTTTTGAACTGCTTGTCCAATTCTTTTTCATCTGCATTGCATTTTAAAAATGTACGAAATTCAATATTTTCATTTTCCCTTTTCTTGGCCTCAAATTTTACTTTTCTTGGTACAATCATATTATCACCTCATCTTTCTGTAACATTTCATCTTTTTCGAACACGGAACTTATTCCTGTTCAACTCTGTCCCGTCCAATTTATCCCTTACATACTTTCAAGAAAATATTGCACAAAAGTGAATTTTTTACTTCTTTAATTTTTACTTAAAATTTTGTTTTTCCCCATGAGTAAAAAAGCACTACCGCCTTTACGATAATGCCTTTTCTTATCTTTATTTGTTCCAACATTCTTCCAAATAAGGTTCTATCATTTCAAGCACCTTTTCTGCCTTTTCAATCTGTTCTATAGCCTGCTCCTTTGATATGATAATAAAATCCTGATAATCTGCTTTTTCTCTCAGACGGTATGCAGTATCAACCAGTTTTGAAATACTTTTATCAAAAACTCCCTCTTTTACATAGGTTCTGTTAAAAAGGCAATTACCCCGGAATGTTTACTGGAATCAAATTCTGCCAAAGCTGTGACGGAACGAAGCCCATGAAAAATAGCATAATAAGAGCGATTAACAGAAGCTTTGAATCTACCATCTTTCATAAGCAACTGTGCTGTTTCCAAATCCTCTTTAGCTGATTGGAAACGGTATTTTGATAAATCAATCATGCTGCCTTCCATAAAACAATGCCCTCCTTATTCACATTCTTATAAAACGGAGTGACTTTTTCCCATTTTTAAAAACTGCATAATCAATATCAATAACAGAAAATACCTTATCATATTTTAAGTTTAAATCTACAATCAGATCGGACAGCTTATCTTCTGTACTTTCATTCAGATTTCCATTTAACAATAAAGCAACATCTACATCGGATTCAGACGTATTCGTTCCTCTTGCATAGGAACCATATAATACAATTCGAATAACCTGGGTATTAAAAATAGCAAGAATTCCTTCTACTAATTCGTTTAATGCATTTGTATCCATAAGCTGTACCTCCTTCTAGTTTTATTATATCGTTCATTTTTTTCAACGTCAACGCATTTCGCAAAAGAGAAGTTTAGCTTGTATATTCGTAAAAATAGTAGCATCATTATTTTTATCATAACATTTGGGTATAAATAAGCTCATTATAATAGTTAAAGCAAAAGTAACCAATATAAAAATTGCCAAATCTTTTTTTCTCCTTGTTGGTTAGCACTTTATTGTCTTTCATATACTTTCCCCCGTAAATCAAAGTTAAATAAATTTCCTTCTTTAGTAAAATATATTATGATAATGATATAACATAGTCCAAAATAGTTTTCAATACTTTTTGTAATGGTTGTTAAAAGCATGGCATTCAAATTTTTTACCTTTACTCTCTATAGGAATTTCAACCATCATAAAAACACGAGCGCTCAATCCTTACAGATTTTACTCTCGTGTTTCACTCTTTCATAAAATAGCTTTATTCCATTATTTATTGCTCTTTTGGTTTTCTCCAAAGCCAGAGTACGGCAACAATTCCCATAAGATAAAGAATATTAATGAGTACAGTTGGATTATCTTGAAGCAGATATACAACAATCACAACAGATAACATAGCAAATAACATCTGAAAACCTATAAATATCCGTTTTTCTTTCAATTCTTTGGCCTGCTGTATCCTTCTCTCTTTCTCATCTTCCATGCGAAGGTATTCCATCAAATCCTCATCTCTGATTTTCGAAAGAATCCATTGTTCCCGAGAAAAGACTTCTGCTTTCTCCTTCACTTCCACTTTTCCTGCGGTTTCTTCTTTCACTTCATTTGCTTCTTCTGCTTTTGTTTCTTCCGTTTTTGTTTCTATCGCTTTTGAAAACTCCGGTATGGTTTCGTCTGTATTTTCTATCATTATCTTATCTTCTGTCATTTTTTCTTCCTCCATCACGACTGCTTTTCTTTTATGATAACAAGTTCCACAAAATAATGCAACAATGTCGTCAGGAATACAACTATACAGTTCGGGCATCTTCTATAACAAATTGTCCGAGATCATATACATACACTTCACCATCCGTTGCAGAATCTAAGAATTCCACTGTCTGCTCTAACCCTTCACTATATACTCTGGTCGTCATTACTTCTTCTCCATCATTGATAAAAATCTCGATAGCCGAAGTATCAGAAAAGACTCGTACGTTTCTAACGCTCTCAAGCTGAATGGTTCGGCTCCTTCTTCCATGTCCGCTTTTTCCCATTTTCAGAGCGAATACCTGTTTCCGGTAAATGAGCGTTACATCTTCACGAAGCCTAAGTTCCATCTCAGCACATGCATCTTCTCTTCTTATATATAATTCAAAGCAACTATCGGTTGTTTTCCATTGCCCAAAAGATTGGATCGTTGTCGCCTTCTTATTTTTTCTTAAATTTTTCATTTCTTCCAACGGCGCTTGTATCACTTTCCCATTTTGGAATGTCAGCACTCTTGGCATCGTCAGGGCATGAATCCATTCATAATCTACCGTCGCATCGTTGTCATACTCCGCGTCCGGAATTCCCATCCAGCCAATCAGAATCCTTCTCCCCTTTTCATCGAGAAATGTTTGTGCGGCATAAATATCAAATCCTTTATCCAATTCATGAAATTCTCCAAGCTTATATTTTTTCTCTTTGAAATCCATCTCTATTGGGAACCAGCCACACTGATACACATTCTGATAATTATGTCCTTCTTGCTCCAGGCCTTGCGGACAAGCCATGAGAATTTTCTGACCGGATAGTTCAAACAGGTCCGGGCATTCCCACATATAACCAAATTTTTCTTTTGGTTGAATTCTGTCAAAGTATGTCCAGGTTTCCAAATCTTCCGATTCAAATAAGAGTACACATCCTTTTGATTCCCGATCTCTTGCACCTTGCACCATATAGTATCTGCCGTCCTGCACAAATACTTTCGGATCACGCACATGCTTTGACATATCCGTTGGATAGTCCGTATTCGTCATAAGCAGTTGCTTTTTGCTGGCCTGCATTCCATCTATACTAGTCAGATGAATCGTGTTCTGTTCTCTTCCTTCCAGAATATAATCATATTCCTGATCCTGCAGTTTTACATTGCCTGTATAGAAGTAGTGAATTTTATCCTCCGCTACAAATGCAGATCCACTATACACACCATCTCTATCCCAATCGCAATCCGGAAACAGAAATGGATCATGCTCTTGAAAATATATCCAGTCTGTTGTCGTATAATGTCCCCAAAGTTTCGTTCCCCATCCTGCTAAAAATGGAGTGTACTGAAAATAAATATGATTGATTCCCCGGAATTGACACAGACCATTTGGATCGTTCATCCATCCGGTAGGCGGCATAAGATGAAAGTGTAGGCGATTTTCATCTTTTCCAACCGTTTCCCGCATATATTGGTAGCTCGGTTTTTTTTCTACATACTCTTCTTTGTTCATCATAATGTATAGTCTTCTATCCCTTCCACTTTTATCTTGTTTTCTTCCTTTTTCTCTGAAACCAGCATGATTACTTCCGAAGAGTACCCTTTTTTCTCAATGAAACTCTTGTCAAATTCCAGTAAAATATCTCCTGCTTTTACAGATTTTCCTTCTTCCGTTCGGATTGAAAATCCTTCTCCGTTTAAATTCACTGTATCAACACCACAATGAATCAAAATCCCTGTTCCATCCTCCAATTCAAGTCCGAGTGCATGACCTCCCGGGTATACAAAACCGATTTTACCATTACATGGTGCAGTTACTTTCACTAAATCATCCGATGGTTTCACCACCACACCGTTCCCAAGTATTTTTTTCGAGAAAGTCTGATCTGAGGATTCTGTAATCGGAAAAACTTCTCCCTTCACCGGCAGTTTCAATGTAATTTCTTCCTGTGTCTGGTTTACCGGTACTTCTTGTTCTTCCGTCATCTCTTTTGCCGGTGTAATCTGCTGCCGATCTGCCCCAATTTTTCCAAAGACGATCGTACAAATCGCTCCGATACTCAATGCGATCAGATGCGCAACAATGTAATTCAAATATCCATGATTTGCCGGATTTGCGATTGCAATTCCCGGAACAGCAGTTGTACCAAATCCAAACGCCGTCAGTTTTGAGAAATAAACATATGCGCCTGCCACAGCGCCTCCGATACATCCTCCGATCAAAGGATAGCGATATCTTAAGTTTACACCAAAGATTGCAGGCTCACTGATTCCAAATAGTGTTGAAAGAAAACTCGGAATACATAACTCTCTTGCTTTTAAATTTTTCCAGTTTACAGCAAGATATCCAAGAACAGCACCACCTTGTCCCATTAAAGCAACTGACATAAGTGGATTGATAAAGTTTGTACCTGTATCGGCAATAAGCTGCGCCTCAACAGCACCAATGATATGATGCAATCCTGTAATAACCACCAATTGCTGAATACCTGCGAACAATGCATAACCTACCGCACCCAGGTGATTGGTTCCCCACACCATTGCACCGGTAATTCCATTGGAGAGAATTCTTCCAACCGGTCCGATTACGGTGAATAAAAGTACAGTTGAAATAAAGACAGTTAACAATGGTGCAACCAAAAGTTTGATTACATCCGGTATCTTTTTACTAAAGAAAATGTCAAGTTTCGCAACAACATATCCCATCATAAGCGCGATAATGATTCCACCTTGGAATCCGACCAGTTCAATTTTCAATCCAAACAGATTGATGATCTCTGGTTTCACCAGTCCTTGTGCGGCCTGATATGCATTGGCAAGGGAGCCATCCAGCATAATTGCACCAACTACCATACCAAGTACCGGATTCCCGCCAAAACGTTTCGTAGCAGAATAGCATACCGCCATCGGTAAAATAGAGAAAATACCGTTTGAAGCAAGACTTACAAGCTTATTAATCGCATACAATGTATCGTATTTTTTTACAATTTCCAATCCGCCCAATACTCCAGTAAGCCCCATAAGGAGTGCTGCCGCCAAGAGAGCCGGCATAATACCGATGAATACATCCGACAAAGCTTTTACTACTGCTTGTACAGGATTTTGTTTCTTTGCACTTTCTGCCTTCAATTCTCCCAAAGACATATTTTCGGTATGTGTATATTTTGCAAACACCTCATACACATCATTCACAACACCCGCACCTAGAATAAGCTGCAATTGATTTCCGGCAACAAATGCACCTTTCACTTTATCGATATTTTCCAACTGTTCGATATTGACTTTCTCATTGTCTTTTAAGACAATTCGAAGCCTTGTCGCACAGTGTGCAGATCCTTGAATGTTATCCATACCGCCCACATTGTTTACAATTTCTTTCGAAATCTTCAAATACTCTTCTGATTTACTCATTTCTTACCTCCTGATTTTTGGAACCGGTTCCTTTTATACTTATTATATTTTCTAGATTTTGCAATGTCAACAAGGATAGGGCACAAATTATAATTTCGGAATCGGTTCCAAAAATCCATTTCCTTTTTTGTGTATTTTACACAAAAAGAGTTCAAAACGAACTCTTTTCAAATCTACCGATTCATTGCTTTTACACTTTCTCTTTCGATCAGACGATATGGAATAATCTGCACTTGACTCACCGGCTTTCTCTGAATCATTTGGATCATTGTCTCCGCACTGACTTCCCCGCAGCTTTTCCAATCAAAATCAACCGTAGAAAGAGGTGGCTGCAGCAGTTCACTCGTCTCATAATTTCCGAAACCGGTGACGTAAACCTGTTGCCCAATTTGAATATTCTTCTCCGTTAGCACCTTATAAACTCCTTCCGCTATTCTGTCTGTTGCACAGATGATTGCAGAGGGAAGTTCCCTTTCTTCCAAAATTCTTCTCATATTTTCTACTGCATCTTCGTAAAAAAAAGTAGTTTCCTCAAATGTAATCTTAGGAACATTGCAGGAATTCAGCCCATCCATAACACCTTGTTTTCTTTCTTTTCCAACAGCCGGATCTTCTTCCCCCACCCAAAGCATAAGTACATCCAAAGCTCCTTGTCTGCCTATATATTTTCCTATATCTACTCCCGCATTATAATCATCATATACCACTGAATTGCCATAAAGAAATCTTTGTCCCAGAAACAAGATTGGAATATCTGCCTCTTCTACGATTTTTCTATGACGGTCTGTAATTCCCGTTGAAAGCACCATCATTCCATCCACATTCATTCTTTTCAATCTTTCCATACATCTGGCTTCTTCTTCCAGGTCATTTCCAGTATGCATGATCATTGGTGTATAATTCTCTTTCTTTAAATATTCCACAATCACTTCCACAAGCCGCGGAGTTGTAACAGAGTTAAATCCAGGCACGATCAGTCCTATAATATGACTATTCTTTGCACTTAATCTGGCAAATACATTCGGTTCATAATGATTGTCTTCAATTACTTTTTTGATTTTCTGTGCAGTTTCATAGCGCACACTCCCGCCATTCAAATACCTGGAAACTGTACTTTTCGCTACTCCTGATAGGTGTGCAATATCATTGATCGTCAATTTCTTCTCCATCTTTCTCTAATCCTTTTGTATTAATATTTGCTCCTATTATACACAGTTTTGTCAAGTTATTCAAATAAAGGTCATGATACGCGCAACAAAAAATGCCGCAAACCTATGGCCTACAGCATTTCCTGTTGAAAATTTTATTAGAGATTTTATTATGAGTCCTGTTACTGATTTTATAAAGTTCTATTCTGCCAAGGAAGCTCCTAGCGCCTTACAATTGGCTATGCCTTCCTCATCTGGTGTTTCATTGCAGATCACACTGTCGCACACTAAGTTCACACTTGCTTCTTTGCATGCATCTTCCCAACTTCTCATCCATGCACCATCACCCCATCCGTAAGAACCGAATAAGGCAACTTTTTTCCCTGAAAGCTCCGGTTTACAAGCTTCAAACAGTGGTTCAAATTCCGTTTCTTCTAACACTTCATCACCCATTGCCGGGCATCCAAATGCAATCGTACCGAAATCACTCAGCATTTCCGGCGCAAATTCACTGCTCGTATACAACTGTCCATCTGCACCACTTTCTTGGATTCCTTGCAGGACAGCTTGAGCCATTGCTTCTGTATTTCCTGTGCCGCTCCAATACACAACTGCTATCTTGTTCATGTCGTTCCTCCTTGTGTCTGTATTGTAATTTATGTCAAGCAGCTACAATCAGCTTCTTAACACTCCTTCCCTGTTCCCATAAGCGACTGTATATGTCTGTACATTTCTTATAGCGACGAAAGGTTTTCACTGCTTCTTCTTTATTCCCATATACTTTCCAAAATCCCATATAGACAAAATTCTGTCCCGTATTACGAATAAATCCTGTCACATCTTCTAACGGATACCCAAGAAACACTCCAATCTCATGGGGAAAATCTTCTTGGGATTCTAGACGGCTTTTCAATATTTCAATTGCTTCATGACAGTTGCCGCACTCATATCCATATCCGTTAAGAAAATTCAAGATTTGAAAATCTTTCAGTACACGTTCCAAATCCGGAACTCTACAGACATAAATCAATGCCTTCTGGTTCCTTTTCCGGAGTATCGTCAAATAAAGTCCTTTTTCGTTCATTTCTTCATTCCAATATTGAATGTTTTCCGACAGCTCTTCTTCTGATAGATACGTGTAATTAAATAAACTGGCCGGCTTTAATGATGCAAGCGTGGGAGCGCAATGCATAATCAGAAATTTCTCGAAATCCTTCATTTTATTTCCTCCGCAAAAGTATTTAAGTTAGTTATTTCTAACTTATGAAGTTAGTATATTCTAACCTAAATAAAAAGTCAAGTACTTTCTTTACTTTTTTTCGATTATATTTAAAGATTGTTCCATACTTCTTCTAAATCTGTATCTGCTTCAATTTCTTCTATAATCCGCTTACTGTCCACTGTAGCAATCTTTTCTCCACTTTGATCCATGGCAATAAAAACAACAAGCAATACAACCGCAAGAAAAACTCGAAATCCAATTCCTGCTGCTTCAGACTCATTTTCTTCACTTCCATAGATACTTGTATATGCGGCACTATATCTCGGGTGCACTGCCGGATTAACATTAGAATTGCTGTATTTCTTTCTTGTCTGCTCTAACAGCTCTTTTCTTCTCTTTTCTGTTTCGTTCATAATCTTTCCCCTCCGTTCACAATGTATGTTTTTCATAAATAGGGTTGTAAAAGATTTTCCTATACATGAAAAGGACATATATTCTATTACGAATATATGCCCTTTCATTCCATAATATGAAATTCCGTTTCACCATTTTTCATTTCTACCTATCTGCAAGTTCCTGAATTACATCCTCCCACGTAACGCCCCGTTCTGCCATAAGAACCATAGCATGATATAAGAAATCTGCAATTTCATACTTGACTTCATCCGGATTTGGATTTTTAGCTGCTATTACGATTTCCGTTGCTCCTTCTCCTATTTTTTTTAGAATTTTATCAATCCCTTTATCTAACAGGTAATTTGTATATGACCCTTCTTTGGGGTTCTTCTTTCTGTCCAAAATCGTTTCATAAACACATTCCAATACTCCAAGCAGATTTTCGTCTCTGAAATCCATTTCAAAAAGGGGTGTGCGAAAACATGACGCACTTTCTGCCGCTCTGCAGGCATTGCCCGCCTGTTTTACTTTTGCAAGCAATGTGGATTTGTCGCAATCCACATTTAAAGCCTTAATGTATTGATACTCTCCGGACACTTCTCCTTTTACCCACATTTCGTTTTTGTCTCGATTGTAATATGTCATTTTCCCGGTACGGATTGTATTTTCAAATGCTTCTTCATCCATGTAAGAAAACATCAATACTTCCCCCGTCTTATAATCCTGTGTAATAACTGATATCAATCCATTTTCGTCTTTCTTAAATTCTGAAAATGGCATGAGACTTTCAAAAGAAGACATCTTAATATCTTCCCGCATACATTTTTCTTTAAATGCAGCAAAATCCATATCCATCTGGTTCACATAGTAACCAGAAAGTCCTTTTACCCCCGGACATTTCAGAATTTTCAGAAGTTCTTCTTCCTCCTCTGTATTTGTCACGATCACACAAGGAATGTCTGTCACATTCATAACTGAATTAAGATCCAGACGATGCATAAATATCAGACTGCTTGCGTACTCTTCAATCAATCTCTGTTGTTTAAAAAGAGTATCAAAATCATTCAAAGATACCGCAATACTTTCTTTTCCAAATCTTTTGGATACTTCAACAAGAAACTCCGGCATTTCAGCTTTGGAAAGATTGATCAGCACTCTCTTTGCTCCGGCATAAAGAATCTTTTTGACATCATCCTGATTTTTGATATTCCCACCGGCGGTCATCGGAATATGGATTTCCCGATTCATCTTCTTCATAGTCTGAATAGATGCTTCATGTTCTTCATCCGTAGATGACAGATCAAACACAATCAATTCATCCGCTCCACGGTCATTGTAGTACTTCGCAAGCTCTACAGGATCTTCCGCGATTATTTCCGTATCGCGGAACCATTTTACTGCGTTCCCCTTATCAATAAAAATGCAGGGAATTAATCTTTTATAACTCATGTTCCAATTCTCCTGTTCTTTTAATCATCTCTGAGGTTCAAATCTTTCTGCAGCATATCTAGATAAGGCACATAGATTCCTTTCGAAAGCTCCATAAAGAAACGATCATCCAGTTCATCAAAACGGAAACTTTTTCTTCCACCTTTTTTCGCCCGTTCCCAAAACACATTCAGTTCCTGAATCCGCATATAATACAGCACATTTCTTGCGCTGTAGTGAATTAGCAGAAACGAAATGCCTCCTTGCTTTTCAAAATGGTTCATGAACTCTACCTGATGTTCATGAATATTCTGTAAAGGGAAGGTATTTGCACTGCACTCTTTCGCATCAAAGCATACCGGAATCCCCTGCACTGCTCCAATATAGTCCACAGTACTTTGCTGGTCAAAATACGCCAGCGTAATATGTCTGTGTTCTTTATCAATCCGTACAGGTGTAATCGGTGTCGGTATTTTTTGAATCAAAGCAAGACCCTTCTCCAAATATCTTTCATTTGTCCGGTTTATCAAATCCTCTAAGGTAGATCCTCTTAGCCCTCTTGAACTCCACGTACTCATTCCTTTATACTTTCTCTTTCTAATATATCACTAAATTTTTTCGGAAGAGGTGCGGTAAACACTTTCCCCGAAATTTGTTCCAATCCTTTCATATGCTCCGGCATAGAAAGACGATATGCGTGAAGAAGTTGCGACCCTAATTGATACTGCTCTTTATAATATTGATTTACTTTCCTGTCTCCATACTTATGATCCCCTACAATGGGATGTCCTACGGATGCCAGATGGGCACGGATCTGATGGGTTCTTCCGGTGATCAAATGCACCTCCAGAAGTGTTCCGTGATTCAATCTTCGCAACGGACGGTATTCTGTCTCAATCGGCTGGCTCTCAGGAAGTGCGTTCTCATGGATCATTACCCTGTTGGTCGATTCATCTTTTACAAGATATCCCTTGATATGTTGTGTTTCCTTCACGTCACCTTCTACAATACACTGATAAAATTTCTTCATACTTCTTTCTCGGAACATCTCGGCCATTTTCTGCAGACCGATCAGGCTCTTCCCGCATACCAAAATCCCACTTGTATTACGGTCAAGACGATTACAGATAGAAGGCTTAAAACTCCTCAATTCTTCTTCCGTAATCTGCCCGCTTTCCAAAAGATAAGTAATCAGATATTCCACTACGGATACATCGTTTGCCTCTGCCTTCTGCGAAAGCATTCCTGCGGGTTTATTGATGATAAGAATATCCGGATCCTCATATAAAATATCCAATGTTCCTTTCGTTTTCCGGATAATAGATTTCGAAAATTTGTCGATAGTTTCATCCGAAAGGAAGAGCTTTACTGAATCTCCACAGACGAGTTTTTCACTTCCTGTTGCCTTCTTTCCATTCAAGACAATATTTTTTTTTCGAAGCATTTTATAAAGAAAACTTTTTGGTGCCTCATTCAGATATTTTGCCAAAAGCTTATCCAGACGCTGTCCTGCTTCATTTGCTGTTACTTTGATTTCCTGCATCTTTTTCCCCTTTACATAGAAAGAGTGAGAATCACATCTCTCATACCTTCCTCATGTTTCTTGTTGTCTCTATCCTTCTCCGCCAATACGTTCATACTTTCCACCCGGTTGATATATGCTTTGTAGTCCTGAAATATTTTTACAGATATTTTCTCATAGTAATTATTCGCAAGTGTTTTTCGAATGTATTGCTCGGTATAAGCAGTTTCTATTTTTTTACTTTCTGTATAACCACATATCGTATTACCGGATATGATCAAACTGCCTATCGGCATAACATGTTCATAACTTGTAATGATCATGTCATATGCTTTCGTCAAACGAGATCCTTTTTCTTCAATTTCTTTTACCTTTTCCTCTTCCAGCGATTTTCGCGGCGCCAGCATGATAATCCCCACAAGCGCTTTGGATGCCGGAAGACAGCCAAGGACAGCCACCAAAGTCAACAGATTCAATCTTGTTTTTGTAGTAACATACCCGGTCACAAAAAGAGCGGCCACGATTCCGAATTCCAATATGGTTTTCATCAGTTCCTTTTTCTTCTTCTGATAAAGATACCCTGCGCTTCCTTTTGTCACTTTCATTTATGATCGTTCTCCTTTATCTGCTCTTCTTTTTGTGTACATTCCGGATTGCCTTTTTCTTCTTCGGCTTTCCTTCCTTTGCTTTGCTGTCCTTTGACTTTGCATCCCATCCGTAACCATTCTTCGGCTTCCCGTTCCCTGTATTTCTCGGTCGAATGAGGCATTTCTTATCAAATCCAACAAGATCCATTCGATCTGCTTTCTTCAGCGCTTCCAGCACAAGATCATAATTTTTCGGATTCCGGTACTGGATCAATGCTCTCTGCATAGCCTTTTCATGCGGATTTATCGGAACATACACAGGTTCCATCGTTCTTGGATCTACTCCCGTATAATACATACAAGTGGAAATGGTAGACGGTGTAGGATAAAAATCCTGCACCTGTTCCGGCATATATCCAAGATCCCGCAAATATTCTGCAAGCTCTACTGCCTCCTTCATAGTAGATCCAGGATGCGAAGACATCAAATATGGAACAAGAAACTGATTCTTTCCTAACTGCTCATTAATCCGTTTATATTTCCTACAAAATTCTTGATAGACCCCATTTTCCGGTTTTCCCATTTTGGAAAGCACCGCATCGGATACATGTTCCGGAGCAACTTTCAGTTGTCCGCTCACATGATATTCGCACAGTTCTTTGAAAAATGTATCATCCCGATCTGCGAGAAGATAATCAAAACGAATCCCTGAACGAATGAACACTTTCTTTACATTTGGGAGTTCCCGCAATTTTCTCAATAATTTTAAATAATCTTTATGATCTGCAATGAGATTCTTACACGGTTTCGGGAATAGGCACTGCTTGTATTTACATGCACCGTGGGTTAACTGTTTTTCACATGCCGGCGCACGGAAATTAGCAGTAGGTCCACCCACATCATGAATGTATCCTTTGAACTCTTTATCCCATATGAATTTCTTCGCTTCTTCAATTAAGGACTCATGGCTTCTTGTCTGAATAATCCGTCCCTGATGAAACGTAAGAGCACAGAAACTGCACGCACCGAAACATCCCCGATTGCTGATCAGGCTGTATTTCACTTCCTCGATTGCAGGTACACCTCCCGCTTCTTCGTAAGACGGATGATAAGTTCTCATATAAGGATAACTATATACCCGGTCCATCTCCGACTGACTCAGCGGTTTAGACGGTGGGTTCTGCACGACATATAAATGATCGGAATATGGTTCTACAAGTCGTTTTGCGGTAAATGGATCTGTATTACAATATTGTGTATAGAAACTTTTTGCATAATTTAATTTATCAGCCTTTAAATCTGAATAAGATTCCAAAATGATAGCATCATAAACACTGTCCAGGTTCTTGACTTTGCAGACCGTTCCATCAATATATGTGATGTCTGAAACTTCAATTCCTGCGTTAAGTGCATCTGCAATCTCTACAATAGAACGTTCTCCCATCCCATATGATATAATGTCGGCTCCGGAATCCAGAAGAATGGAACGCTTCAGATGATTACTCCAATAATCATAATGTGCCAGTCTTCGAAGGCTGGCTTCAATTCCGCCCAAGATAATCGGCGTCTTCTTATATACCTGGCGAATCAGATTGCTATATACGACTGCTGCATAATCCGGACGTTTGCCCATCACGCCTCCCGGTGTATAGGCATCCGCTTTTCTTCGTTTCTTCGACACAGAATAATGATTTACCATAGAATCCATATTCCCGCTTGAAACAAGAAATCCAAGTCTTGGTTCTCCAAACACGGTAATACTCTCTTTGTTTTTCCAATCCGGCTGACAGATCATTCCAATCTTATAACCATTTGCTTCCAGAACTCTTGTAATAATCGCATGTCCAAAAGATGGGTGATCCACATAAGCATCACCGGACACATAGACAAAATCTACCTGTTCCCATCCTCTTTCCAGCATTTCTTCTCTTGTAATCGGTAAAAATCCTTGCTGCATTTATAGCACCTCATAGTTTTTTGTTTTGATATCGTCATAATCCTGAATATAATAATCTGCAAGTTCCCGTTTCTTTTCCCTTTGGTGTTCCGAAAATGTATCCTCTACCGCACAGACTTTCATTCCTGCATTTTTTCCTGCAAGAATTCCCATGGGAACATCTTCAAATACAAGACAATCTTTGGGTTGCACCTGAAGTTCCGAAGCCACTTTCAGATATACATCCGGTGCTGGTTTCCCCACTTTGACATCACAGGACGTCCAAATCGTATCGAAATACTTCCTGATTCCATTGGACTCCAAAAGTCCTTCGGCCAGCACACGACTGTTACTTGTAGCCATTCCGGTTCGTATCCCCCGATTGTTTAACTCCGCGAGAAATTCCCGGACACCCTTCTTCAGTGGGACTTCATGACAGTATTTCTCTTCCGCCATGGCAATCCATTCCCTTTTCAGATCCTCCAGACTTAATGTGATTTCCGGAAATGTATCCAAAAAATGTTGTGCCGTCTCTGTGAAACTCATGCCTTCCATCACGGCATAAAAGTTCTCCGGCACTGTCAAATTGTATTTTTCTATATAATCATGATCTACCGACGTCCATACCCACATGGAATCCACAAGGGTTCCGTCCAGATCAAAAATAACTGCTTTCACATTCTCTAACATAATTTTTTTACCTCATTTACTTCAAGCGGTCTATATTCTCCCGGCTTTAATGACGGATCTAATACAAGGGTTCCCATGGAAAGCCTTTTCAAATAAATAACTTCCATTCCGACAGCATGGAACATCCGCTTTACCTGATGAAATTTTCCTTCTTGAATGGTAAGCTCAATCTCTGATTTTTCGTCCGCTTTTAGAATATGCAATTTAGAAGGCTTTGCAAATTCATCCCTGCCGATATTAAGCCCTTCACTGAATTTTCTAACAGTCTCTTCTGTCACTCTTCCCTGTATTTTCGCATAATACACTTTATCTACATGCTTATTCGGTGCCAGAAGACGGTGCGCAGTTTCCCCGTCATTTGTGATCAGAAGAAGACCTTCTGTATCTTTATCCAGTCGCCCTACCGGGAATAGATCCTTTTGCCTCCTACTTTCAATCAATTCCACAACTGTTTTGTCGTGATTGTCTACCGTTGCCGACACCACTCCCTGCGGTTTATTCAACATGTAGTACTCAAATTTTTCATATCCGATTTTTCTGCCATTTATGCAGACGGTCTGGCATGTCTCGTCTACCTTCTCTTCAGGCTTCTTTGCAGGAACTCCATCAACAGTAACCATTCCTTGCCGGATATATTTCTTCACTTCCGAACGGGTTCCTTCTCCCATCTCAGACAAATATTTATCAAGTCTCATCATTATGATTGTAGTCTCCATCCCGGCAGATATTTATTCTTCAATGTGCCGTTGGAAAGTTTCCCCCATCCGAGCGGATACTCCTCTACACAGATCAACTGCCATCCTTTTTCCTTAGATGAAACAAGATCATCTACTTCTATCGTTTCACCCTTTAAATATTTTGCCACTCTTTCATCTTCCACCGAAAGAGAAATCGTATGCGCATATTCCTCCTTCTTCAGGCACATGGCAAATGCCTGACTTGGTTCAAACCGATTTTTCTTCACATCTCCAAGATACAATCCCGTACGCAGGAAACGGATTCCTTTTACATCCGGCAGATTTTCCGGCATATAATATACACGCTCTGTATGGATTTCCAGACGATGGAAATCCACGTCCCAGTTTACATCTTTGAAAAATGTTTCCAGTTCTTCCGGAACTTTCTTCCCACGTTTTGGCTTAATTTTCACAGATGCTTCTTCCTGCTTTTCACCTTTTTGCAAAAGCGCAAGAAAATGTCCTTCTCCATGCATTTTATGCGGGAAAATTCGGACTGTTTTTTTGAACTCTTCTGATTTTGATGCTGTCACTTCCGGCATTCCTTCTGCAAATCCCTCATATGATTCCATTTCTTTGATGACAAATTCCGGATACTGTTCCAGCAAGTATTCTATCGTTCCTTCATTTTCCTCCGGATCAAACGTACAAGTAGAATAAAGAATCATACCGCCCGGTTTTAGCATTCTAGCAGCCTGGGTTACAATGCTCCTTTGAATTTTTGCAAAAAACTCCGGCCCGTGTTCTTCCCACGCCTTCACCATCTTCTTATCTTTGCGGAACATCCCTTCTCCGGAACATGGCGCATCAATGAGAATTTTATCAAAATATTCCTGAAAATAATTTTCAATCTTCCCCGGTTCTTCACTTAGCACAAGTACATTCCCAATCCCGAACACTTCAATATTCTTAAGCAGTCCCTTTGCTCTGGAGTTGCTGATGTCATTGGCAATCAGCACACCTTCATTCTTTAATTTTGCTCCAAGCTCCGTAGCTTTACCGCCCGGTGCTGCACATACGTCCAACACTTTATCTCCCGGTTCCACAGGAAGACGATTCGCCGGTGTCATAGCGCTTGGTTCCTGCAAGTAATACAATCCGGCAAAATAATAGGGATGCTTGGCTGGCTGTACTTTCTCCCCATCATAGTAAAAACCGTTCTCAATCCACGGAATCGGTTGAATATCAAAAGGGCAAATCTCTTTAAATTTTTCCACTGTAATCTTTTTTGTATTAACACGAAGCCCGTAAAATCTTGGTTCTTCGTAACATTTTATATAATCTGAGAATTCCTCTCCCAGAAGTTTTTTCATCTTTTCCTCAAAGGCAATTGGTAAATTCATCTCATAGTCCTCCACATTGCCTTTTATTATAGCATATCTTCTTTTGTTGCACTAGGAGAATGTGTATTTTAACTTATGTTTTTCCAGATATCTTAATATCCAGTAAGGATTGATACTGATTTCTTTCCCATTTTCCTGCAGATATATTCCTACATGAAGGTGCACCGGAAACTGCCCCGTCGTTCCTTCTTTGCCGTACCCACTGTCTCCCATATATCCAAGCAAGTCACCCGCTTTCACCTCGTCTCCTATCTCTACCTGTCCATAAGAAGACAAATGTGCATAATAGAAATATCCGCCTCCCGGCGCTGTAATTCCGATTCTCCATCCACCTTTTGGAAGCCAGCCTTTGCTTGTCACAATACCGTCTGTCATACTAAGAACTGGATAGATATCTCTTCGATTCTTTGAAGCCATAATATCCGTTCCTTCGTGTCCCCTTTTCCCGCCATATGTTCTTTCATTCATCCAACTGTCACTGTACCTCACACGAAGTGAAGAATCCAAAGAAGATTCCGGCACTGGAAAGTATTGCAGATCATTCCAAATTGCATAACATGCTTTCTGATAAGGAACCCATTCCTTTTTTACCGCCCACTTATCGTGTATCCTGTCCATCTCAGCTTTTGAATCAGTCTGCGAAAAAGGAAGATAAGAAAACTTACTTTCCAGCAGATAGAGCCCGGCATACAAGCCAGGATTTTCTGATTCTTCTATCATTTTCAACACACGCTCATTCATAATATGATCCCGAAATCCTTGTGTTGAAACCATATGTTTATGGAGCCTTGAAAGTTCTCCCTTTTCGTATATTTTCTGCATGCCAAGAACATCAAAAAAAGAAAATAGTAATACAAGAAGGAGCAGATTGCCTTTTAATTTCCTTTTCATAGAAAACTCCTTTTTGTATTACTATATGTTTTATTCTTTCTTCTTAATTCTCATTCTGAATCAGAAAATTATTTACAATTTTTTAATACAGCTTTTAAGTATTCCCACATACGTCCTACAGACTCTATGTTCAGATACTCATTTACAGAGTGAACGTGTCCCATAGCCGGTCCAAAAGATACACTATCAAGTCCCTCTAATTTGCCCGCGAAAAGTCCACATTCCAAACCTGCGTGAATAGTAGCTACCTCAGGTTCATGTCCAAATAAATCAGCATATGTATCAATCATAATCGGACGAAGTTTAGAATCCTGTTTGAATACCCATGCCGGATATTCTGCTTCTACAGATGCAGTTCCGCCAAGATATTCTGCCCACATAGCAAGTACAACTTTCATGTTGTCTTTCTTGCTCTGTACAGAACTTCTTACACGGAAATCCGCCCATACAGAATCTTCTCTCGTAGAAACGATACCAAGGTTCAAGGAAGTCTCTACAAGACCTTCAATATCACGGCTATTGCACTGTACACCATCCGGCGTTGCTGTCACAAAGAATGTGATTTTCTTAGTGCTTTCTTTTGTCATTGCATTTACTGTCTGGTCGTCCTCTGTTGAAACAACAAATGTAAGATCCGGCTCATCTTTACCAAATTCAACTTTTAAGTCTGCCTCATATGCTTCGATCACTTCAAGAGCTTTCTTTGCACAGTTCGGGCAATTCACAACAAGTTTGGCTGTTGCAGACTGCGCGATAACATTTGGTTTTGAACCGCCGTTGATCTCAACCAATGCATAATCTACTTCTTTTGCCGCTAAAGTCATCAAAAGTCTTCCCATCAGCTTATTGGCATTTCCGCGTTGTGTATGGATCTCAATACCAGAATGTCCACCTTTTAATCCTTTTATATTCACAGTTATGACTGTTCCTGTTTTTTCTTCTCTCTCAACCGGAACTGTTACCGGATTCTCGTATCCTCCTTCGCACCCTACAATCAATTTTCCTTCTTCTTCTGAATCAATATTGATCAGCATACGTCCCTTTAATACAGACAGATCGATCGCATTGGCTCCGCCCATACCTTCTTCTTCATCCGTTGTAAAGACCGCTTCAATTGGAGGATGTTCTAAATCATTGCTTGCAAGTACCGCCATGGCATATGCGATGGCAATTCCATCATCTCCACCAAGTGATGTATCTTTTGCACGGATATTACCGTCTTCTACATAAAGTTCCAAAGGATCATTTTTGAAATCATGTGCAGAATCATGTGTCTTCTCACAAACCATATCCAAGTGTCCTTGAATGATAACCGGATCGCTGTTCTCATATCCTGGTGTTCCATCCTTCTTAATGATTACATTGTAGGCCTCATCCTGAATGTATTCAAGCCCAAGGCTCTTTGCAAATTCCACACAGTAATCACTGACTCTCTTGCAATCATATGTTCCATGTGGGATCTTTGTCAGCTCTTCAAAATAATGCAATACACTTTTTGGTTCATAATTTTCTAATGCCATTTTCATTCCCTCTCTTAGTTAAAAAAATTCTATCTATATTGTTGCACATTGAACATAAAAAATCAAGTATTATCATATAACTTTCAATAGATTATACAAAGAAAAGGAATCCGTTATGAAAAGAAAAATCATGCCGCTTTCTCTGATACTGCTTTTTTCCTTTATGCTTCTGAAACCGAAAGAAACATTTGACGGCGCCAGTGAAGGACTTTTGTTATGGTTTCAAATTGTCCTTCCAACGTTGCTTCCCTTTATCATTATCACAAATCTATTGGTATCCACGAATACAATGCAATATATTACCAAGCTCCTGTCTCCTGTTCTATCACCGCTGTTTCAGACAAGTCCGGCAGGAACCTTTGCTGTGCTCAGCGGTTTCCTCTGCGGCTACCCTATGGGCGCAAAGGTAACAGCCGATTTGTTGAGAGCAAATAAAATCGATCGAAATGAAGCCTGCTATCTGCTTTCCTTTTGTAACAATACAAGCCCTATGTTCATTATGAACTATGCAGTGATCAAGAAATTAGGAAAAGAAGAATTCATACTTCCTTCCTTTTGTATCCTTTTTCTCTCTCCTATCCTTTTAAGTTTTTTATCCCGAAAAATTTACAACAGAAACAGCGCTTTCAGAAAAGGGAAAACTTATACCTCCGGATTCCCTGTACATTTTGATTTCGAACTTCTTGATGATACGATCATGAATGGATTTGAAACCATCACAAAAGTAGGTGGATATATCATTCTTTTTTCGATCTTTCTTACTCTTTTGAAAGAACTTCCTGTCCATCTGCCTTTCTGGGATCTGATTCTTCTCCCTTCCTTCGAGGTGACAAACGGGATCTCTATGCTTGCGGCATCGGACATTTTATTCTCAGTGCGATTTGTTCTTGTAATGGCACTTATTTCTTTCGGCGGAATATGTTCCGTGGCACAGACACAATGTATGCTTTACGGAACCGGGATTTCTATCGTTCCATACATAATAGAAAAGCTGATTACGGCAATCGTAACCAGCTTATTCGCTATTTGCTATATAAAATTGATCTGATGTTATACCTGATCGTTACCAACTTCAGCCTGTACTCCTCTGTCTGATTTGTCAGGAACCTGAAGTTCTGCACGATTTGTACGAACAACTTCATAGCACTCTCGAAGAGAATTTACAAGACCGTCATACTTGGTTGTGTAGCTATCCAGTGTATGACCGATAATATTCTCTGCGTTCGCAAGAATATCATTCGCATATTGAATGGCTCCGATACGAATATCATTCGCATCACTTGTTGCATTATCCAAAATCTCCTGTGCCTGTTCTGTAGCTGTCATAACTACTTCATTTGCCTGTGCATAAGCCTGCTGCATGATTTCATGTTCGCTTACAAGTTCGTTCGTATGAATCTGTGCTTCCTCAAGCATACTGTCAGCTTTCGCCTGGGCATCAGCAAGAATTGCATCTTTATTTGCAATGATTTTCTGGTAACGTTTGATCTCGTCCGGTGTCTTCATGCGAAGTTCACGAAGTAACTCATCCATCTGTTCTTTGTTCACAATAATTTTTGTAGTAGAAAGTGGCTGAAACTTACAGCTATCGATATACTCCTCAATTTCTTCAATAATCTGTTCAATACGGCTACTCATGGGTAATACTCTCCTTTTTATTCTTAATTTCCATTTTTTGCTTTATATTCTCAATAACAACCGGAGGGACGAACTGTGAAATATCTCCTCCGAAAGTGGCAATCTCTTTCACTGTAGTAGAACTCAAAAATGAATACTCAAGACTGGTTGTCAAAAACATAGTCTCTATGTCCGGTGCCAGCTTATGATTGGTCTGTGACATCTGAAGTTCATATTCAAAATCCGTAATTGCGCGAAGCCCACGAATTACAAGCTTCGCATCCATCTTCTTTACAAAATCAATCAATAAGCCTTCAAACGGAATAATCTGTACATTTTCCAGTTCTTTTGTCGCCTCTTTTAACATTCTAACACGTTCTTTCACAGAAAACAACGGAGTTTTTGCATTATTATTCAATACTCCGACAATTAATTCATCCACAATGTTGCTGGAACGTCTGATGATATCCATATGTCCCAATGTAACAGGGTCAAAGCTTCCCGGATAAATCGCTCTTAGCATACTTCCTCTCCTCGCTCTCTTTCTATAAATATATGCTTATTTGTCTTATATTCTTTTGTCTTGATCTCTGCAAATCCAAAATCAGACAAATATGTGAAATCCGTTTCTTTTGAAGCTTCTACGATAATCACAGTATCCCGATGAATAAGGTCTGACTCTGACAAGTAAAGAAGCGCCTCTTTTTCCAGCTTCTTATTATATGGCGGGTCCATAAATATATAGTCAAAGCACATGGTCCCCTCTAACCTATGGAGAGCTGTAAATACATCCATTTGCAGTACCTCTGCCTGTGTATCAAGCTTTGTAACTTTCAAATTCTCCCGAATGCATTCCATAGCCTTCGGATTCTTCTCCACAAAAACCGCTTCCTTAGCGCCCCGGCTAAGAGCCTCGATTCCGATTCCGCCACTTCCGGCAAACAGATCCAGAAATGTACAATCACAAAGGTATGGTGAGATCATATTAAACAATGTTTCTTTGATCCGGTCTGTAGTTGGTCTTGTCTCAAATCCTTCTAAAGTCCTTAATTGTAACCGTTTTGCACTTCCACCGATCACTCTCATACATTTCCCTCCCTGTGTCACATCTTTTTCTTGTTTATTATAAATATTTGTCCATTAAATGTCAAATACTGCTGAAAATATTCATAAAAACTTAACAACCCTGTTTTTTACAGCCGCTCTAAACATACTTTTGCTTCCCGAATCCTATTTTCACTCGTCCTCCATATTTCATATTCACTCATGGAAGACAATCCCATACTTACTTTCGAATTTCTATATTCCATTTGGCTCGGTACTGATATTTTACCGGACATATGATATGATGTAGCCTTCGTTTCGCAATAAATCCGTTCTATTACGGCGGAATCCACACCTCCTCCAACAAGAATTTCTATCCCCCCTTTACTCTTTTTGACTAGCTGAGCCAAAAGCTCCATTCCATCTATTGCACAGTTTTTTTGTCCGGATGTCAATATTGTAGTAACTCCAAGTTTTTTTGCCTCTTCCATTGTCTGTAGAGGATCCTTGCACATATCAAATGCTCTGTGCAATGTTACTTTCATGTCTGCAGCTTCTTCCATCAACTCTTTCATCTGGTGTATATTCAAGCTTCCATCTGGTGCAAGACTTCCTATTACAATTCCGTCTGCTCCTAAACGTCGAAACATTTTTACTTCTTCCTTTAATATTTCATGCTCATACTGTGTATAGCAAAAGTCACCAAATCTCGGTCTTAATAGTACCCGGATCGGAAGGTTCGTAGCTTCTTTCACTTTCTGGAACAATGCTTTTGTAGGGGTGATACCTCCTATCACCAATCCACTGCACAATTCTATTCTATCGGCTCCTCCTGCTTCAGCTGCCAATGCCGACTCCACAGAATCCACACAACACTCTAAAATATTTTTCATACCGTCAACCTCTTTTCTACAACAGAATAAGGAAATGCATTCCGCATTTCCTCATCCTGTATTCTGTCCTTATGTATGAATCCTGACCTTCAGGAATTATTTACATAATAATTTGAATTCATCTGCAACGTGCTGTACTTGTGTTCCGATAATTACTTGTACACTTGTTTTTCCAGGACGAATGACACCTGCAACACCTGCGGACTTAATTTTCTTTTCATTGACTAATGTATAGTCTTTTACTTCAAGACGTAGCCTTGTAATACAATTATCAATAGAAGTAATGTTTTCTTTTCCGCCTAAACCTTCTAAGATGATTTTAGCAACTTCTGTAAAGTCATTGTTTGATAAAACCGCTTTTGTTTCTGCTTCTGTATCATCATCGTCTTCTCTACCTGGAGTTTTTAAATCAAACTTTGTAATAGCGAAACGGAATACTACATAGAAGATTAGGAATGCTGCAATACCCAAAGGAATGATCATCCATGTCTTCTGTGCTGCCGGTAATGAAGAAGAGAAAAGTAAGTCAGTTGCACCTGCTGAGAATGAGAAACCTGCACGGAATCCCAATGCCGTAGTAACTGCTACGAAGATACCGTATAATAAAGCATATACTACATATAAAGCCGGTGCTAAGAACATGAAACCAAACTCGAATGGTTCTGTAACACCGCAAAGGAATGCACAAACTGCTGCAGAAGCAACTAAACCGATTGCTACTTTCTTCTTAGCCGGTTTTGCTGTGTGAACCATAGCCAAAGCTGCACCAGGAACACCAAACATCATACATGGGAAGAATCCTGACATGTACATACCTAAGCTCCAAGAAACATCAGCAGATGTTTTACCATCCCAGAAGTTTGTCAAGTCACCAAGTCCGATTGTATCGAACCAGAATACGTTGTTCAGCGCATGGTGTAAACCTGTCGGAATTAACAGACGGTTTAAGAATGCGTAAATACCAGCACCTACTGCATCTAATTTCACGATTGCCTGACCAATTGAAATAAGTCCACTGAATATGATCGGCCATACGAATAATAATACTGCGGATGTTAAAATAGAAACAACACCTGCAACGATCGCTACACTGCGTTTACCACTGAAGAACGCAAGCCATGAAGGTAATTTTGTTCCTCTGAACTTGTTGTAGCAGCTTGAACCGATGATACCGGCAATGATACCGATGAATGGATTCGCAATTTTCTGGAATGCAAGTAGGTAGTTTGCATTTTCAACAACAGAAGGTCTGATTACTGTTACAACGCCTTCTGAAAGAAGTGTTGTCATCATTAACCAGGAAACCATAGCCGCAAGGCCGCCAGTACCGTCGTTGTCATCTGACATACCGACACCAACACCGATTGCAAATAAGATTGCCATGTTGTCAATCAAAGCTCCACCGGCTTTTACAAGGAACATTCCGATGATTTCCTTCATACCGGTAATGTCACCACCCTGCATTGTAGCAGGACACAAGAAGTATCCGATACCCATAAGGATACCACAGATTGGTAGGCAAGCTACTGGAAGCATCAATGCTTTACCTAATTTTTGAAGATATTTCATAATTTTTTCCTCCTTTTCTCTCATTTCTTATGTTACATCTTCTCTTATATAAAACCTCGCTTTACAAGGTTCAATATCTGTATTATTTGATAACAGTCATCACTTCATCTTTTACTGTTACTGCTTTTCCGCTTACCGCTTTGATTTCACTGTAATCTGCAGTATTGCAAATGATGATTGGTGAAATCACTTCCAGACCTGCATTTTTAATTGCCTGAATATCAAAATCCAACATCAAATCTCCCGCCTTCACCTTGTCTCCTGCAGATACATGTGCTGTAAATGGCTCCCCATTTAGTGTAACGGTATCCAATCCCACATGAATGAGTATTTCCATCCCGCTTTCTGCTTTCATTGTAATGGCATGTTTCGTATCAAACACCATTTCAACCGTTCCGTCTATCGGTGCAAATACTTTTCCTACCGACGGAATAATTGCGGCTCCTTTTCCTAAAATTTCCTGACCAAACGTAGGATCACTTACCGTAGAAAGTTCCACTGCCTCTCCCTCGATTGGTGCATATAAAATTTCTCCTGCCTTTCTCCCGAATCCTAACTTTTCTTTTAATGAACCAAGCATGTCTTTCTCCTTTTCCTTTACTTCATTTCACGAATAATTTTTCTTAATTTCAGAACCGCAGATGGTGCAACGGACAACTCATCGACTCCCATTTTAACAAAGGTTTCTGTCAATTCCATATCCGCACCAAGCTCTCCGCAAATTCCGGTCCATTTTCCTGCTTTGTGCGAATTATCTACAACCATTTGGATCATTTTTAATATTGCCTTATGATGAGGCTTATAGAATGAATCCAGTTTTTCGTTCTGGCGATCGATCGCAAGTGTATACTGTGTCAGATCGTTTGTACCTATACTGAAAAAATCTACCATTTCGGCTAATTCATCACTGATCATAACTGCTGCCGGTGTCTCGATCATTATGCCCTCTTCCACATCTTTATATGGAATGTCGCACTCATAAAGTTCTTTCTTCACTTCTGTCACGATGCGTTGAATCCTTTTCACTTCTTCCACCGAGGTGATCATCGGATACATGATCGAAATGTTTCCGTACGCAGATGCTCTGAAAATGGCACGCAACTGTGCCTTGAAAATTTCCGGCTGTGTCAGACAGATGCGGATTGCCCGATATCCAAGTGCCGGATTTTCCTCTTTTCCAAGCTTTAAGTAATCTGCCTGTTTATCTGCTCCAATATCCAATGTGCGAATAATCACTTTCTTTCCAGCCATATTCTGTGCTACCTGCTTATATGCCTGAAACTGTTCTTCTTCACCCGGCAGTTCATTTCTTCCAATGTATAGAAATTCGCTTCGGAATAAGCCGATTCCTCCGGCATCATTTTCTAGTACATATCCTACATCAGATGCACTTCCGATATTTGCATAAATTTCTATTTTCTTTCCGCTACGGGTTCTATTTTCTTTTCCTTTTAATTCAAGAAGCAGATTTGCTTTTTCTTTCTCTTCAGAGATTTTGGTGAAAGCAGCTTTCTTCGCTTCTTCTGTAGGTTCTAAAATCATTTCTCCTTTGAACCCATCTACAACAGCTTCCATGCCTGTCTTTAGCTTTTCCAAATCCATATTCACACCAATAAGCGCCGGGATATTCATCATACGCGCCAAAATTGCTGTGTGGGAATTCGTAGATCCGTGTACTGTCACAAACGCAAGAATTTTTTCTTTATCCATCTGGACTGTTTCACTCGGAGTCAAATCATCCGCAACTACTATGACAGGTTCCGCAAATTGCAGATCATTGTCTGCATTTCCCGCAAGATTCTGTACCAATCGTTCCGAAATGTCTTTGATGTCCGCTGCTCTTGCGCGCATATAGTCATCATCCATACTCGCAAACATTTCCGAGAAGCTGTCTCCAGCCGAAGCAACTGCATATTCCGCATTTACCTCCTGCGTCCGTATGATATTCTCAATTGCTTCATTGAAATCCGCATCCTCCAGCATCATCTGATGAACCTCGAAAATTGCAGCGCTTGCTTCTCCCACTTCTTTTAAAGCTTTCTCATACAATCTCTGCAATTGGGTACAGGCAAGTTTTTTTGCCCTTTCCACTCTTTCAATCTCTTCATCTGCATTTTCCACTTTTGTCCGCTTTACAACATAGTCCGTTTTCTTCAACACAGAAATTTTACCAAGAGCAATTCCTCTATATACCGATTTCCCTTTTAAACACTCCATAGTTCTTATTCCCTATCATTTTTAATAAACTTTATAAATTTTCTTCGAAAAATGCTTTGACCCCTTCAAAAGCCGTATCTTCGTCTTCTCCTTCTACGGAAATTTCTATGGTCTGTCCACATTTTACCCCTAGAGACATTAATGCTAACAATCTTGTCACTTCTGCAGATTTGCCTTCTTTTGTGATTGTGATCGTACTCTTATAATTTTTTGCTTCTTTCGCAAGCATTCCTGCCGGTCTTGCGTGAATTCCTAATTCATCCTTAATTGTGTACTCAAATTTTTTCATAGTTTTAACTCCTTTTTATTCATTTATATATTTATGGAAGAATGATTGTCTGAATATGTACCGCAAGGAAACCTTCTTCTTGGCTCTTAACCGGTATTCTCAATCTATCTTCTACATATCTGCATATATGCCGCGCCACCATGCCTGCCCTTGCATAGTTTTCCTCAACAAAGTGATTCAAATCTATGTTGAGTACTTCTTGTGCCTTGGCTCTTGCAATCATATAATATAGATGACTCATCAACCGTATTCCACCCAGTGATTCCCGGCTGATATCCTGATTGAGCATCTTCTCTATATTCAGCATACATTCATCTATGATCTGTGTGATTTTCAATGTTTCCGATACTTGCGTATCTGATAATCCGGAATGAACATGCAGTGCGATAAATCCAGCTTCATCGTCTGTAATTCTGTAACCAGTCATTCTTTCAATGATTTCCCGGCTTTTCACAACTACCGTATATTCTTTACCAAATAATGCTTTAATATCTGCGATAAATGGATTGGGAATGTAAATATTCTCTTCTGCCCGTTTTGCGGCAAAAGCAATATGATCTGCCAGTGGAATCAAGATATCCGGATTGATCGTTCCAAAAACAACTTCCGCTTCATCAATGATTCTTCCCGCAGCCTCCAGATATTTCGGAGCAATTCCTTTCACAGCATTAATTACCGAGCGCTCGTTCTCTTTACCAGTCAATGTATAGATTTTTGCATTTTCGATTGCTGTAAACTTATCTCCGGGCTTTTTCCCATATCCAATGCCTTTCCCTACTAAAATTCTTTCTCCCTTATCGTGCTTTGCAAGAAATACATTGTTATTTAAAACCTTCAAAATTTGATACATGCGCTAAACCCCTTCATTTCATCAATAAAAAAGACATAAACACATCCTGCTTATCCAATTTCCCTAATCATACAAATTGGATTGCTGAATAGTTTATGCCTGCTTACCAGTAACACACTATGTCCATACCCTCGATTGTTTCTTTACTATATCATAATAAAATCATGTCGACAAGCTGCATTTTTCACGAAAGAAATTCCTATTTTTTGTCGAAATTGCACAAGTATTATTTCTTTTTTCAAAAATTCTACTTCGTCTGACACTTGATATTTTCATGTATAACGAAAGAAAAAATCCTCACAGAATATTATCTGCAAGGACTCTTTCAGGAATATGTTTGTATTGAAAAGAAACTTTATACTCCGGTCACAATCATGATTTCTTTCTATTGCGGAAGTCTTTGATATTCTTCCAAATCATAAACAGGATCAACACCGCTCCTACGTATCCATTTAAAACATAAATAATATTAACCAGTACTCTGAAAGGAAGGAATAAACCAACAATCAAACCTGCCACACCAAGTACAACTGTCAATATTTTAAATCTTGGTGTTCCTTCTTTCGCGAATCTGGATACCGGATTATAGAGAAGCGGAACTGCTGTTGTATAAATGCCGGCAAATACTACAATTGCAAAAATTGCCGAGAACGGTTTCCAAATTTTTGTTGCAAGAATCAGGTTTGGAATATCTGCATTCCAAATATACGTTCCATTGCTTCCTGTATTGATATTTGCAATCTGTGCAAATGCAATCAATGCGATTGCGACGCAAACAGCAACCGTTCCGCCAACGATACCGTAATTTAGATCTTTTTTCTTATTCTTGGAACCGAGCGCTGCTGTGAAACTTGCAAACCATAATAATACAAAACCTGCATAGGAAAGTCCGGAAATCAACCAGTTTGCGCCTGCATTCTTGATTGTTTCTCCTGCTTTTGCTCCTTCATAAGCATTTTGTTTAATCACATCAAGACCTGCTGCAATATCTCCTCCATCACGAATACAAGTGATTAATCCAATCGCAATACAGAGAAGAACAATAACCGGTCCAACTACACCAATGGCATCTACAAGAGAATTCAATCCTCCTACTACCGTCAGAATTGCAAGTGCCGCCAAAATGACACCTCCCACCCATGTCGGAAGATCATATTCCTGATGAAGTGTCGATGCAGCTCCTCCGATCATAACAAAAAAAGACATATAGCAAAACAGCGTGGAATAGTAGTCACAGAATGTTCCGACGTACTTTCCACAAAAATACTTATAGACATCATTTCCTCGTTCAAATTTCTGCTCTGCTCCCGCCTTCGCAAAGTTAAAGTTATAATACAAAAATGCTACTGCAAAGACAAGGATTACAAGAAGACTTTGCATTCCGTATGCCGTATAATACTGAATGATCTCCTGTCCGGTAGCAAACCCCGATCCAATCGTAAAAGCAATCACTGCACCGGCCAAAATGAGGACTCTCTTCCAACTAACTTTTTCTCCGCCATTTCCCATAAGACACCCTCCTGTCTCTCTCTAAATACACGGGACACTGCCGGAAATGTATGAAACACTATACAGACTGGCCGTGTCCCGTTTGCAGAGCAAAGCATATCCCACAGATTCTTCGCCGCTCTGCTACATTAAGCTGTCACGATTTAAAAATCATCTTTTTCAAATACGGTCTGACCGTCTACAGGTGTCTGTAAAGCTTTCAGAGCACGTCTTACCATACGTTTACGTATTTTCTTAGAATCCACTTCTCCCTGTGTAGGATCTCCAAGAGGATAAGGAATACCAACACCCGGGATGATTCTATTTGCACCAATTGTCAAAGAAATCGGTACTACTGTTGCCATATGAACAACAGGAAGACCATACTTTTCGATACCTTTTACCATCGTTGCACCGCAACGTGTACAAGTACCTCATGTGCTGACAAGGATAACACCATCCACATGATCTTCAACAAGGCGTTTCCCAATCTCATTACCAAATTTTGCAGCAGATCCAGTCGCTGTACCGGTACCGGTTGTTGTGCAGAAATAATTCACAAGTTCACCGAATTCTCCATCCTTTTCCATCTCGCGAAGAACGTCAAGTGGTACAACAAGGTTTGGATTCTCCATAACGAACTGTCTGTCATATCCACCATGAATTGTAGTGAAATCTTTTGGCGACATTGCATCCATTCCTTCAATTGAATATACACCGTATTTCGTCGCATTGGATGATTCAATATGATCCGGATTGCCTGTCGGAACAATACCCCCTGATGTAACTACGGCAAGTTTTGCATGCTGAATATCTTTGATTGGCGCTGCCGGCTCTACACGGTCGAATTTCGGCATCGGAAGATCTGTTTCGAACTCCTCCCCTTTCATTTTCTTTGTTAACATCTGAATCGCTCTTTCAGAGGCTCTCTCTTCAGCGAAATAGTTCACACGGATTCCTCTTTCATGATATCCTTCAATATCTGGTCCGTAAATTTCTTCTCCTGTAGCCATCTTTTTGATCAAACTTGTCATAACAGGAAGTGCTTTACGAATTGTTGCTGCAGAATCACCTGTTTTCACGATAATGACATCTTTGCGGAACATATCCACACCAGGGTTCTCCTCGTACTCTGCTGTCAGGACCGGAATTCCCAATCTTTCTTCTACTGCTTTACAGATTGTACCGCATGCCACACCATAACGTCCTGCATTGAATGCCGGTCCGGCCACAAATACGTCCGGCTCATACTTTTTCACCATTTCAACAATCGTGTCTGTTGCTGTATCAAGATTCTCTCCAAAATAGTTATCACCACAAATCACTGTTGCAACAATTTCATACTCTTCCCCAAGCGCTTTCGCCAGTGCTGTACCAGGCCCCACTACTCCTTCTCTTACTTCAGGCATGATATCTGCTTTTTCTTCTCCACCGATACCAGCAAAGAACTGATTGATATAATGCACAATTTTATATGTTGCCATATCCGTTCCTCCTTTTCTTACCACGATTCTAGTAGCCTCTTGCTGCCAGCTTATTGAAACCATTTGCGATCGTGGATGCAATGATGATCTGAAGTTCTGCTTCAAATGATCCATCCGGATTTACACATCCGGCCCATCCGCCAATCTGATTCTCGATATATTCCATTGTTCCGATCACTTTTTCCATAGCCGGGAACTGAAGTGTCGCATTTCCTTGTCCACAAGATGCAAGTGCCGTTGCTTCGTTGCATGTATCTGCAAGTGATTGTGATTTTCCGTCTTTTCCAGGGAATTCATCAGTAATCAATACAACTTTTACACCCTTTTGTTCTACTTTCCGGCAGTTCATCATCAGATCTGTATCCGGATTGCCGTATCCTTCTTCCGTAATCAGCACACCATCTAATCCCATCCAATCCGCCAATTTAGCGACCATATCGGAGTGTCTCTCTTTATCTGCAAGAAATACATTCTCATTTGTAAGAATGACTCCCATAAAGTTTACATCTTTTCCATGGTGTTTATAAAGATCTTCAATCACCGGATTGTGTAAATGGTGGTATGTTGTAACTTTATCGCATGGGGCAACACAGTTACCGGATACGATTGCTCCGTCCATAATCTCTGTAGGATACATAAAAGTCGGAATAAACTGTTTCGCATCCACTCCGTAGTAATAAGTATCATGCAAAAGTCCCTGTGACTGCAGCATATGAATATAGCCTACTTTCGGAAGCTCCGGATACATTGCCGCCTGTTCAAAAATTGGTTTTGTTTCAAATGTATCTAATTCGTCCGGCTCTACATTTCTTCCTGCTTCTCCGAGATATGTTGCAACCTTGAGTCCTGCCATACGGCCGGCTTTCTCATATACATGAGTTTCTAAACCTTCTTTCGGCTCGATGACTACGCAAAGATTCACTGTCTTAGAGAATGGACAGTAATCAGCTGCCGGTCCACTCATATCGATGACACCTTCCTGAAAACCAACGATTCTTCCGACTGTTACCACACAACATCCATCCAATGCATGCGTTCTTCCTTCTCCGACTTGTGGTGTTACCTTCCCAATCACACCCGGGAAGATCTCTCCACCGCTTACTTTCACACGAGGTTCGATTACATCTTTCACCGGTGTGATTCTCGTGGAATCTCCCGGACGGGCGATGTCCAGATGACACTCTAACAATTTATCATCTTCTAACACCAACTTCTCCACCTCTTCTTTATTTACGTAAAGAATGTGGTCTTTTACGCAAGTCTGGTCTGAAAATTGGATGTCTTTGATAAAAATTTTACCGAGTTCCAGTTTCATACAAAATCCCTCCTTCTATTTGTTATCGTGATAACTTGTTGTTCACATTATACATCTTATCGCGATAACATTCAAGTCTTTTATAAATGTTTTACATTTATTTTACCTGTCTATAAATAAATAGTGCCAAACTATCCAAAATATGAGCCTTTTTTCAAAAAGCATATTCTATGTACAAAAAAAGAACCACACACCTATCTGGCTTTCCTGCCAAACAGATGTGGGATTCTTTCCATTTGCTTATCGCATACGATTCTTATATCCTCGATAATCTTTCAAATCTTTTGCCAATGCTCTTACAATCGTGTCTAGGTCTCTAATAAATTGATCTACCCGCTCTGCTATCTGATATTCTTCAATCCCTTCGTCCAGAACTTTCTTAAAATATCCTGCAAACAACATGCAGACCATCCGATTAAGCTGAACCGCATTGTCATACGTAACCGCACCATCATTGATGCATTTTTTACACATTTCAAAATCACGGGACATGAAATCCGGTGTCTTTAACATCTCTTGAAAGAATCTGTTTGTCCGCTTCAGATCCTCCGGAAAAATCTCATAATACTCTTTAACTGCCTTATTCAGTTTTCTATTTGAATAGACAAAAAATAAAAGATTATATGCCTCGGGATGCATAAATGCTTCTCTCGCATAGCAATCCCATATACCAACATAGATGTCCCACATATTCGACCATGTCCGTTCTGCCCGGTTAAGACTGTCTATGTAGCTTTTCAATGTACGCAGCTCTGCATAATATATGAGTTCTTCCCGATTCTGGAAATGTCGGTACAGACTTGCCGAAGAACATCCAAGCTCCGTTGCAATCCTGCGGATAGAAACTGCTTCACTTCCTTCCTTCTTTATAATTTCATGTGCTTTTTTAATATAATCCTGTCTGGAAAGTCCTTTGAAGTATCCGCTCTTATTTTCTTCTTGTCCCATTTCTTTCTGTCCTCTCTGTTGTATTCATGCAAGTCTTCTCTAACAGATTCTAGGAATAATATTATCCACAACCGATAAATCAATTGTTTTGAAATCATCTGCTACTTTTTCATCATAATCTTCCGGTGTTTTTGCAATATTCTGCCATTGACCAAATGTCTCAATACATTTCTCGATCAGCATAATATCCTTCATATTGTCTTCCGTTCCTTGTGGATACACAACAACCGAACGATATGGTGTCTGATTGGGTTTCAGACTTGATGCTTGTGGATGCGTCAGCAAAATGTGTCTATCATACACCATATCTCTTGATCGAATCAACACTTCTTCATACGTTTTCAACAAAATCACACGCATCTTCTCCCGATACTTCTCATACACTCTGTCATTGTTTGTAATCAATACTGCCTTTTCTAGTTCCCACATAAACCCTACCTCTTTTCTGCAACTGTATATATGTTTATTATAACTGTCCACTCTTTACAAAGCAATTCCTATTTCTGCCGCTATCCTTCGGAATAGTTTTTCTTATGTAGTTTATGATGAAAAAATAGCGCATAAGAGCTACTTTACTCTCATACGCTATTTTTCAACTCATTTACTGATTCTTCCAGCGAAACTCAAATCGCCTATTTACCAGCCATCTGTTTCTCCTGCTGTTCAATCATTTTTTTCACCATATAACCACCCACAGATCCGTTCTGTCTAGATGTTAAATCACCATTATAACCATCTGATAATGGCACTCCAAGTTCTGTTGCTACCTCATATTTGAATTTATCCAATGCTGTTTTTGCTTCAGGTACAGCAGCCCTATTTGATGAACGACTTGCCATAATAAGTTTCCTCCTTTAGATTAAATCATATTTCGTAATTTATTTTGTAACTTTTCTTTTTGTTACAATCATAGTATGTGGAGAAATTCTAATCTTAAACTGGCAATTTTTGTCATTGTATTCTTTTGTTCTACAAACTTCTGATTTTACTTTTTTATGTTCAGCACCGCATCCAAACAGAGTTTCAATGCATATTCCACAGAATCGTTTCCCCAATTACGTTCCTCATATTTTTCAACGCAGGCTAAACTATCCGCAGTATACAATAGTTCACCCCACACAACCCCTCGCATCTCAGCACAGGCAGCGAGTGCAGAACATTCCATCTCAACAACAGAGCACCCTTCTTCTTTACGATATTCCACCATCTCTTGTGTCTCTCTGAAAAAACCGTCTGTTGACCATGTCGTGACTTCAATATATGTCAGATTGTGTTCCTGCAATGTTTTTTCTATCGCTTTTCGCGCCAAAGGATTAATCGCAACATAACGGGATGGTTTGATATACTGATACGAAGTTCCTTCATCTCGCAACGCACGATAGGGAACCAAAAATACATTTTCTTCATACTCTTCCAAGGCTCCGCAGGAACCTCCGCTAATAATTTCTGTGGCTCCGTAAGAAATCAACCAATCTAATATCTGTGTGGCAGCCGAAGCTCCTAAAGGGGCCTGCACAAGACAGATTTCCTCGCTTTTATATTTGAGAACATAAATGGGGTATTCTTTTGTTACGGATTCAAACTTTCCAACGATTTTCGCCCCACACTCCTTTGCATACTGATCAATCGCATCACCAAGAAATGCAAATACCGCTTTTTTAGGCAGGTGTATTTCAAGTTCATCGTGATCCGGCATGATAACAGCTCGTTCATCTGTGTCGTATTCTAAAATCGGAAATTCATTTTTTATAAGACTCATCCCATTTCCTCCTTCTTTTGTACGGAAATCTCCTCTATAATGTTGTTTCAATCATACCATGTTGAATATAATTTTGTAAATACCGCTTCATATTCTGATTCTCCTCCATCTCCAGATTCGGATCTTTCTCTAACAGTGCATTTGCTGCATCGCTGGCGTTCTGCAGAATCTTTGCATCTTGAAAGACGTCCCCCAGTTTAAAGTCCAGAATACCACTTTGCCGGATTCCGAACAAATCTCCCGGGCCGCGCAGCTTTAAGTCTTCACTTGCAATATAAAATCCATCATTGGATTTATTTAAGATTTCCAAACGCTTTTTTGTCTCCTTCGTCTTAGATGAAGTCATAAAGATACAGTACGATTGATGTGCGCCACGGCCTACACGCCCACGAAGCTGATGGAGTTGGGCAAGACCAAATCGCTCTGCATTTTCCACCATCATAACTGTGGCGTTTGGAACATTGATCCCGACTTCGATGACTGTGGTGGACACGAGCACCTTGATCTCATTTTGAGAAAACCGCTCCATAATATCGTCCTTTTGTGATTGTTTCATTTTCCCGTGAAGATATTCCACATGGATGGAATTTCCAAGTTCTTCCTGCAATTGTTTGGCATAATCTGTTACATTTTCTGCTTCTAATACTTCACTTTCTTCTACCATGGGACAGATCACATAACACTGGCGCCCTTGAGCCGTCTGCTTTCGGATAAATTCATAAGCCGTCTTGCGATAACTTGTATCAACGACACAATTCTTGATCGGCAGCCGGTTTGCCGGAAGTTCATCAATAACAGAAATATCCAAATCCCCATATAAAATGATAGCAAGAGTTCTCGGAATCGGCGTTGCGCTCATAACAAGAATATGTGGAGTATTTCCCTTTCCCGCCAAAGTTTCTCTCTGTTTTACGCCAAAACGATGTTGTTCATCTGTCACAACCAGCGCTAGATTCCGGTACTTCACTTTTTCCTGAATGAGAGCATGAGTTCCCACAATGAGGTTTGCCTCTCCGGATGCAATCCGTTCATAGGCAAGACGTTTTTCTTTCGCCGTCATGGAACCGGTAAGAAGTTCAATTTGAAGTGGAATTCCATACGTCTCCAGCATTCCCTTGACAGACTCATAATGTTGTTTTGCAAGCACTTCTGTAGGAGCCATCATGGCACCTTGATATCCGTTGAGTCCCACAAGCAGCAGCCCCAAAAGTGCAATGATCGTTTTACCGGAACCCACGTCTCCTTGCACAAGTCTGGACATTACGTGTTTGCCGGTCATATCCGTACAGATTTCTTCCCATACTTTTCTCTGGGCATTTGTAAGTGTGTACGGTAGTTTTTTGATAAACGCTTCTATTGCATCCTGCTTTGGAAACGAAAATGGATTTCGATTCTTTGCTTCTTTCTCTTTCAGTTGTCTAAGTGAAAGAATGAATATTAGAAATTCTTCAAATACAAGCCGTTCCCTTGCAAAATAGAATTCTTCTTTGTCTTCCGGAAAATGAATTCCCCGGATAGAATAATTATATTCTGCCAAACGATACTGCAGACGAACAGATTTTGGAAGAAACTCCTGCCTTAAGTCCAAATATTCTATTGCCTGTTTTACCGCCTTCATGATGGAATTATTCGTGATTCCTGCCGTCAGCGGATAAATCGGTTGTAATGTGTCCTGTTTTTCTTCATATCTGGAACTCGGATAAAAAATTTCCGGCTGCTCCATCGTAAGAATTCCTCTTCTGTTTGCCACTTTCCCTCGAAGTGTTATAGTCCCGCCTGCACGCAGTGTATTCCGAAGAAAAGGCATTCGAAACCACTTCACCTGCAATGTTCCTGTAATGTCCTTTAAAGTCAACGTTGTAACCTGCATATTCCGACTTCCATTCACACGAACACTGCCATATATTGCCCCCGTTACTGCCATAACTTTTCCTTCTTCGATTTCACTAATCGGCACCGGCTCTTCATAGACATCATAAGATCTCGGAAAATAACGTATCAGATCTCCCACTGTCTCAATTCCAAGTTTTTGAAATGTCTTCTCTGTCTTTTCTCCAATTCCTTTCAATTCACTGACTTTTGAGTATTCGTTCATAATTTAAACTCCTATAAAAATAGAGTGTGCCAAAGCACACCCTATTCAAGTTTTCTCTATTCTACTGCAAGTACATAATAGTAAATCGGCTGTCCACCAAAATGCATATCAATATCTGCATCCGGATAAAGTTCTTCAATCTCTTCCGCAAAACTTTCCGCTTCTTCTTCAGATACATCCTGACCATAGTAAATGCTGATCAATTCTGAATCTTCATCTACAAGTTGGGCAAGCATCTCTTTTGCGGTACCTTCTACGGAAGATCCTACAGCAAGGATTCCTTTGTCACCAATTCCCATGATATCGCCTTCGTGAATTTCCTTATCGTCAATGTGTGTATCACGTACTGCGTAAGTAACCTGTCCTGTTTTTACATTCTTGATCTCTTCCAGCATTGTCTCTTCATTTGCCTTGACGTCTGCTTCCGGCATGAAATTAATTACTGCTGTAATTCCTTGTGGAACGGTCTTCGTTGGAATTACAATAATGTCTTTATCTTCCGTAAGATCGCGAGCCTGATTTGCCGCCATCACAATATTCTTATTATTCGGAAGAATGAAAATATGTTCTGCATGCACTGCATCAATAGCCGCCAGCATGTCCTCTGTACTTGGATTCATTGTCTGACCGCCTTCAATGATGTAATCCACACCAAGTTCCTTGAAAATCTCGTTCATACCTTCTCCGATAGAAACGGCAATGAATCCCATTTCTTTCCTCGGCTCTTCTTTTTTCTTTGCCGCTTCCGCTGCTGCAAGTTTCTCAGCGTCACGAATCAGTTTTTCTTCATGCTCTTCACGCATGTTGTCAATTTTCATACGGGAAAGCTGACCAAAAGTCAACGCTCTCTGGATTGCAAGACCCGGATCATTCGTATGCACATGCACTTTTACAATCTCATCATCTGCTACACACACAATGGAATCACCGATGGATTCGAGATATGCTTTAAACTCTCTTTCATCTTCCTCCGTAAATTCCTTTTCCGTCATAATGATGAACTCTGTACAGTATCCAAACTTAATGTCTGCATTAGTCTCTGTACTGATCTTGACAACGCCTGCCCCTTTGCTTGGTGCAATGGATGCATAATCAATCTCTTTCCCTAAAAACGCGTCATAAGCGCCTTTCAGTACTTCCAAAAGTCCCTGTCCGCCGGAATCCACAACGCCTGCTTCTTTTAATACCGGAAGCATCTCCGGTGTTCTCTGCAATACTTCCTCTGCATACGCAAGCACCTGCGGAATAAATTTCTCTAGGTCTTCCGTTTCCCAGGAAAGTTCTTCTGCTTTCTCTGCAATTCCTCTTGCTACAGTAAGAATGGTACCTTCCTTTGGCTTCATAACTGCTTTATATGCTGTCTCTTTTGCTTTCAGACATGCGGATGCAAGTATTCTTACATCAATTTCTTCATGTTCTTTGATCGCTTTCGTAAATCCACGGAACAACTGTGACAAGATGACTCCTGAGTTACCTCTCGCACCACGAAGAGAACCAGAAGAAATCGCTTTCGCAAGTGTCATCATATCAAGAGTCTCAATCGCTGAAACTTCTTTTGCCGCTGCCATTATGGTCAAGGACATATTCGTTCCCGTATCCCCATCCGGTACCGGAAAAACATTCAGTTCATTTATGAATTCTTTCTTCGCCTCAATATTCCCGGCTCCCGCAAGAAACATTTTGGCCAGCATCTCTGCATTTATTGTCTTTGTTGCCACAATAAAATCCTCCTTAAAACTAATCAATCACTCTGACGCCTTCAATATAGACATTGATCTTATCTACAAACATCCCTGTGAATGCTTCTACCTTGTATTTTACATTACTGATCAGATTCTCTGTCACGGCAGAAATACTTACTCCGTAAGAAACGATTACATGGAAATTCAATGTAATCTTGTTATCTTCTGAAACAGATACTTGAATTCCTTTGGTCAAACTCTCTTTCTTTAACAGACGAACAAGTCCGTCTTTCATGCTCACTGCAGCCATTCCGACAATTCCGAAACATTCCACGGCCACGGAACCTGCGTATTTCGCGATTACTTCAGGGTCAATTGTGATAATTCCGAAATCTGTACTCATACTACCTTTCATATTTATACCTCCAATTCATTCTGGATAAAATCGTACTTAACATTTGTATTATACTCTGTTTTCCTTAAATTTACAACAATTTATGAAAAGTTCGCCGTGAGGAAAATAAATGCTTGCATATTCCTTTACTTTCTGCTAAAATACTTAGTGTTGTGGGTCTTATTATGACTATTAATATCGTTAGGAGGTGCAGTCATGGCAAAATGTGCTATTTGTGAAAAGGGTGCTCATTTCGGAAACAGTGTAAGCCACTCTAATAGAAAATCACCAAGAATGTGGAAATCAAACGTAAAATCAGTAAGAGTTAAAACTGAAGGCGGTTCTAAGAAAATGTACGTTTGTACTTCTTGCTTAAGATCAGGAAAAGTTGAACGTGCTTAATAAAGCGAAAAAAATGAGATGATTCATGTACCGACCCCCAAAAGTTAGACCTAAAAATCTAACGATTGGAGGTCGGTATTTTTATGTCTAAATATTCTTTTGAATTCAAGAAGAAAGTTGTTTTGGCATACTTAAATGGAGAAGGTGGATACGGATATCTTTCTAAAACATATGGAATTCCTGCTAAAAGAAATATTGAGCAATGGGTTCATAATTATCAAACCTTTGGAGATGAAGGTTTACTGCGTTCTCGAAAAAATAATATATATTCTTTCGAAAAAAAGCTTTCTGTTGTAGAATTGTATTTATCAAGTGAAATCTCATATCAAGATTTAGCTCTACAAGAAGGCATTACCAACCCATCTTTGATTGTTAACTGGGTTAATCGCTTTCACGCAGCTGGTCCTGATGCGTTGAGACCACGTAAGAAAGGTCGAAAGAAAACATTGGATAAATCAGATAACACTACGCAAAGTAAACCATTAGAAGAAACTTCCGTTGATACAAGCGCTGAGCATGTAAGAGAACTGGAAGATGAACTTCTAAAATTAAGGATAGAGAATGCATTTTTAAAAGAACTGAGGAGGCTGCGTTTAGAGGACGAAGCAAAAACGAGAGAACAGCTCGGATTATCAGCAGTCTCCGAAGACGATTCAAACTAAAAGATCTTCTCTCATATACCGGAATGCCAAAGGCAACATATATGTATTGGCAAAAGCGTTTTGACAGGGAAAATCCTGATAAAGAAGTCGAGGAAAAAATACTTGAAATTCGTAAAGATCATAAGGATTACGGATATCGCAGAATTCTGGCCGAATTACGTAACCAAGGATATGTTATAAACAAAAAGAAAATCCAGCGTATTGTTCAAAAACTTGGATTGCAGGTAGTATCATACACTCGCAAGAGCAGAAAATATAGTTCTTACAAAGGGAAGGTTGGTACTGTTGCTCCGAACAGGATTCGCAGGCGTTTTAATACACATGTTCCTCATCAGAAAATCACTACTGATACTAGTGAGTTTAAGTATTATGGAGTTGATGAAAAAGGACACATGACTATACATAAGCTTTATTTAGATCCGTTTATGGATATGTGCAACGGAGAGATTCTAAGTTATGGGATTGGTAAGAAACCTTCTGCTAAGAATATAATGGAAGCTTTAAATGAAGCAATTGAAATTACGGCAGACTGCCCATTCAGAAGAACTTTTCACTCTGATCAGGGTTGGGCTTACCAGATGAAGACCTATTCTGATAGACTAAAAGAAGAACGAATATTTCAAAGTATGTCTAGAAAGGGAAACTGCCTGGATAATTCTGTAATGGAAAACTTCTTTGGCTTGCTTAAGCAGGAGATTTATTATGGTGTTGTGTATTATAGCTACGAGGAATTAAAATCTGAGATAGAACGTTTTATAAAATACTACAATGAGAAACGAATAAAAGAAAAGTTAGGATGGATGAGTCCTGTTCAATACAGGCTCCATCTTCTAGCTGCATAAAGAAAAACGAGACGACCGAAGTCGCCTCGTGAAAGTCTAACTTTGAGGGGTCACCTCATCATGCGAGTCATCTCATTTTTTGTTTCAGCAACAGAATAATACATATCCAAGCAGCAGACATATGATAATAATTGCAACTTCAAGAAATGTACTTGAAAGTATCATAACAAGCAGCATGCCTACTGCTATCCAGAATAATGCGAATCCTATGACTCTTTTCATTTTCCACACCCAAATACATTTCTTGTTATATTCTATGCATTTTTTGTTGACTTATTCCTGTTCTTTTTCACCTTTTTCAAGGATTTCTACCACATCTTCTTCCGTCATTTTCTTGTCTTTCCCGGAAGAAAATCTGTCCATCACATCCGGAACCATATCCAGGATTTTTGTAATGGTATCTTGATTTCTAATGTTTACAAGTCTTGTCTTACCTCCTTGAATGACAAGAACTGCACTCGGAGACATTTTCCCGCCAAGTCCACCGGCTCCTTTATTCTTCTTATCTCCTTCAAACGCTCCTGCGCCTACCGCAAAAGATACATCCACCAGCGGAAGAATAATCGTGTCACCGATGTGGATTGCCTCTCCCACTACTGTTTTGGATGAAACAACACTGTCCATGCCTTTAAAAAGGGATTCCACCGTATTCTTAAAATTGTTCTCTGCCATTTGATTTCCTCCATTCATTTTATATTTATAATTTGAACTCTCTAATATGTTTGTATGTTGTTCTTATCTCTTGATTGATCAGCAGATTGAAGCATACGATGATCGCATGCATTCCGCGGATTTTCCCCTTTATGTGAAGTTCTCCTTCCAGCACCTTCGCTTCAAAGTCCGGTTCGATCACAAGATTCTTACCATAAAACGGATAAACCACACTTAGTCCGGCAAGAATTCTTCCTGTGTCATAGGGATCTTCCAATCCGAAATGTATGCGCCCCTTGATGCATTTCGGTTTTAGAAACCGAATCAGACGCAGAAACTCTGTGCGAAGCTTTGTGAATGCATTCCGATGAATTTCATCTTCTATAAATGTCATGATCTTTTCTTTCTTCTCACCAATCATTTTGATTTTATCACAAATTTTCAAAATTGTGAATTTGATCTTTTGAAAGAGGTTCTTAATTCTTTCTGACAAAGAGACTCTCTTCTTTTTCTTTTCTTTCTTCTTTGTCTCCGCTTTCAATTTGGAAGTGTCTTCCTTCTTCGGATCGATTACCCTTTTAGAATTTATTTCTTGTGTTTCCGTTGTCCTCACTGCATCCGGTTGTTCTTCTTCCTCTTTTTCCGTGGAAGACTTCTGCGTCGGCATATCTTCCTCTTTTTCTTTCTTTTCTTCCGGCATATCTTCTCTTTGATTTACCTGTTTCCATGCAATACGCAGATTCCATACCGTGGAGTTTTCCTGGTAAACCATAAAACCTGAGATCAGATGATATAACCATGAAAATCTGACGTCCACATCCAAAGAATCCAACGTCCCGTCACATTTTGCATCCATCTTATAATGAAGCGGAGCAAATATAAGAACCAAAACTACAAGAAGTACAAGTCCCAAGATCACTGCTATTATTATTCCAATTATTTTTAATATCATCAACAAAATATGTAGCATCAGTTCCGGCTCCCTTGCTGCTCTAAAATATATTTCCGAATTTTGGCATCTCTTCGTTTCTCATAAGTGTCTTCACTGATCTGCCTGACAAGTTCCAATGCTTCTTCATAGCATCCTGCAAGTCCTACAACAAAGGCAGAATTCCTCATATAGTTCTTCTGATGAAGGAAAACAGAATCATAAAATTCCAGTTCATTGGCAGGATTTCTCGTGAGGGTAATAATATAGCAGCCAAAACTTCCTTTCCCCTCTTTTAGCTTTCTTATGATTTTGTCTTTTCTTTTTTTCAGACTTTCACTTACATACAAATCCTTATAGAACTCCATAAAACCCTTCTTACTGCTAATAATAGCTGTTCAATATTTTTTTTGCGACGTTGACTGCTCTTACGCCGGATGTATCAGCTCCCTCTACTACCACACTGATTACAAGATCCGGATTATCCACATTCGTAAATCCTACAAACCAGGAATGTGTCTTTGTTTTATCAATACTATATTCTGCTGTTCCTGTTTTACCAGCAACCGTATAGTTCTGTCCCCGCAATGCTTTTGCCGTTCCTTCTTCCACAACTGCCTCCATATATTCCGTAAGCTTAGAAGCCTCCTCGCTCGTCATAAGTTGTTTATATTCTTCCGGCATATTTTTCGTTACTGTCGTTCCACTATAATTTGTAATCCGATCCACAAGATACGGCTTCATAAGTTTTCCTCCATTGGCAATGGCAGATGTGATCAAAGCCATATGATATGGACTTACCTGTGTTTTTCCTTGTCCAATAGATGTCATCATAAGTTCTGCATCACTATCCTTCTCTGACAGAACGAACTTGCTTTCTCCATACATAAGCGGTGAAGGCAGTTCCGAATTAAAGAGAAGTTCTTTCGCTGTCTCTCGGTATTTTTTTATATTTAGCGATAAGCCAATATTAGAAAACGACGTATTGCATGAATTTGCTACAGACAAGCGTAAATCTTCTTTCCCATGAGCCACATCCCCACTACAGTGAATAGTGGTTCCATCATGTTCAATCTCGCTGGAGCAATCATAGGAATAAGACTCATAGTTACTGTTCTGTCTCATAAATGCGAGGGTTGTCACCAATTTGAAGGTGGATCCCGGTGCATATTTTCCTTGTGTCGCACGATTTAAAAGTGCGCTGTCCTCATCCGTATTCAACTTCGTCCAATCTTCTGACACACTATTTGGATCATAAGTAGGTTTGGAGACCATACTCAAGATCTTCCCGGTGCTTGCTTCCATCACAACAACCGCACCTTTATGGTCTCCCAAAGCATCATAGGCAGCTTGTTGAAGATCAGTATCCAATGTTGTTACAACATTATCACCAATATTCTTCTTACCTTGAAATTCATTGACTATTTTTTCCAAAATAAATGCATTAGATGTAAGAAGATTGAAATTCTCTACAGATTCCAGTCCCGCTTTTCCTTTCACCGAATATCCTAGCACATGTGCAAAAAGATCATCCTGTGGATAATTTCTTGTTTCATTTCCATCCTCATCCACTTCCGTCTCTGCAAGAACTTCTCCGTCTTTGTCCAAAATTTTTCCTCGCACAACTCTGTCGGCAAATAAATCCTGCCGACGATTATATGGGCTATTAATGATATTCTTTGCCTCTACCACATTAAAATATACAATATATCCCATCAGTACAAGAAAAAGACTTACAAACATATACGTAATTCTTGCAAATTCTTTATTTCTCGGCTTTTTCGATTTCCGTACAGACAACGCCTTTGCCGGTTTCTGTTCCGTTTTCGGAGAAGTTTTTTTACGCTTTGGAGGCGGAGTAGTTCTTACATCTCTTGCCCTTGTATCTTTTGTTTTTCTACTTCTTTCTTCTCTCTTCGTATCGTCCGGAAGCTGTTCTAACCTGCTGTCCAGATCGTCGTCCATAAGGATCAGAAGATCGTCGTCTCGATACTGCTTTTTGTCTCTCTTGTCTTGTTTTCTCTCTTTCAATATCTTCTTCCTCGTCCTCTCTTAATACATATAATCCTTGTATAATTGCAAACATAATCACTGTACTTAAGACAGAGCTTCCTCCGTAGCTTACAAGAGGAAGGGTTACACCGGTAAGGGGAATAAACTTCGTTACACCTCCGATCGTAAGAAATATCTGAAAAATGTAACATGTTCCCAGACCGAGTGCCACCAGTTTATAAAATATGTTATGAAGCTGCATCGCAATATTCAGAAACATGACATAACAGCTAATGCAAATTAAAATCAGGCAAAGCGCAAAAATAAGTCCAAGTTCCTCCGCTATGGCTGCAAAGATAAAATCTTCCGTAGCAACCGGTATCGTATTGGCAGCTCCCTGATAAAGCCCCATACCGAACCAGCTTCCGGTTCCAATAGCAAATAACGCCTGAGCTACCTGATGACCGCCTGCACTTTCCGGACTGATTGGCCCTTTCCATACTTGAACTCTTGTCCGGACATGGGAAAAGAGAAAATATGCGCCCACCGCTGCCACACTTCCTGCAGATAGGCCCGCCAATACATAAAGCGGCTGTCGTGTCGCTACATAAAGCATCACCAGATACACAACAAACAGAATCAGCGCCGCACCAAGGTCAGTACTCATAACAAGAAGCAGTACATGCAGTGCTGCCAAAATCGTTGTGACTACCACATCTTTAAATTTTGTGGATTTTTGTAGCCTTGCCGCCACAAAGAAAACAAACGTAATCTTTACAAACTCCGAAGGCTGAACACCAAATCCTGCAATACTGAATCCAAGTTTTGCTCCTCCTGATTTCCCGGCAAAAAGGAATACGATCAAAAGCGCCACTATTCCTATCCCTGCATAAAGCCATTCCCAATCACATAAAGCTTTGACTTTGCGGACAATCACCGGTACAAGGAGACTTAACAGCATGGCACCCGAAGCAATCACGCATTGTTTTACCGCATTGTCGAACTTCAATCGCGTCAGCATGATGAAGCCGATCGAAAAAAGCATACACATATTGTTTACGATCAATCTGGATACTTTCGGATAAATTTTTGTATACAAAAGTATGATTGCAACAAAGAAAATCACTTCCATTCCATACAGAATCAGTACCTTCTTTTCATCTGTTTTCAGATACAGAACAAGATATGCCATAAAATGAATGGCAAACATCATCACATTCTGTCTTCTTAAAATCTTTCTTCTTTTTCGTTCTTCCTGATAACCAAATACAGAAAAGCATTCGTATGTATATATTGCGATACATATGATCATCAGGTACTTTGATAACTCTACAATAATATTTACCAATGTTTCACCTACTTTATTCCCCGCTTAAAATGTCCTCTTGTAAAAGTTCCGTTCGGGAATTTTCCCATTTGATTTTCCATAAATACTTCTTCAAAACTTTTCAGGATTTTTTCTGCTTCTTCTTTCTTTTCCAGTGTAAAATGCAAACGCAATACTTTCGGAGAAAGTGTAGAAATCTCTTCTTTCTGATCCAGAAGATTAAGAGGTTCTGTATTATATATTATATTATAACAGTAATCACAGCAATTTTTCACAGTAAACTCTTTATTTTTTCGGTCTGTCATTTTCAAAAATCCCGGCTCTTTCGTACAGTTTCCTGTTGTTTTCCTGATGCACTGGGCAGATACCATCATTTGTAAATACCCATATACAATCAACTCCGCATCCTGTATGCCCAGTTCCTGAAGTTCTCTGTAATTCAGTTCTAACGGTGCTGTAATCCCCTGAACTTGTCTTTCTTTCCAAAATTCTTTTGCCTGGCGGTTAAATTCATACATATTACAATCCATAACAATCGCGATATCCGGTGCTTTTTCCTGTACAAAAGCATAACTTTCATAATTTCTTATGAGAACTCCGTCAAAATAAAAGCTTTGGAAAAAATTCTCGTACAAGCGCTTCGTATTTTGGCGAAAAATGTACGGCATGGCAAAATATATTTCTATGTTTTCACTGTGCGCCTGCCTTACCATTTCCTGCAGTTTTGCATTATCCCATGCATGTCTTACAATATTACAATCCACGTAAATTCTTCTTACGAAAGGCGACAAACATACAGACTCAAACTGCTCTTTTGACTCTACATAGGCATAGAACCCATTTACCTGCTCTTCTAGCAACCTCATTTCTGTCTTGTCCTCTGCTATATCAGGAATGTTTCTTCTATACTGCGAACATACTTCTTCTGTCAGTTTTTCGATACTCCTCCTTCTCAATTCATTCAATGCCTGCATCGGGAGGAATATATTTCCTTCCAATACCACACTCAAATCCTGAAATTCAAACTCCGTATTACCGGTCTTACGCATCTGCTTTTCAATACGTTCTTTGTCCATCGGTTGTTTCATCGCTTCTTGTACAACATCGCCTTCCACTTGGACAGAAATGTTTCCATAAAACAATTTCAGTGTAGCATTTTTACCGGAAGAAAGTATTAATTTCCCATTAATTTTTTCTTTTACTTTTCTTTCTACAAAATGTTCTCTCAATTTTTCCAACAAGGCTTCATTTCTTGTCCGATTCAGAACCGTTCCTTTGGGCAGTGCCTTTTTGCATTTCACAGAAAGAGAAACGGCTTCGCCTGCTTTTACATCTTTCCCCAATGTATAATTTTCCTGATTCGAAAGTTCCAGGACATCTCCTTTATGCATATCCACAAGTGCCTTTACTTTCAAATCTTTCCCTTGATGTCTTATGCTGCTTACTGCCGGAACTCCCGCATGATTTGGGCGTGTAAGAGATAACATCTCTTTCCCGTTCCACACCTGATAATAGCCGCTATGGAATCCACCACGATTATAGAGATCCATCAGAATCTCCTTATCTTCCTTTGTTACTTTGTATCCATCCCGCCCGTTTTTCAGATATAGATCTACATATTTCCGATAAATCGATGTCACAGCCGCCACATATTCCGGCTTTTTCATTCTTCCCTCTATTTTAAAAGAATAGATTCCCGCCTCCAAAAGCTCCGGAATCAAGTCTATCGCACACATATCCTTCAGACTCATAACATATGAAGTCTGTCCGTTTACCTTATAAAGAAGTCTGCATGGTTGAGCACACTGTCCTCTGTTTCCGCTTCTTCCCCCGATCAGGCTGCTGTACAAGCATTGGCCGGAATAGCAGTAACAAAGCGCTCCATGAACAAAACTTTCAATTTCAAGATCCGTTTCTTTTGCAATCTCCTCAATTTCTTTCAAAGTCATTTCTCTTGCCGTAACAACTCTCTCTACGCCAAGAGATTCCAAAAATTTTGCACCAGATACATTCGTAATGGTCATTTGTGTGCTTGCATGAACCGAAAGGTCCGGGAAATGCTCCCTGACAAATTTTAATACTCCAATATCCTGTACAATCACCGCGTCTAAGCCTTGTCTGTAATAAGGCAATAAATACTCGTACAGTTCGTTATGAATCTCCCGTTCTTTCAGAAGCGTATTCACAGTCAGATAAATCTTTCTCCCATGAAGATGGACATAATCGATTGCCTCCAAAAGCTCTTCTTCTCTTAAATTGTCCGCAAATGCCCTTGCTCCAAACCGGCTTCCTCCAATATATACTGCATCTGCTCCTGCGGCTATCGCTGCCTTCAAACTTTCATAAGAACCTGCCGGGGATAATATTTCTATTTCTTTCTTCATGTTTCTCCTTAAAAAAGACTGTCATAAGACAGTCTTTTATGATTTTTTACGATTCTTTAATTCTGTTTCAAGCTTTACAATCTGTTTCTGAAGTTCATTATTCTCCACCTTCAACTGGTCAGCTTCCTTCTCTGTCTTCTCCAAGCGAAGCTGTACCGAAATCAATTCATGCTTCAGATCATACATCTCTTTATCTTTTACTTCTACATCTGCTTCTGATGTTGTTGCAAGTTTTTTCGCTTTAAAATAATCATCTGCAATATTCAGTGCAAGCAGAATGCTTCTTGTCTCCGCACTCTGTTTCTTGTACCCTTCTGTATTCGCACACTCCTCAATCTTGTGATTCAAATAGGAAGAAATCTTCTGTAAATACTCTTCGCTTTCAAATCCGCTCAGTGTAAAAACTTTCCCACCAATTAATACTTCTGTGTTATTTCTTGACGATGCCATATAGGACACCTCCTTATTTCCGTTCTATACTCTTACCCATTATAAACTAAAAATAGTGAAAATCCAACCATTTTAGACATTTTCATTAGAAATTCCCAAATGATGATACGCTTTGTTGGTCACCGTTCTGCCTCGCGGTGTTCTCTGAATAAATCCGTTTTTCAAAAGATAAGGCTCATATACATCCTCAATCGTACCGGAATCTTCCCCAATGGAAGCAGCCAGCGTATCCAACCCTACCGGTCCTCCTTGAAATTTCTGTATCATCGTAAAAAGAATATTCCGATCGATATGATCCAGACCATATTTATCTACTTCCAAAAGATCCAATGCATAATTCGCTACTTCTTCCGTAATGACTCCATCATATTTTACCTGTGCAAAATCCCGGACTCTTTTCAACAGACGATTGGCCAGTCTCGGTGTTCCCCTGGAACGTCTCGCCATTTCTAAAGCGCCTTTTTCATGGATCGCTACGCCAAGCACTTGTGCCGACCGTATAATAATCGTCTGCAGTTCCTCTTCCGTATAAAATTCTAAATGATGTACCACACCAAACCGATCCCGCAATGGAGCACTTAACATTCCGGCTCTTGTAGTTGCCCCTACAAGAGTAAACTTTGGGAGCTCCAATCGGATGGAACGAGCACTTGAGCCCTTTCCGATCATAATATCAATCGCAAAGTCTTCCATCGCCGGATAAAGGATCTCCTCTACTTGTCTATTCAACCGATGAATCTCATCGACAAACAAGACATCCCCCTCCTGAAGATTGTTTAGGATTGCAGCCATTTCTCCAGGTTTTTCTATGGCCGGACCAGATGTAATCTTGATATTCACATGCATTTCATTAGCTATGATTCCTGCCAGGGTTGTCTTGCCAAGTCCTGGAGGACCATAGAATAATACATGATCCAAAGCTTCTCCTCTTTCCCTGGCAGCCTGAATATACACCCGCAGCATTTCTTTTGCTTTTGCCTGACCAATGTAGTCCTCCAACATTTGGGGACGTAGGTGATTTTCAATTTTCAGATCTTCTTCCAGACTCTCTGTTGTTATAACTCTTTTACTCATCCTAAACCTCTATCTCTAAAACATCATATATTTCAATGCCTGTTTTAATACTGTTTCCACATCTGTATTTTCTGTAATCTCCACCTGTTTCACTGCGCGCAGAGACTCTGTGTTTCCGTATCCCAAAGCAGTCAGAGCCTGAATAGCATCCGTCTGAATTTGAGAAACTCCACTCTGCCCTGAAATCTCTTCCACCGATTCAACATTCTGAATCACATCGTCCATACTTAATTTATCTTTCAACTCAATGATCAGCTTCTCTGCTGTCTTCTTTCCAATTCCCGGTGCCGCTGAGATTGCCTTTGCATCTCCCGAAAGAACTGCAAACCGAAGATCATCCGGCGTAAGTTTTGACAAAATACTTAACCCGCCTTTCGGCCCGATTCCACTTACACCTATCACAAGTTTAAAAATTTTAAGATCATCCCGTGTAAGGAATCCGAATAACTGCATGGCATCCTCTCGTACATTCAGATACGTGTGGAGTTTCACTTCCGCGCCAATAGCCGGAAGTTTCCCCATAGACTGTCCCGGCATATAAAGCCCATATCCTATGCCTCCTACGTCCACCACTACCTTTTCTTCTTCTATTGCCGCAAGTTCTCCTCTGATGTATGAAATCATATTCTTCTCCTTTTTCACTATAATCGTAGCCTTCTCAGCCGCTTCAGCATCTCATTCGCAATAATTCCAATAAAAATTCCGGTAATCAACCCTGAAATCATAAGAACCGGAACATAATAAAACAGATTCAGACTTTCTGTCACCAACATTGCGATCACAAGTTGCCCCACATTATGGAACACTCCTCCCGCCACACTGACTCCCATCACACTGAATCCATTCTGCTTCTTTAATAATATCATAACAATAAGACTTAGCATTCCTCCAGCCAGACTATATAAGATACTGAACAAATTTCCAAACAAAAATCCGGCCAGCACAATTCTTGTTACCGAAAGCAGGAAAGCCTGTCTTGCATTCATCTTATACAATGCAATTACAATAATCAAATTGGCAAGTCCCAATTTCACTCCCGGAATTCCGATATGGAATGGAATCAGAGATTCGATATAACTGAACAGCAATGCAAGTGCCGTAAAAACACCAAAATGTACCGTCTGTGTCTTCATTCGATCCTCCTACTTCACTACTGCATCCCCTGCCGCATCTTCTCCGCCAGCCACTGTTACAACTACCTTATTCGGAAGACAAACAATACTTTCTCCATTCTTTGAAATAGCTTTTTGCTCTACACAGAGTTTATCCGGGCAGTCTGCATCTATCATGTCTGCTTTTCCATCCTGAATCCTCAGTATATTCGTTCCATTAATCTGTATAGTCTGTTCACTGTCAAGACGGTATTGTCCAGTCACTTTTCCATCTACAGTCACCTCTACTAGCGCTCCATTGCCGTTCCATAAATGTCTGGACGCAATCAATAAAATGACTACAGCAGCCAGTATTCCTACAATTAAAATATAATCATTCTTCTTCATTTTTTACCTCTATCGCCTATTCTAGCACATTGTTTTCTATAATGCAACCACACGTTCGATTCTCTTTTACCATATATGAACAGATTAACAAATAAAGGATACCATCATCAGATGATATCCCCTCCTGTATTTTAATAATAACTATTCATAATAACTGGCATTAAGGATGCTGAAAATACAACCAAAATGATAATTACCAACACCGTCTGGATCAAATAAAAAATCAACCATGCGCGGCAATAATTCTTCCGGTTCGGATTATCATTGCTGCCGAATGCCCATACAAGATACAAAACCAATCCCAGGCAAGGTACAATGGTTGCTAATATCATAAGAAACCACTCTCCCACCGACATTACATTGTTGTTTTGCTGATTATAATCCTGTGTTGGTGTATAATTATAATCCTGATTATATTCAAAGGAATTCGTTGGCATCTGCCCATAATTCTCTTCTTTCTGATCGTTATAATTTTCTTCCATGCTGTCACTCCTCTTTAAATTTTTGCCTTATTGTATCACATTCTCATCCTGCGCACAATATGGTGAACCAAATTATTGTAATAATATGTCATCGGTGCTTGTCCTGGAAATAGGATCACCATCCGATATATATAGTATAACACCATGCAGAGTAGAAGAAACATCGTATATTTTACCAGACATTTCAGTGATTTCTGTAAAAAATACCGACGTACAACGGCAGCAATTGCAAGAATCATGATTGGAAAGATGAATACATTCATTTGTAATGCCTGCATCCATTCTCCCCGCAACACATGAAGCCCTGCTCTTGTCAGCCCGCAAGCCGGACAAGGAAATCCGGTGATGACTACAAATGGGCATCCATTATGAAGAACAATCTCCATAACAGCAAGGTAACATAGCGCAACCAATATTCCTATCTTTGCATTTTTTACATCTTTTAAAAACAAATGCCATGCATTTCTTAAGATGTTGTTATGATTTTCTTTGGACATTTCAACGCACATGCTCCACAATCTGTACATTTTGCAAGATCAATCCGTGCCAAATTATCTTCAAAAATAATCGCATTATTTTCGCAGACTCTTTCACACATTCTACATCCGATGCACCCCGTTTTGCATGCAAGTGTTACTTCTTTTCCTTTATCTCTTGAACTACACTGTACGAGACGTTTCTGATCATAAGGTACAAGCTCAACCAGCTTCTTCGGACATGCCGCTACACATTTTCCACAGGCTTTGCATGCCTCTTTATCCACAACCGCAACTCCATCTACAACATGGATTGCATCGAATGGACATGCTTTCACACAAGTTCCATATCCAAGGCAACCATAAGCGCATGACTTCGGTCCCCCATTCTGTACCATGTTCACCATAGTACAGTCTTCAATTCCGGTATATTTATAGTTCTGACTTGTTTGTTCACACGTTCCAGCGCATTTTACAAAAGCTGTCATGCGAACAGCCTCACCTGCTTCTTTTCCCATGATCGCAGCAATTTTTTCTGCGACAGGTGCACCTCCAACCGGACATGCGCTTACTTCTGCTTCTCCCTTTACAATGGCAGCAGCAAGACCTGAACATCCTGCATATCCGCAGCCTCCGCAGTTATTTCCTGGAAGAACACCTGTAATGGCTTCTTCTCTTTCATCAACTTCTACCGCAAATTTCTTGCCTGCTAGTCCAAGGAAGGCTCCGATAAATAATCCTGTACCGCCTACAATGCAGGCTGCTATGATAATTCCTGTTACACTCATATTCTTCTGCCTCCTAAATCAATCCTGAGAATCCAAAAAACGCAATGGCCATCAATGCGGCTGAGATCAGCACGATCGGAGTTCCCTGAAAGGATTCCGGAACATCGTTATATTCTGTTTTCTCACGGATACCCGCCATAATTACAATAGCAATTGTAAATCCTACTGCAGTTGCAGCCCCATTCACAACCCCTTGTAAAACATTGTATTCTTTCTGAACATTTGTAAGTGCTACACCAAGTACTGCACAGTTTGTTGTAATAAGTGGAAGATACACACCAAGCGCATTATATAACGGCGGCATTGCCTTCTTTAAAAACATCTCCACAAACTGTACGAGAGCCGCAATTACAAGAATAAACACAATCGTCTGTAAATATTCAAAATGAAGCGGCAATAATATGAATTTATAAATCAATCCGGTTACAAAAGAAGAAATCGTAATAACGAAAATAACCGCACCGCCCATACCTGCAGCTGTATCCACTTTCTTAGAAACTCCAAGGAACGGACAGATTCCTAAGAACTGGCTGAGTACCACATTATTTACAAGTGCAGAACCAACTGCAATGATTAATAATTCTTTCATCTTTGTCCTCCCTACTCTTCATTTCCTATCGGGAATACTTTCCCGTTACACGCCGTATTTCCACAGCTTGCGCATCCTTCGCCACATCCTGCAGGCTTTGTTTCTTTTCCTTTTTTTGCAAGATTTGCTTTCACTTTGTTCTGAAGCGCAACTAACCCTGCCAGCACAAGGAACGCTCCCGGTGCAAGGATAAATATGGTAACCGGTTCATAAGAAGCCGGCATTACACGAAAACCAAAAATCTCTCCTGCTCCAATCACTTCACGGACGATACCGATCGATGTCAATCCCACCGTAAATCCAAGTCCCATTCCAAGTCCATCAAAGATAGACGGAAGAACCGGATTTTTGGATGCATAACTTTCCGCTCTTCCCAAAATAATACAGTTCACAACGATCAATGGAATATACAATCCAAGAGAATCATATAAACTTGGGAGAAAACCTTCCAACAAGAACTGTACAACTGTTACAAAAGATGCTACAACTACGATAAACGCCGGCATTCTGACAGAATCCGGAATGATCTTACGAAGCATGGAAATCAGCATATTGGACATAACAAGTACTACCGTAGTTGTAAGTCCCATACCTACACCATTGATTGCCGATGTTGTAACGGCAAGTGTCGGACACATACCAAGCATGAGTACAAAAGTAGGATTTTCTTTTACAAGACCGTTAAACAGTCTTTCCGTACATTTATTCATTGACACTGCCTCCTAACACATTCTGATAATAAGCAAGCCCGGCATTTACCGCACTTGTAACCGCTCTGGATGTAATGGTTGCACCACTCAATGCATCCACATTACCCGATGGATTGTCTTTTTTCACTTCAAATTTTTCTGTCTTTACATTACGAAACTGGTCTTTAAATGCCGGTTCCGCCGCCTTCATTCCAAGACCGGCTGTCTCATTAATTGAGAGAATCTCAATTCCGTTTACCGTTCCGTCACTTAAGATACCTACCGATATTTCAATTTCTCCACCATATCCTTCTTTTGATACAGTAGTTACTACATATCCTAAAGTTTTACCATTTGCATCAAGCGCTTCTGCTGCTCCTTTCACATAACATCCGGAAACTCCTGCTGTCTTCAACGCCTCTTCTGCTTTTTTCGTATCAAAATCTTTTTCTTCCTTAAATTCTTTCGCATCAGACAGTACCTGTTTATAAGCGTTCTGTTTCGCCTGTTCCTGAGAAACTGCAATTGGATTTTTTGTAATCTCATAGACGAGTCCCAAAAGCAGACCTGAAACTAATGTAATAGCAGTAAGAATTGCTGCATTTTTAATAATCTTATTCATTATCGTTCCCCTCCTTTGCCAAATGGTTTTGGAAGAGTTACTTTCTCAATCAACGGAACAAGAAGATTGCTGATAATGATCGCATAAGATACTCCTTCTGCGGAACCACCAAACAGACGGAACAATCCGGTTAATATACCTAGGCACATTCCATATACAATCTGTCCAGTTTTTGTAATCGGAGAAGTTACATAATCTGTCGCCATAAACCATGCTCCAAGCATAAGTCCTCCGCCGCCAAGATGTGCAATGATAAAGTCTGTATCGAATCCGTGTCCTCCAAAAATCGTGATAAAAATCACAAATGTTACAAGATATGTTCCCGGAATCCGAAGATCGATCACTCCCATAAGAATCAGGAATATAGCGCCAATCACAATTGCGATCATGGATGTCTCACCAATCGTTCCTGCAATATTTCCGATCAACATATCCCATGTATTCACACTTTCTCCTGCTTTCAAAGCCGCCAATGGAGTCGGGCTTACCACCACATCATTATATACAAATGTTGTCATTCTTCCTGTAAAGGAAATAAGAAGGAAACATCTGGCCGCAAGTGCCGGGTTCATGAAATTCTGTCCAAGTCCACCAAACAACTGTTTCACGATCAGAATAGCAAATACACTTCCCAATACACACATCCACCAAGGTGTAGTAGGTGGTAAATTGAGCGCCAGTAAGAGTCCCGTTACAGCAGCACTCAAATCTTTGATTGTAACTTTCTTTCCCATCAATTTTTCATAGATATATTCTGTCAAAACCGCTGAAGCTGTTGTCACAGCCACAACTACAAGCGCAGATATCCCGAAATTATAAATTCCAAATCCCGTTGTAGGAATAAGTGCGATCAGGACATATAACATGATATTGCCTGTTGTCGCTTTAGAACGTATATGAGGGGAAGATGATATATTATAGTTTTCGTTCACTTTTGTCACCTCATCCTTTATTTCTTTCTATGTGATAATGCAATCTTTCTCATGGCGCCGATAGACTGCTTTAACTGACGTTTTGCCGGACATACATAACTGCAGGATCCACATTCTACGCACTCCAGGCCTTCCATCTTCTTGAATCTCTCTTCCTCGTGGTGTTCTGCGAGATCTGCAAGTCTTGATGGGATCAATCTGCTTGGACATACCTCTACACAACGGCCGCAGTTGATACATGCAGACGGTTCGTATGCCGAAACTTCATCTTTCGTAAATCCAAGTATGGACGAAGATGTTTTTGTTACCGGTACATCTAACGTAAACATAGCAAATCCCATCATCGGTCCTCCGGAAATGATTTTTTCCGGCTCAGTTTTAAATCCTCCTGCCGCTTCGATCAGTTCACTTTGTTTCATCCCAAAAAACACTTTAAAATTACCTGGTTCTGAAACTGCATCTCCACTAACCGTCACGATTCTTTCCATCACCGGTTTTCCCTCTACTACCGCAGTGTGAATCGCAATAAGCGTTTCTACGTTATCCACAATGCACCCTGCATCTGCAGGAAGCATAGAAGAATTAATCGCCCTTTTTGTCGTTGCATAAATAAGCTGACGTTCTGCCCCTTGCGGATATTTTGTCTTAAGAACTTTCACTTCCATGCGGGATTCACCCTCAGTAAGTTTTTGTAATTTTTCTATACAATCCGGTTTATTATCTTCTACTGCAAAAATTCCCTTTGCATGTTCAAAGAGTGAAAGAACGACACGCATTCCACTTACAAGCTCTTCTGGGTTTTCCAACATACGTCTGTAATCCGCTGTAATATACGGTTCACATTCCGCACAGTTTGCTATAATATAGTCAATCTTATCCGGTTCCTTCGGTGAAAGCTTCACATGGGTAGGGAAACCGGCGCCTCCCATACCTACAATTCCGGCATCGCTGATTTTTTTCTTAATTTCGTCTTTTGTAAGCTCTTCCAGAGGTTTTACCTTCTCATATTCTACCTCTTCATAAAGCCCATCATTTTCTATTACAATAGACTGCACCTTAGATCCGGTCGGATTAAAACGCATTTCAATTGTCTTTACAGTTCCTGACACAGAAGAATAAATCGGGGCCGACACGAATCCCCCTGCTTCTGCGATCTTCTGTCCCCTCAATACGCGGTCACCCTTATTCACAATTGGGCTTGCAGGAGCGCCGATATGCTGTGAAAGAGGAAATATCATCTCTTCTCCCGGCAAAAGAGGTTTGATCGGTCTGTCTTTTGAAAGTTTTTTCCCATCATCCGGATGAATACCGCCTTTAAATGTTAGAAGTCCCATTCTTTTATTCCTTTCTCAAATTTGTATTTTCTATATATTTTTCTTATATATTTCTTTTTATATCATACTAGAATCCGTTCTAGATTTCTAGTAAATCCGCCTAACTTTTTGTACATTTTGAAAAACATCTTGATGTTTTTTTAACATAAATTTTACAAAATGCAAGAATAAAAAAAGGACTTTTCTATATTGCAAAAAAGATTGCACAACTGTGCAATCTGCGCGCGCGAGCGGTTGCGAAGTAATAAACTCCTTGCCGTGAGCTGCGCATCCCCACACGAAGTGTGTTTTTTATGATATAGGATTCCGAAGGAATTTCCTATGTAGAGTAGGTTAGAGGGCTTCTGCCCTCTTTCCCCTCATCAAACCGTGCATGAGGTTCTCCCTCACACGGCTTT
>JAJBSL010000080.1 GCA_020540725.1 Lachnospiraceae bacterium EP-SM-12S-S03
GGTTTAAGGTCAATTTTTTAGTTTGTTTTCTTCAAACGTGTTGTAATTTTTAACAATTACCTCGGATGTCTTGATTATCTTATTGAACATCAATGTTCAATAAGCATAGATATTTTATCTTATCATCAATATTTCTCGTATGCAGTTTTCAAGGTACAATTTACTATTTCGACTGATGTTTTATCAGTCATTAGAAATCAAAATCTTCTTTTAATCTCTAATCACTGGTAAACCCAGTTATTGTAACAGCACTTCCCTGCTGATGGGGTTGGCGTTGATAAGTTGTTGCTCATCCTTGCCCGTATCTATGCTGAATGTTGCGGCGGTTCCGCTTTTCTTTTTTTTAGGATCCGGCAGCCACCTGCTCTCCCACACCGTCACCAGTGCAGTACCATCGGCCGCTTAGGTCTTAACCATCGTGTTCG
>JAJBSL010000081.1 GCA_020540725.1 Lachnospiraceae bacterium EP-SM-12S-S03
CGAACACGATGGTTAAGACCTAAGCGGCCGATGGTACTGCACTGGTGACGGTGTGGGAGAGCAGGTGGCTGCCGGATTATAAAAAAATATTTATCAGTGATCAGATAAGAAAAGAAATTTTCTTATGTTATGACTGATAAAACATCGGTCAAAAAGAAGTGCTTTGTACAATGCACCTCAGGAACAAGTTCCTTCGGTCGCGTGCAGGCGCGCTATACAACAGAATATTTACTCGCTTATGAATATAAATATTCAACGCTGAAAATATTCCGTTGTGCATTGTACCTTGAAAACCGCATATAAGAAATAAATGATGATAAGATAAAATATCTAATCAAGACATCCGAGGTAATTGTTAAAAATTACAACACGTTTGAAGAAAACAAACTAAAAAATTGACCTTAAACC
>JAJBSL010000082.1 GCA_020540725.1 Lachnospiraceae bacterium EP-SM-12S-S03
GTTTAACCTGAACAGTCTCATCGTGGGCATCTTGCGATTCCATTGGTGAGCAGCGAAGGATTTGGTGGATTACTAGCTAATAGCAATCTATTTCAAAGAATTCAAACTTGGGGGAATGCCTTGTTGAATAGCCGGTCGCAAGACTGTGATTCTTCAAGTGTAACCTCCTCTCAAATCAGCGATATCAAACGTACCATTCCGTGAAACACCGGGGTATCTGTTTGGTGGAACCTGATTAGAGGAAACTCAAAGAGTGCTATGGTATGGTGACGGAGTGCGCTGGTCAAGAGTGTAAAAGCTTTTTGAACAGAGAGCATTTCCGGCAGCAGAGAGACATGAAAAAG
>JAJBSL010000083.1 GCA_020540725.1 Lachnospiraceae bacterium EP-SM-12S-S03
CTGTCTTTTTATCCCACTTCTTCGCACTTGTCTCTCGCTACTGCCGTGCAACAATCACTAAATCAAAACAGTAAAATACTACATCAAAACGCATATTCCCTAGAAAAAAAATTTTCTTACAATATACTATACTACACAATACATAATCAGTGACTTTCGTAACAACAATTTCCTTCACTCTCCAACTTCTCTGCTCGAATCCCTACATAATAATATATCAAATCTACCGTCTGGAACATCATCGCTATCCAGCTCTTTGTGAACCGCTACCATCAGCATGTACAGCGGTACCCTCGTGTTATCTGCAGCGAGAAC
>JAJBSL010000084.1 GCA_020540725.1 Lachnospiraceae bacterium EP-SM-12S-S03
GTACACTATACGATCGTAGTACATCTTACAACTCCGCATACCGCGTCGCCAAAAATTTACTTCGCCAACCATTCCATATCTGTTAAGTATACATGTATATATATTGCACTGGCTATTCATCTTGCACTTTTCCTCTTTCTTCTTCCCAGTAGCCTCATCCTTTCACGCTGCCTCTCTGGAACTTGCCATCATCATTCCCTAGAAACTGCCATTTACTTAAAAAAAAAAAAATGTCCCCACTATCACTGTTCACTGTTCACTTGTCTCTTACATCTTTCTTGGTAAAATCGTAGTTCGTAGTATTTTTTTTC
>JAJBSL010000085.1 GCA_020540725.1 Lachnospiraceae bacterium EP-SM-12S-S03
CCCGTATGGGAAAAATACACCCTTACCATTGAAGAAGCGTCAAAGTATTTCCGTATCGGAGAAAACAAGTTAAGACGCTTGGCAGAGGAAAACAAGGACGCTGGCTGGCTCATTATGAATGGCAACCGCATACAGATTAAACGCCGAAAGTTTGAAAAGGTCATTGATAAATTGGACGCAATCTAATGCAAATGAGCCTTGTATATGTTATGATGAACACAAGTCATATCAAGGCTCTTTCCAACAAGGAAAGGAGCAGACACCATGAAAGAAAAAAGACGGGATAGTAAAGGACGTATCCT
>JAJBSL010000086.1 GCA_020540725.1 Lachnospiraceae bacterium EP-SM-12S-S03
CCAGGATCAAACTCTCGTTAAAAGTGTTTGTGTCCGGTCAGAAATCACTACTAGCAATTTCATCCCTTTTACTGTTTGTTTGTTGAGTGCTTTTCACTGCTTCTCATCAGCTCGAAACAAAGTTTCTCGCTCATGTGGCTTCGCCAATGCTCGCTTGCTCCGATATACAAAAGCAAACTTTCATATCTTCGCCTGCTCGCGCAACTCAAAGCTTGTTCTCTGAATATTCTCTTAAGAATTTTCAGGTTTGTGTTGTTGTCTATTGTTTAATTATCAAGGTTCTTTTTTGTTTTCACTCTCT
>JAJBSL010000087.1 GCA_020540725.1 Lachnospiraceae bacterium EP-SM-12S-S03
TTTTGCACCATATCTTCATAACCTGTCACCTTGAAACTACCTCTGCATGCCACCTACCGACCAACTTTCATGTTCTGTTTCGACCTACCTCTTGTAAATGACAAATCACCTTTTTCATCGTATGCACCTTATTCTCCACATCACAATGCACTATTGCTTTTGCTTTTTCACCTCTCATATCCTATTGCTATTAGATGAAATATAATAAAAATTGTCCTCCACCCATAACACCTCTCACTCCCACCTACTGAACATGTCTGGACCCTGCCCTCATA
>JAJBSL010000088.1 GCA_020540725.1 Lachnospiraceae bacterium EP-SM-12S-S03
AGGGCTCGAACCTATGACCCTCTGCTTGTAAGGCAGATGCTCTCCCAGCTGAGCTATGATCCCATATAAAATGTATCTTCTGATACAAGCGACCCGGAAGGGACTCGAACCCTCGACCTCCGCCGTGACAGGGCGGCGCTCTAACCAACTGAGCCACCGGGCCATATAAAAAGGTATGTACCTTCAAAACCACATACAAGAAATCATCCTTTGTTCTTCCTTAAACCGTCCTGGTTATGCCCTCGA
>JAJBSL010000009.1 GCA_020540725.1 Lachnospiraceae bacterium EP-SM-12S-S03
ACACGGCTCACTGGCGATTACCGTGACCGGACTTGCACCGGCAAGTGTGATCCAGCTTCGCTGGACGCACATCATAAAAAAACGGGATATGCATACGCATATCCCATTTCACATCTACTATTCAATTAACCTTCGATTGCCGGCTTCTCAACCTGTGTGATTGCAGCCTTCTGCATCGGAATACGGCAGTTCTTGTTATTACCGAATTCAACGACTACATCCTCGTCCTGAATGTCAATGATTACACCATAGAAACCACTTGTTGTTAAAACTGTATCTCCTACAGCTAACTCTGAAAGCATGAGCTGAACTCTCTTCTGCTCTTTTTTCTGTGGGCGCATAAGCAAGAACCAGAAACCTCCGATAATTACTACGTACATAATAATAATTCCCACAAGGCTCATTCCACCTGTCGCTAATACTCCATTCATTCTAACTTCCTCCTAAAATTTAACACTATTGCTATAATACTATTTTCCGGACATCATGTCAAGTTTCTGTTTCTTATATTCTTGATATCTTCCTTCTTCAATGGCTTCTCTGATTTCTTCCATCATCGTATTATAGAAATATAGATTATGGAGGACACAAAGTCTCATGCCGAGCATTTCTTTTGCCTTTAGCAAATGTCTGATATAAGCTCTACTATATGTTCTGCATGCCGGACACTGGCAGCCTTCCTCAATCGGACGATCGTCTAATTCATATTTTGCATTAAAAAGATTAATCTTGCCATGATTTGTATATACATGTCCGTGTCGTCCGTTTCTACTTGGGTATACGCAGTCAAAGAAGTCCACTCCTCTGTCTACTGCCTCCAAAATATTTGCCGGCGTACCTACTCCCATCAGATATGTTGGTTTGTTCTCCGGAAGATGCGGTACTGTTGCATCAAGAATCCGATACATCTCTTCATGCGATTCGCCTACCGCCAAACCTCCCAGAGCGTATCCATCCAATTCCAATTCTGCAATCCTTTTCGCATGATCGATTCGAATGTCTTCATAGATGGCTCCTTGATTGATACCGAATAGAAGCTGGTTCTTGTTGATCGTATCCTCAAGAGTATTTAGTCTTGCCATCTCATCCTTACATCTTTTCAGCCATCGTGTTGTCCGGTCTACAGAGTTCTGTATATATTCTCTGCTTGCTACGCTGGATGGACATTCATCGAATGCCATAGCGATGGTAGATGCAAGATTAGACTGAATCTGCATACTCTCTTCCGGTCCCATGAAGATTTTACGTCCATCTATGTGAGACTGGAAATATACGCCTTCTTCTTTGATCTTGCGAAGACCTGCAAGAGAAAACACTTGAAATCCGCCGGAATCTGTAAGAATCGGTTTGTCCCACACCATAAATTTGTGAAGTCCTCCAAGCTTTTTAATCACTTGATCTCCCGGACGAACATGAAGATGGTACGTGTTTGAGAGTTCTACCTGTGTTTTAATCTGCTGCAAATCTTCTGTAGCAACGGCGCCTTTAATTGCGGCTGCCGTTCCCACATTCATAAATACCGGCGTTTCAATAACTCCATGTACTGTCTCTAGTCTTCCCCGTTTTGCAAGACCGTCTTTTTTTATAATTTTATACATTTTATGCACCTTTCTCTTATTAGTAATGGCAGATAACCGGAGTTCCTGCGTCAATATATCCATATATTTCTTTTGCTTTCTCAAGCGGCATATTTACACATCCATGAGAACCATGCGTCTGGTATCTGGAACCGCCGAATGCGGACTGCCATGTAGCATCGTGCATACCAATTCCACCATTGAATGGCATCCAATATGACACTGGGGATTCCCACTCGTAACTTCCATCCGCCTGTTTTGGTCCTCGAAGCACTGCGTTCTTTGTCTTATAGGTCAATGTATAGACACCTTGTGGAGTTGCATTTCCTTTGTTTGGATTTCCTGTCACAATGTCAGATTCCATAATTTTCTGCCCGTCTTTGATAAACCAAAGATGCTGATTCGTCAAATCAATCTCCACATAAGTATTTCCGAAATCATTTCCCTCATGACTGACAGCCCGTCTGCTGTATTCCGGCTCTCGTGTCACCGTCTCTCCCGCTTCAATATTAGCTACAAGCTTTTCGTACTCTTTATCCTGGTTGATTTTCCAGCCATACACACCATTTCTCACTTCCACAGTGTTCCCGTTGGCTGTTACAAAAGAACGTGGTTTTCCCGAAGTATCGTACTTATTGGCCAGTTCTTTGATATACTCTTTCACTTTCTCTTTCTGGAATGTAACCTGCATGTTTTCATCTACAGTGAGCCAGCCTGAAATCATCGCTTTGTCCACTACCTCTGTATATGGACTAAAATCATAGGTGATACTTGCCTTAATATATTGATTCATTTTATCCCTTGCATCCGCAACTTCCTGGGAATCAGAAACATATTTCGGCTGGATATAACATTTTTCTTCTTCTAAGTTCAATGTATCCACAAATCCATTCAGATGTTCTTCGATTGCTTTTGTCAAAGCCTCCACATCCACTTTGTTCCCATATACTTCTTTCTGAATAACAAACTCATTTCCATCAAAAACAGGTGTTGCAGATGCAGATTCTGTCGTATTTTCATTTGTCACACTCTTCAAAGAAGCAATTTTCGTAGTCAAGGCTTCCTTATCATATTCCACACCCACTTCTACCTGAAGGTTCTCTTTTTCAAAAAATGCCTTCGGCCACAAAAATGGGTTCTGTGCCTTAAGCGCTTTGGAAAGGCCGTTGCTCTTTTTGTATTTTAGTGAAATTTCGCTTCCCGCAATTGTTTCCGTTGTATTGTCATTCCCTATTAAAGTCAGTTTATATCCCTCGACCTGACTGGACATGTACTTTTCCACATCCTCTATACTTTTCGCGCTGAAATTATTGCCATTTATTTTTGTGTAAAAGTAAAAATGGCTATGGAAGAACAATGCAAACCCTAAATATACTACCAGAATCACACCTACAACAGCCGCAAAAACGATTGCTGCCGTCTTCTTTGCTTTCCCTTTCTTCGTCTTTCTTTCTTCATCAGCTTTCTTATCATAGTTCGGATTCACATCATCATCATCATATAAAAAGACAAGTTCCTTCTCTTCTTCCGCAATCGTATTCTTCGGTTTTGATACTCTTTTTCTCTTTTTGTTAGAATCGCTCATTTAGTGTTTCTCCTCTTTTCAACTATCCAAAATCACTATCCCTAGTATTATAATACTTAGTTTTCTACTTGTATATAGGAAATTTCAAAAATTAATAATTGCGATACATTTCTGCTTATTCTATAATACTTATGTAACAAATGAAGAAAGGACGAAAAAAATGGCAGGATCAACATACGGAACTATTTTTAAAATCACAACTTGGGGAGAATCCCATGGCAAAGGAATCGGCGTTGTTATTGACGGTTGTCCGGCAGGTCTTGAGCTCTCAGAAGACGACATCCAAATTTACTTAAATCGCCGCAAACCCGGACAGAATAAATATACAACCAAACGTGATGAAAGCGATCGGGTTGAGATTCTTTCCGGTACATTTGAAGGAAAGACTACAGGAACGCCTCTCTCTCTTATCGTATTCAACGAAGACCAGCGTTCAAAAGATTACGGGAATCTTGCATCTTGCTACCGGCCCGGCCATGCAGATTACACTTTCCAGACAAAATATGGAATCCGGGATTACAGAGGTGGAGGACGTTCATCCGGCCGTGAAACAATCGGGAGAGTTGCAGCCGGTGCTGTCGCTGCCAAACTATTAAAAGAATTGGGCATTAAGATTCTTGCTTACACAAAAGCAATCGGTTCCATTTCTATTCCATCAGATCATTACTGTTATTCTGACATTTATGAGAATCATTTATACATGCCAAATAATGCCTATGCAAAAGAAGCAGCGGAATACTTGGACGAATGTATGAAAGATCTTGATTCTTCCGGCGGTATCATAGAATGTCAGATTCAAAATATGCCCGTCGGAATCGGGGAACCTGTATTTGAAAAATTAGATGCAAACCTGGCCAAAGCAATCCTCTCCATTGGATCTGTGAAAGGATTTGAAATCGGAGACGGATTCAACGTATGCTCTGCAAAAGGAAGCAGTAATAACGATGCTTTCCAGAATGTGAACGGTGTAATTTCCAAAAGTTCCAATCATTCCGGTGGTGTTCTCGGCGGAATGAGCGACGGAAGCAACATTGTTTTCCGGGCTGCATTCAAACCGACCCCTTCCATTGCACAGACACAACATACCGTCAATGAAAATGGGGAAAATGTGGAACTCGTCATTCATGGGCGCCATGATCCTGTCATTGTACCACGTGCCGTTGTAGTAGTTGAAGCTATGGCTGCACTTACGATAGCCGACATGATCCTTCTGAATATGAGTGCCCGAATGGACAAAATAAAAGATTTTTATCATTAGGAACAACCAAAATGAATCGTATTTTTACCTATACCATTCCAAAAGAATTTGAAGGAAAAACGCTTCTTTCTTTTCTGAAAGAACAAAAATATTCCTCTCCCACCATCACCCATTTAAAACGCACAGAAAAAGGGATTCTTCTGAATTCCGAATGGGGACGCGTGCGGGATATTCTTCATGAAAATGATATTTTAACCATTACTATTACAGAAACGGAAACTTCTGAAAATATCGTTCCCGTTTCTCTTCCTCTTCCCATCCTGTATGAAGATGAAGATCTTATGGTCATCAACAAACCTGCCGGAATGCCAATCCATCCCTCTCAAGGGAACTATGACAATACATTGGCAAATGCAGCCGCATATCTCTATCAACTGCGGCAAGAGCCTTTTGTATACCGGTGCATCAACCGTCTTGACAGAGATACTACCGGACTTTTGATTTTGGCGAAGAATATGTACAGCGCTTCTCTCCTTTCCAACATGGTCAAAAACCGGGAAATACATAGAGAATATCTTGCAATCGCCACAGGCTTTGTACCTGACCAAGGAATCATAGACCACCCCATCGGCCGTGTAAAAGGATCCACCATAGAGCGGGAAGTCAATGAACAAACCGGTGAGTCAGCACGCACACACTACAAAAGAATTGCATACGAAAATGGGTACTCCCTTGTTTCTTTAAAGTTGGAAACAGGACGTACCCATCAGATTCGTGTTCATATGAAATATATCGGTCACCCTCTGCCTGGCGATTTTCTTTACAACCCAGACTACTTCATCATTAGCCGTCAGGCTCTTCACTCCTTCCGGCTTTCCTTTACACATCCGATAACCGGCAGGTTTCTTACATTTACCGCACCGCTTCCGGATGATATGGCAACCCTGTTCAAACATATATAAGAGCATGCATACGCATTCTCTTATATATGGAAGCAACCGCCTCCTACAAATTCCCGCAGAAGTGAATTCTGCGGAATGCTCTCTGCATTGATTCCCACAAAATAGTCCAAGAACTTCAAAAGTCTTTTTGCTTCTACATACTCTTTGCAGTCTTTCTCAATCCCAAAAAGAATCGGCTCCGCATATTGTTTCAATACTGCAAGTTCATAGTTAAGTGCAGAATTAAACATCGCATCCGCCTGTTCCTGATACGGGAAAATATTCGCTTCCTCTCCTCTTCTTACTGATGGCCACATCGCAATCGTCTGCCTTGCAGAAGTTCCTCTCGTTCTTGCATCCCTTACAATCCGCCGCAAAAGTCTGCCGTCTGTAGAAGGAATCCGATTATGTTCATCAATATTAAGCTGTGTCAACGCACTGATATAAATTTTAAACTTGTTTTCCGAATTCAATTGATAAGTCAATGCATCATTCAAGCAGTGGATTCCTTCTATTACAAGGATATCATTCTCTTTCAGTTTCTTTGCCGGAGTATTGTACTCTCTTTTTCCCGTCTTAAAATTAAAAGTCGGAAGCATCACTTCTTTCCCCTCCAGAAGATCTGTCATATTCCGATTAAATAATTCAATGTCAATCGCTTCCAGGCACTCAAAATTGTAATCTCCGTTTTCATCCCTCGGTGTGCGCTCTCTGTCTACAAAATAATTGTCTACTGCGATAGGATGTGGATTCATCCCCTGGGCACGAAGCTGAATGGACAATCTGTGGGAAAATGTTGTTTTGCCGGAAGAAGAGGGTCCTGCAATCAAAACAAATTTCACACTCGGTTTCTTAGAAATCTGCTCCGCAAGATCTCCAATCTTTTTCTCCTGCAAAGCTTCCTGCACAAGAATTACTTCACTCACATCCCGCTTTGTCACCTGATCATTCAAATCTCCTACCGTTTCAATATCCATCATATCTCCCCACTTTGTGGATTCTTTCAAAATACCAAAAAGCTTGTGCTGCGGACAAAAATCCGGTACTTCTTTCGGCGCTTTCTTCTCCGGCATCTGCATCACAAAGCCCTCATCATAAGGATATAATTCAAAATATTTCAGATAAGAAGTATTCGGCACCATATATCCATAATAATAATCTTCAAATCCATTGATGCTGTATAAATTTACTGTAGAAACACGCCGGTATTGAAAAAGACGCTCCTTATCATACATGCCATATTTTCGGAACAAGGCAATGGCCTCATCCACATGAACCGAGCGTTTCTTGATTGGAATGCATGCTTGCACCATCTGATGCATTTTCTCTCTCACCCGTTTCAGGAATTCTTCTGTAATTGCAAATTCTCCTTTTGCCGTACAGTAATACCCCTTACTTACAGAAAACTGGATTCTTACCTTTTTGACATTTTCTCTCCCCACCACATCATAAATTGCTTTCACAAGCAGAAGACACATACTTCTTCTGTATGTTGCAATTCCGACGGAAGATGCTGTCGTTACAAATTCGATCTTACAACCTTGCTTTGCTTTCTTTGGAAGTTCCTGCAACTTGCCATCTGCAAATACAAGAACAATATCATCACTGTATTGCTCCTGATACTCTTCTGCAATTTGCTCATATGTTGTCCCCTTCTCATATACCTTCTCTTCATTCCCGATATATACTCTACACATGTCTTTTGCCATCATACTTCCCTCTTTCTATGATTTCTACAAAATCTGAAACGGTGATTTACATTCTGCTATCCGAAATTCCACTTCCGAAATCTTCTCGCTTAGAAACTTCTTCATATCTTCCATATAAATATGCTCCAAGCCGTAATGGCCTGCATCAATAATAGCCATATTCCTTGCCACAGCATCAATCCCTTCATGGTGATCAATATCCCCAGTGATCAAAACATCCGCTTGTTTGCAAATTGCTTCTCCAATCACACTCTTTCCTGAGCCCGGGCAGATTGCCACACGTTTTACTTCCTTCTCCACATCTCCGAAAACTTTCACTGCTTCCACTCCAAATTTTCTTTTTACAAGATCACAGCACGCTTTCAGGCTCATTTTCTCACCTAATAGTCCGATTTTCCCTATGCCGGCTTTCTCTTTTGGAAAAACTTCTTGCAACACTTCTGTGTTATTCAGTCCTAGCATTTCCGCTGCAAGCTCTGCCATACGAAGAATATCATAATTCGTATGCATCGCATAATAAGAAATATCATTTTGAATCAACTTTACAATTCTGCTTCCGATAAAATTTTGATCCGTAACAGAACGCATTGGGGAGAAGATGAGTGGATGGTGCGTTACGACCATATCCGCCTCCCACTTCATAGCCTCACATAGCACTTCATCGGTGAGATCCAGTGCTATAAATAATTTTTTCACATCTTTTTCCATGCGACCTGCAAGAAGTCCTACATTGTCCCATTCCATCGCATAATTGGGGGAATAAGTTTCCTCTATTTTCTCTATAATTTCTTTACAAAGCATATACTTTCAACGCCTCCCGAATGACTTCAATTTCTTTCGTCAATTCTGCCTTCCGCCTCGAAATATTTTCGCCGTCAGAATTTTGAAGTCTGTTCCGAATTTCTGTCTTGATATCCAATTCCTTTTTTAAAAACTCTTCCAATACTTTATTTCTATTTTTCAGGAGAATTTTCCCATAGCAAAGTTCTGCTTCACTATATAGCTCAGGCTCTCCTTTTATCACTTTCATCATCGGATAAAATTTGCCCTCATCCAACACCATATCCTCAGCAACGATACAATACCCGGATTCTCTCAAATACGTTCTCACTTTCTGTATTTCCGATTGCGGTTGTAAAATCCACTCCCGAATTCCCAAAGATTTCCCTTTCACATCCTCCAGAATCTTCATCACAAGTCCTCCCCCCATACCTGCAATGACAACGCTTTCTGCTTCACCGGCTTTCAGATTCTTCATGCCGTCTGAAAGTCTTGTCTCTATGTAGGATGTCAGACCGTGAAGCCGGATATTTTCTCTTGCCTTTTCAAGCGGACCCTTATTGATATCCATTGCAACTGCAAAAGACGCCTTTTTGTGTTCCATCAGCCAAATCGGAATATATCCATGATCCGTTCCGATGTCCGCCACTTTAAGTCCCGGCGTCACGAGATCCGCCACAGCTTGTAATCTCTTTGAAAGTTCCATTGCTTTTCTCCTAGTCCAAATAATCCCGCAACTTACGGCTTCTGCTTGGGTGACGGAGTTTTCTAAGAGCTTTCGCTTCAATTTGACGGATACGTTCTCTTGTAACATCAAATTCTTTTCCAACTTCTTCCAGAGTTCTTGCACGACCGTCATTCATACCAAAACGCAGGCGCAGAACTTTCTGCTCTCTGTCAGTCAGTGTATTTAATACTTCATCCAGTTGTTCTTTTAATAATGTAGCTGCCGCAGCTTCTGCCGGAACCGGCACATTATCATCCTGAATAAAGTCTCCAAGATGACTATCTTCTTCTTCTCCAATCGGAGTCTCCAAAGATACCGGCTCCTGAGAAATTTTCAAAATCTCACGCACACGGTCCACCGGCATGTCAAGTTCTTCTGCAATCTCCTCCGGAGATGGTTCTCTTCCAAGTTCCTGTAAAAGCTGTCTGGATACACGAATGAGTTTATTGATGGTTTCCACCATATGCACCGGAATACGAATGGTTCTCGCCTGGTCTGCAATAGCTCTTGTAATTGCCTGACGAATCCACCATGTCGCATACGTACTGAACTTAAATCCTTTTTCGTAGTCAAATTTCTCGACCGCTTTGATCAATCCTAAGTTTCCTTCCTGAATCAAATCTAAGAAAAGCATTCCTCGGCCAACATAGCGTTTTGCAATACTTACAACAAGACGAAGATTCGCTTCCGCAAGACGTTTTTTCGCATCTTCGTCTCCTTCTGCCATACGTTTTGCAAGCTCAATCTCTTCATCTGCACTCAAAAGAGGAACTTTACCAATTTCCTTCAAATACATACGAACCGGGTCCTCAATGCTGATTCCTTCCGGAACGGACAAATCAATTTTCTCTACATCAATTTCATCCTCATCCGTAATGACAATCTCCAAGTCATCATCCACATCATCCGGATCGTCACTGATTCTCAAAACGTCGATATTCTGTGACTCCAGAAAATCAAATACCTTCTCCATCTGATCAGGATCAAGTTCTATTTCAGAAAAAGCATCGTTGATTTCCTGAATTTCCAATACATTCTTTTTCTTTTTTGCTAGCGCCACCAGTTCTTTCAATTTTTCTTCAAATTTTACAATATTTTCTTCCATTTTGTATCCATCCTCTCATTTGCTTTTATTTTATCCTTATTCAATAGAAATATGCAGTTTATGCAGGCTCTGCAATTCTCGCTTTGCCTCCATCAGCTTCTGCAATCCCTGAATATCTGTGGGGTCCAGCATCTTCGTTGCATGTTCGATACTGTTATTTTTCACACGAATGATCGTTTCCTTCAGAGCTTTCTCCTGTTCGCTCTTTGTGGTAAGCTCTTTAATCTTCGTGTGAAACAACGAAGCAACTTCACGATGCTCTTCCTCATCCGTAAAGTGATTCATAATCTTTGCCGGATTCAATGTTCCTTCTTCGTACTGCTTATAAAGAAGTTCTGCCACCGTAGTATATAACTCTTCTGTAAAATCTTTCGGTGTAATATATTTTTTGATCTGTGTAAAAATCCTTTCATCTTCCAAAAGCCAAGTGATCAGAACTTTTTGAGATGTAATATTTCCATCTTCTCTATGGCTTTCTTTACCGGCAGCCTGTTTCGGACGAACCGCCGGTGTGGCAAGTCCACTTTTTACTGCCATTTTTCCTACAAGCTTTCTAAGATTCTCATACCCAAGATGATATGCCTGTGCCACCGCTTCTATATAATTATTCCTCTCAATCTCTTCTTCAAAGCTGCAGAGTCGTTTTGCAGCTTCATTATAGAATTCGGTCTTTCCTTCCGGAGAATTCATATCATAATCCTTTTCCAGTATTTCAAGACTGAACATAAAGCCGTTTCTCGCCTTATGGATTCTTTCTTCAAAAGCCTCTGCCCCAAGATTCTTAATAAATTCATCCGGATCTTTATATGGATCCATCCGGATAATCTTCGCCGTAATTCCCGCTTCCTTTAAAATCGGAATACCGCGCAGCGCAGCTTTCGTCCCGGCTTCATCACTGTCATAAGTCAAATAGACTTCATTCACATAACGTTTGATCAAAGAAGCATGACCTGATGTAAGTGCTGTTCCAAGAGATGCCACCGCATTGGTAAATCCTGCCTGATGAAGCGCAATTACATCCATATAACCTTCACAGATCAGAAAATATGGTTTCCTTGATGTTCTTGCACGATTGAGACCGTAAAGATTCCGACTCTTATCAAACACGATAGTCTCCGGCGAATTGAGATATTTCGGTTTGGCATCTCCCATGACGCGTCCTCCGAATCCGATCACACGGTTATTGACATCCATAATAGGAAACATTACCCTGTTCCAAAACTTATCGTAAACACCTTTTCTTTCATCTATACTGATGAGTCCTGCCTTTGAGATCACTTCATCACTATATCCTTTTGTTTTCAAATACCGATACAAATCATCACTGTATTTATTCGAATATCCCAACCCAAAAGCAGTAATCGTCTCTTCACTTAACTTTCTCTTTGTCAGATACTCATGGGCTAACTTCCCATGATCCGTCTTCAGTTGTGCATAATAATATTTTGCTGCCAGCTTATTTACCTCTAAAACCGAAACTTTCAGGTCTGCTTTTTCTTTGGCTTCTTTCGAGTATTCCATCTCCGGCAATTCAACTCCGGCTCTCTCTGCCAACATTTTCAATGCCTCCACAAATGTGTAATTCTCATACTCCATGATAAATGTGAAAACATTTCCCCCGGCTCCGCATCCAAAGCAGTAATACATCTGCTTTTCTCTGCTTACGGAAAAAGAAGGCGATTTCTCATTGTGAAATGGACATAGTCCAAAGTAGGAGCTGCCCTTTTTTGTAAGCCTTACATATCCGGAAATTACATCTACAATGTCATTTCTGGATCTTACCTCTTCTATCAGTTCATCCGGATAATACATGGATGTTTCCTCCTTCTATTCTTCCCATCCTTCCGGTATAAAATATTCCCGGAATTTCTTCACTGCATAGGCATCTGTCATCCCGGCAATGAAATCACAGACGCTTTGCTCTTTCGTACTGACTCCCCGATCAATCATTTCCAGATATTTCTCAGGAAGCTGTTCAATATGATCTATATAATATCCATAAAGATTCTGTATCATTTCTTCCGCTTTGTGCTCTTCTCTTTTTGCACGTGGATTCAGATACACATGTTCAAACATAAACTTCCGGAGTCCCTGTGTTGCCCTCTCTACTTCTCCGGACATAGTAATCACCTGCTGATTCTCACTGCTTCGAATGACATTATGGATCATGGTATTCAAGCGCATTCTTGTTGTCTCCCCTAATACCATGCGGAACTCTGATGGAATATCTTCCGGCTTTAAAATTCCTCCCCGGATTGCATCATCAATATCATGATTGATATAGGCAATCTTATCAGAAAGTCTTACAATCGCACCTTCTAATGTAGCCGGATGCCCGCTTGTCTTATGATTCAGTATACCGTCGCGCACTTCCCACGTCAGATTCAAACCTCTTCCATGCTTTTCCAAAAGTTCTACCACACGCACACTCTGTTCATTGTGTTTAAATCCGTTTGGACAAACCTGATCCAGTGCACGTTCCCCCGCATGTCCAAAAGGAGTGTGTCCAAGATCATGCCCCAGGGCGATCGCTTCCACCAGATCTTCATTCAGCCGCAATGCCTTTGCTATCGTTCTGGCATTCTGCGACACTTCCAACGTGTGCGTAAGTCTTGTCCGGTAATGATCTCCTTTCGGTAAAAGGAAGACCTGTGTCTTCTGCTTTAACCGGCGAAAAGATTTACTGTGCAGTATCCGGTCCCTGTCTCTTTGAAAAACAGGGCGAAGATCACATTGGTCTTCTTCCCTCTCTCTTCCTCTGGATTTACTGCTAAGTGTTGCGTACGGACTTAAGTACTCTAATTCTCTTTCTTCTAACTGTTCACGGATTGTCATAGGCCACCTCGCATATTCCTGCTAACAATTGTTCCTATTAATAATATTCTGCAAACTTTTCGTATTTCCTTTTTCCTTTTCTAATTAGTTGCGTAAAATTTAAGTTTCATATCACATTTCGCACAATTTTTCATATGATAAAGCATAACATCGTATATTATGGAGGTCTTTATGACAGAAAGAGAAGCCTACACCATTTCATCCTTGGAGCTACATTTGTTTTTTCTTCGCATTATGAAAGAGCATGCCTTTTTCCTTTCAGCCGGCTCCACACCCGTAAACGCAGATTTTAGCCGCGGAGCGCTCCGCTTTAAGCAGCAATTTGAAACTCTGCTTTCCCGGGCTATAAACTTAGGGAACGGAATCGTGCGTCCCGAAATCTTAAAATCCTGCGAAATTGTTACCGGTTGCACACTGACCGCAGAACAACAAACAGAATCGCTCACAGGAATTCCGATCAATAAGAAGCTGACTCACATGGAAGAAAGTATGAATGCGTCCTGTTCTCCAAATGTCACAATTGAGCTCTCCCACCATGTGAAGCAGTTGAACCAACAGACATTGATTCTTTTGAATGGATTCCTTCGCTTTCAGGAGTCCATAGTGGAACATGTACAATCTTGTCGCATGTTTACTTCAAATTATCCCACTTTAATTGATCATATTTTACGTGAAGCTATATATTATCGCGATAGCCTGATGGCACTGGACAACGAAAACTGTAACCAGAATATGCACCATAAAGCAGATGAAACTTTCTGGAACCGCATCATGATGGAACACGCTTTGTTTATGAGAGGTTTACTTGATCCTGCAGAAAACAAATTGATTGTGCAAGCCAATACTTTTGCCGAAACTTATGCCGAACTTCTTGATATGGCTACCGAAAAAGTATGTGATTGCGAAGAAGCTGCCACCGAACCTTTGGACACCCTTGCAGAAACAGAAAAATTTCGGGATTTTAAACAGACAGCCACAATCGGACTTACAGAATGTGAAATTCGTTCCATAATCCTCCCGCTGCTTTCCGACCATATATTAAGAGAAGCAAACCACTACTTAAGGTTACTCCGTATGCAAAATTGCAATTAAAAAAGGATCGAGATACTCCCCAATCCTTTCTCATGCGCGAGACGGGACTTGAACCCGTACGATTGCAATAATCACTAGATCCTTAGTCTAGCTCGTCTGCCAATTCCGACACTCGCGCATATTATATTTATTTTTTACTTTTAAGTATGCGCGAGACGGGACTTGAACCCGTACGATCGCATTGATCACTAGATCCTTAGTCTAGCTCGTCTGCCAATTCCGACACTCGCGCATATTTTAAGTAGGTCTTGTGCGACCTGAAATTTATAATACCATAAGTCAACTTCTACGTCAACACTTTTTTTATTTTTCCTTTGATTTTTTTATTTTTCACTTTGACTTTTCACTTCGCTTTTTATTTACAAATGACACACCATTAACAAACAACCGGAACAAAAATTTATAGCCGAACGAAGCACTCGATACAAGATAGGTATTAAAAAGCTAGCCCGAATTATGGACTAGCTTTTCTTTGTCTCTTATGAATTAAAATGCTTTTTTAGCTACTTCTGCTAAAGCTGTGAATCCAGCAGCATCATTTACTGCCATGTCGGCTAAGATTTTTCTGTTAATCTCAACATTAGCAACTTTTAATCCGTGCATTAATTTGCTGTATGATAAACCATTCATTCTTGCTGCTGCATTGATACGAGCGATCCATAACTGTCTCATCTGACGTTTGCGCTGTTTTCTTCCTGCGTATGAAGATGTTAACGCTCTCATTACAGACTGTTTTGCAACTCTGTACTGTTTAGATCTTGCTCCTCTGTATCCTTTTGCTAATTTTAATGTTCTATTATGTTTCTTCTTAGCGTTCATTCCGCCTTTAATTCTTGCCATTTCTTATTCCTCCTTCAGTCTTCCAAATCTTATAAGTATGGTAATACTTTCTTCATATTCTTTACATTTGTAGCATCTGTAATTGTTGCTTTTCTAAGATTTCTTTTTCTCTTTGTAGATTTCTTAGTTAAGATATGGCTCTTATAAGCTTTGTTTCTTTTTAACATTCCTGAAGCTGTTTTTTTGAAGCGCTTTGCAGCAGCTCTATTTGTTTTAATTTTTGGCATAATAGTTATCCTCCTTAATTGTACTGCGGTATCTTATCCCACACTTTTGTTTTATGTTTAACGTTTTTCAGTTAAAACCATACTCATGCTTCTACCTTCAAGCTTTGGCGCTTTTTCAATTGAAGCCACTTCTTTTAACATATCAGCAAAATCATCTAATATATGTTTGCTAGACTGCATATGTGCCATTTCTCTACCACGGAAACGAAGTGTCACTTTCACTTTATTTCCTTTTGCAATAAATTTCTTTGCGTTATTGACTTTTGTATTCAAGTCATTCACATCGATATTCGGTGATAAACGTACTTCTTTCACCTCAACAGTCTTCTGCTTTTTCTTTGCTTCTTTTTCTTTTCTTGCCAGTTCATATCTATATTTACCATAATCGATAATCTTACATACTGGCGGTTTTGCTGTTGGAGCAATCTTCACAAGATCAAGTTCCGCTTCCTGCGCGAGTTTCATCGCCTCTCTTGAAGACATGATTCCTAACTGCGCTCCGTCTTCTCCAATCACACGCACTTCTTTGTCTCTGATCTGCTCATTAATCATTAATTCGTTAATTGTAGTGTACCTCCATCATAAATCTAAAACATTTTAACACAAAAAAATGAATAGCACAAACTATCCACCCTAAACAAAATTATACTTCTCTTTTTCATGAAGAAATGCTATAATTATGCAAATATCAAACCATTAGTCACTTACCCGTGCTACGGTGAGAGTGGATACTCTACTTTATTTTTTGCTTTCCGCTCTTATTAATTTAACACACTTTATATGCCGTGTCAACATATTTTTTTCCATTTTTCTCAACTTTTTTCAGCAAAACAGGCTGCTTTGCATCTTTGCATTGCAGCCTGTTGTTTACTACCAATATCTTCTGAACCATGGAGAACCGTATACATTGATCACTTCCACACTTCTCCCCGGCTTCGGCGCATGAATCATTTTGCCTCCGCCAATATAGATACCTACATGTCCGCTGTAACATACAAGATCTCCCGGAAGAGCACTTGCCATATTGGCCACTGCCTTTCCGCCCGCTCCTTGCGATCCTGAAGTACGTGGAAGGGAAATTCCAGCCGCCTGATGTGCTCTCATCGTAAGACCGGAACAATCAATTCCGGATCTTGATGTACCTCCCCACTGATACGGAACTCCGATATAACTATACGCAGCACTTACAATCTGCGCTCCCTTACTGGAATCCGAAGAAGAGGAAGAATCTGAAGATGTATCTCCTCCCGAATTATCATTGCTTTCTGACTCTGAACCCGAATTTTCATTTGAAGAAGAGTTCCCTCCAGATGTTCCTTTATCAGAATCTGTACTGTCATCCGTTGTTTCCTTGGAACTTGCTTCTTTCGCAGCACGTTCCTTTGCCGCCTGTTCTTCTGCTGCCTTTTTAGCCGCCTCTTCTCTTGCCGCTTCAATCTGCTGATCAAAATCTGCAATCTGTGCCTGCTTAGACGAAATCGTATTATTCAGACTTTCTTTGTCACTTTCAAATTCAGCCTGCATCTTTTCCATGCTTTCAAGTTCCGTCTCCAGAGTTTCTTTTAACTCTTTCACTTTGTTCTTTGTCTTTTCATATTCTTTCAGCATTTTGCGGTCATAGGATTGTACTTTTTGAATATACTCCGCCTTATTCAGTGCATCCGTAATACTGTCGGACTCAAGAAGACTTTCCGCAAATCCGGTCTCACCGGCCTCGTACATATACTTAATGCGAAGAAGCATATCTTCATACTGCTTCTTCTCCTTTTCTTCTGCTTTCTCCAGATCTGTCTGAGCCTGTTCAATCTCTTCCCCTTTTTCTACAAGCTCTGCTTCCAGATTATTGATCTTTGTCATAACGGAAGCAAGTTCTGACTGAAGAGAAGTAACTTCACTCTGTGTATCCTTCTTGCTTTGCTCCAGTTCATTGATATTCGGAGCTGCCATGGAAGGGGTCACCAGAAGTGACGCTGCCAGTACGGAAATTCCCAAAAGTTTTCCTACTTTTAATTTATTCATAAATATACTCTGCCTCTCTTTTTTTGTTTTCACTCCCTTAGTATAGCCTATGTTTATTATTTTTTCAATACCTTTTTAACATTTTTGTAACATTTAACATTTTAAACACACTTTTTTGTAATATTTCATTCATAGAAAATTGCCGATTCCAACCAAACAAACTCCCACTATCAAAAACAAGCCGCATTTCTTTGCGGCTTGTCCAATCATTTCTATTAAATTTCGTACCAAACGATTTCATTGGCATCAAGATCAAGATCAAAGCTTGTTCCATCGCCTTTGTATACCGTCGTACTCTGTGGCTCATATGTGTTGTTTACAACACAATATTTACCATTTTTTACGTAAGCATGTACTTCTACATTGAAGTTACTGCTGAACCATTTGTGCAGGTTCTCTTCATCATGAGCAGACCAAATGATAGAACGATATAATAGACGGCTGTTCTCAAAGCTATATGGAAGTCCGCTGATATATACGCAGCGTCCATTTCCAAATTCATTCACTGCCATCTGCACTTCTTTATCAATCTGTCTCAAAATCGTTGTTCCGTCCAGCGCAAAAATATTCTTCTGTCCTTCACCGAAATCAATATCTTTTGTACAGTCTTCTTTGATAAAGTGATCATGTTCTTCCCAATTGTATTTGTCGGTATTCAAGTTGAATCCATTTTCTTTCTCTACACCAAGAGCATTCGCAAGTTGGAAGTATCTTCCTTCCCACTGGTAAGCAGTCGGCTCACCAACACCGATAAATCCGCCTCCGTTATAAATGAATTTCTTCACAGCCGTTACAATACGTTCATCTTTCCATTCTGCTCCACCACTGTGGGCTGTATAAGCGCCCCCTACGTTGATGATCACATCCACATCGTCCAATACAGCGGCATCGTTTCTAATATCATCAAAGCTGATAAAACGCACATCGAACGGTGCTCCGGAAAGCGTCTCAATAATTCCTGCATAAGAATAGTTCTGTTTCTGATAAAGCGCATGATGTACCATATGCGGTCCCCATGCTCTCATCTTGCCCCAACAATTCAAAACAGCAACTGTTTTTACGCAGTATGGCGTTGTCCCTTTAATATTATCATATAACGTACGGAATTCATCACATACACTTTCTACATAATCAATAAATTCCGGGAATTCCATCGCAAGTTTCAAGTATCCGCCGTATCCAATTCTATCGATCGGCTTTCTTAAAATTGCACGGCGTGCCGTCACCCAGTTTACCTTTGCTTCTTTTACCGGATCTCCGCCTTCATGGAATGTATCCGGGAAGAAGTATGGAAGAAATCTTCCTTCCGTATATTTTACATTTGGGATATCGCTGATCAGGCGAAGCGTAGAACCATTTCCTACACTTCCTACCACCGCATCCAAACCAATCGATTTGAATTCTTCCATAAATGGTTCTGTTCCGATCCAGTGATCTCCCAGGAACATCATAGCTTCTTTGCCAAGTTCATGTGTTAAATCTACCATTTCCTTTGCCAGTTTTGCTACTTCTCTTCTCTGGAATGCCTGGAAATCTCTGAATTCTTTTGAAGGAATGCGATACTGATTATTCATATATCCCTGATCGATAATATATTCCGGACGGAACTTATATCCCACTTCTTTTTCAAACTGCTCTAATATATACGGGCTTACAGAAGCAGAGTACCCATACCAGTCCACATATTTTTCTCTTGCCAACTCATCGAAAATCAGCGTAAACTGATGGAAAAATGTTGTATAACGAATAACATCAATATGTGGATTCTCTTCAATATACTTACGAAGACGTCTCATTGTAAACTCTCTTGTCTTAGGCTGACGAACATCAAAAGTAATCTGTTTCTCTACACCTTTCCAGTCATTAACAACTGCATTGTACATATGTACCGGATCCCACATAATGTATGCCAAAAAGCTCACTGTATAATCATGAAATTCTTTCGCATTATGAATGGTCACATCTCCAGTCTCATCACTATAATCCCATTCATCTACTGCAACCACTTCTCCAGTTGTACGGTCGATGACTTCCCACCATCTCGTAATATCATCGTTAGAATTGACTTTCAGCATATCCGGGTAGAGATGATCCATCAAATGGATCGAAAGTTCATTCCCTGTTGCCGTATGAAAGGACGTCATAATATACATCTGCTGAATCTCGTCCGGATTTGCCTTCGCCCAATCATTGTCCTTTCTCGTTGTGTAATATGTGGAATAAACTTTGGCATCTACATTCCGAAGTTCTTCCGGATAGTCTGTTCCGTCACAGTCACGGATCGCATCTGCGCCCCATCGTTCTACCAAATCCAAAGTTTCTTTTACCACATCTACATCTGTAGGTATTGTTACTCTTCCTTTTCTCTTATCCTTTTCCATCACGTAATTCCTTTCCTTTTTTATGCGTGCTTCACTATCACGCACCATATTTTTATTATATCATTCTTTTCTGTCAATTTCTATGTCTTTCTGTGGCTCCATAAACATATTTCGTATCACAACAAAAACAGCCGCACCGAGAGCAGCAAAGACTACTGTAATGATCACTACTCTTATATAGCTTTGGAATATCCACGTAAACAAATTCACTTTCGTTCCGATAACCGAGACAAGATTCGCACAAATATGAAATAATATTGGTGCTTTTAGGCTTCCATACTTCTCATAAAGCCATGCAAGAATACATCCCACCATTACTCCATACACTCCCTGCACAATGTTGCCATGATACAGACCAAATACCAAACCACTAATTAAAATTGCCCGACTCGGCCCTACCATGCACCTTACTCTTCTATAAATCAATCCACGAAACATTAACTCTTCAGCAATAGGCGTGATAAATCCAAGCCCAATCAACTGCACTACAAAGCTCCCCGAGTATAAAGCTGTACTGGCTTCCTGATATCCTTCACTGTAAGCTCCCATATTGCTCAGGATGAGAATACTGTTAAACGCAATATTCGCAGCAATACTAAACAAGACAATAAAAATATATCTTCCTGCTTTCGCCTTCGCGACTTGAGGAATACCGATTCTTAACTCATACTTCTTATCACGATGGAACATCCAAAAGAAAAACGGAATTGCACACAGCGCTGAAACCGCAGTAATCAGCGTAATATGCTGCATAAACTGTTCAAGCAGCATATTCATAGTCTCTTCACTCACATACATCTGCTGCATGTTTTCCAAACTTTGCACATCCACCCCTTCCATCAATTTCGGAAGATTGGATAACACGATTCCCATGATCGCAATGATCTCTACGATCAGCGTTACTCCATAATAAACTAAAAACGGTGAAATAAGAGAGAAAAACCCTCTTCTTTTTACATTTTGCGGCATAATCTTTTCCTCACTTTCATAGACAATATTCTAATTCTCCTTAGGAAAAGTTGCAAATAAAATAATTATAAATTTCTTCTCCATTTCCCGTCACAGAGCCTTGCACCATCTCTGGTTTTCCGCCACCACGTCCATGGAATTTTTCATTCATAAGCTTTGCTGCTTCTCTTGTATCCACAGTTTTACTTCCGATTACATAACGGTATCCATTCTCATCATCCCCTGCAAATACTGCACAAATACCGGCACTACGTTCCAACACAAGATTCACAAGTTCTCTTGGTTCATTTCCACTTAGATTGCGTTCCATGAGGCACACTGCCTTTTCGCCCTCCGGAATATCTTTCGCTTTATAAGAAAGAAGCTGCATCTGAAGTTTTGCGATTTCCTGCTTTAAGCTTAATTTTTCTTCTTTCAAATGTTCCACTACATCACAGACTTCATGCTCTTTCGCAGAAAAAGACACCGCAATATTCTTCACACTTGTTTCTTTCTCACTATAATCTGCAAGAGCACGGAATCCACTCAACATAGAAATACGCACTCCACCTTTATAGTTCTGTAAATTCGTAAGCTTTATAAGACCAATTTCTCCTGTCTTACGCATATGCGGTGCGCAGCAGGCACAACAATCGTATCCCTCAATCTTGATGATTCGCACCTGACCGTCAATCTCAATCTTACTGCGGTATGCCATCTTCTTTAATTCTTCCTCAGATGGGCAGATCGTCTGGATATCGATATTTTTAAATACTGCCTCATTGGCAAGATATTCGATTTCTTTCATCTGTTCCTTCGTGATCACTCCATTGAAGTCCATAGTCACATCTTCTTTTCCGAGATGAAACCCTACATTATCATATCCATACAGTTTGTTTACAAGTCCGGATACAATATGTTCTCCCGAATGCTGCTGCATTCTTACAAAACGTTCTTCCCAGTCGAGAACACCATCTACTTTTGTTCCTTCTGAAAGCGGCGCCTTTGTATAATGATAAATCAGCCCTTCTTTCTCCTTTGTGTCAAATACCTGAATCTCATTTAGCATTCCGATATCACCGCTTTGTCCGCCCCCTTCAGGAAAAAAGGCAGTTCTGTCAAGAACTACCTTATAATCTTCTCCCGATTGTTCACAGGATAAAACTGTTGCGGTAAATGTTTTCATATAACCATCCTGGTAAAACAATTTCTCCGTCATTTTTACATCCTCTCCGGCGCCTCAAATCCGAGCATATCAATACATGCTTCAAATACTTCTTTTGTCAAAAGAAGCATGGAAATGAAACTTGCCTGTCTCTCTTCGTTTTCTTCTGCTAAAATCTTCGTCTCATGATAGAAACGGTTGAATGCATTCGCAAGTTCATACACATACGCACATATTTTATGCGGCGCTTTCTCTGTATAAGCATTTTCGATTGCTTCGTTAAATCTTGCAAGTTCCAGCATAAGATTCTTTTCACTCTCAGCCTGCGCCGACTTCACGATTCCTTTTACCGGCTCACTTTTTGCTTCCTTATATTTATTCAAAATCGATTTGATACGAACTACCGTGTATAAGATGTATGGACCTGTATTCCCTTCTGCGGAAGTAAATCTGTCCACATCAAACACATAGTCTTTGGAAGCCTGATTGGAAAGATCTCCATACTTAATTGCAGAAAGTCCTACGATCTTCGCTGTCTTTCTTGCTTCTTCCTCCGAAATCGCACGGTTCTCCATGATTTTTCCATACATACGCTCCTCGATGTCTCCGATGAGACTTTCAAGACGCATCACACCGCCCTCTCTTGTCTTGAACGGTTTTCCATCTTTTCCATTCATAGTACCGAAACCGATAAACTGCAGTTTTGTATCATCTCTTACAATGTGTGCTTTTCTTGCACTTCTAAATACCTGTACAAAGTGAAGCTCCTGGCGTTTATCTACCACATATACCACCTCGTCCGGATGATATAGTTTCTCACGCTCAATCAAAGTCGCAAGATCCGTTGTTCCATACAAAGAAGCTCCATCGGATTTTAAGATCATACAAGGCGGGATTTCTTTTGTGTCTGTCTCTTCCTTCACATCGATCACAAGCGCTCCGTCATCATAATGTGCATACCCTTCTTTTTTCAGATATTCCACCATATCCGGAATATAAGGCTGTGCATCGGATTCCCCTTTCCAAAGGTCAAACTCCACATTTAAGTTCGCATAATTCTTCTTGAGATCCGCAACCGACACGCGCATAATATGATTCCAGATTGCCGTATATCCTTTGTGTCCATTCTGAAGCAAATAGGTCGCGTGAAGCGCTTCTTCTTTATACTCTTCATGTTCTTTTGCATATGCACTGGCTGTCGGATAAATCTCTTCCAGCTCATCAATTGTAAACGGTGCTTCTTCCGGGTATTCTCCTTCAAATGCTTCATCAAAATACGGAAGCTCCGGTTTTCTCTTCTTAAGTTCCGTAATGATCAGCCCCATCTGGTAACCCCAATCTCCAAGATGTACATCCCCTATGACCTGATCTCCTGCGAAACGCGCAATTCTCTTTACACTCTCGCCGATAATCGCAGTTCTCAAGTGTCCTACATGAAGTGGTTTTGCCACATTGGCTCCACCGTAATCAATGATAATCGTCTTCGGATTCTCTGCTTTCTCAAATCCAAGACTCTCCTCGCTGCTCATTCCATTCATATACTCTGCAAGAAATTCTGCATTCACCTTCATATTAATAAATCCAGGTTTTACAGACTCCACTTCCGCAATGAGAGTACTCTCTTTCAACTGATTCACCACATCATCCGCGATCATAAACGGTGCCTTGTGGTATTCCTTTGCCGCAGCCATTGCTCCGTTGCACTGGTATTCGCACAAATCCGGACGATTCGACAATGTAACCTTCCCGTACTTCGGATCATAGCCTGCTGCTTCAAATGCATTTCCAAGCTCTGCGCTTAGCATATCTGCCAATTTCTTCATGATCTTCCTCCTCAAACAATAAAATGTGTATATTTGTATATTAAGGTTAAAATAAGTGATGTTAACTTTATATATTCTATCACATGAAAGAAAGTACAACAACCATATATTGCAAAAGATTCCTTGCTTTTTTCTTTTTCTTGTGTTATTATTTTAGTAATGATTACTATTATTAGGAGGTTATATTATGAACAAAAATGTATTTCGCAACTTTTCCTATGGAGTGTACGTTGTTTCCACACTGGATAACAACCGCCCGACAGGATGCATCGCCAACAGCATCATGCAGATCACATCTTCTCCTGCCACCGTTGCAGTCAGCATGAACCACGACAATTACACCAACTCTTGTATCGAAGCTTCCGGAAAGTTTGCCATATCAATCTTATCCGAAGATTCCGATCCCGGACTCATCGGAAATTTTGGTTTCCAATCCGGCAAAGACATCAACAAATTCGATACTGTTTCTTACGAAACAATCGGTGATCTCCCGGTAATTACCGATGCATGCGGATACATTACATGCAAAGTGATCGATAAGATGGAAACCTCCACACACACGGTCTTTCTAGGTGAAGTCGTGGAAGGAGATATTCTGAAAAACGAACCGGCAATGACTTACGCTTATTATCACAAAGTTGTAAAAGGAAAGAGCCCGAAAAATGCTCCAACTTACATTGCCGAAGAAGAAACAAAGACAGAATCTGCCGCCAAATGGGTATGCGGCATTTGCGGTTATGTCTATGACGGGGATACTCCATTCGAAGAACTTCCGGACACTTACACATGCCCAATCTGTAAGCAGCCGAAATCTGTATTCAAACAGCAATAATTTTCTGTAAAGAGGTATACATTATGTTAAAGCTAGGATCCCATGTGGGAATGAGCGGAAAGGAAATGCTTCTTGGTTCCGCCAAAGAAGCTGTTTCCTATGGTGCAAATACATTTATGTTCTACACCGGAGCTCCGCAAAACACAAAACGAAAAGAAATCTCAGAGCTGAATATCGCTCCCGCTTGGGATTACATGAAAGAACACGGGATTGAAGAGATTATCGTTCACGCACCTTACATCATCAATTTGGGGAATTCTATAAAACCTGAAACATTTGATATTGCGGTAAAATTTCTCGCTCTGGAGTTGGAGCGAAGTGCAGCCTGCAAAAGCAACACATTGATTCTTCATCCAGGCGCTCATGTCGGCGCTGGTGTCGATGCCGGAATCGATCAGATTGCCAAAGGAATTAACGAAGTTCTTACAAAAGATACCACCTGCAACATTGCTTTGGAAACTATGGCGGGAAAAGGTTCCGAAATCGGAAGAACATTCGAAGAATTGGCACGAATTTTTGACAAAGTCACTTACAACGAAAAACTCCGTGTCTGCTTTGATACGTGCCACGCCCACGACAGCGGGTACGACATTGTACATGATTTTGACGGTGTTATGGAACAGTTCGACAAGATCATCGGAAAGGACCGGATTGCAGTCTTCCATATTAATGATTCCAAAAATGTGCGCGGCGCTGCAAAAGACAGACACGCGAACATCGGATTCGGAGAACTTGGTTTTGACACCCTTTCCTACATTATTCACCATAAAGATTTTGAAGAGATTCCTAAAATTCTGGAGACACCATACATTCCTTCTCCTACAAAGGAGAAAAAGTCTTACGCTCCATATAAATATGAAATCGAAATGCTCCGAAACAACACTTTTGACCCGGATGTAATGGAGCATATTATAAACGATAACGAAAATTAACCCAAAGCTTCTCCTTCCGTGAGAAGCTTTTCTATTGACAAAAAAACCATTATACTTTATTATTGTATTAGATATTTAATACAATTTACAAATATAAAAGATGAGGTGATACATTCATGCCATGGCAACTAGATAATGATCGGCCGATTTATCTGCAGCTTATGGAACGGATCCAACGGGATATCATCTCCGGAGTCTACCATGCCGGAGACAAACTTCCCTCTGTAAGAGATTTGGCTCTCGAAGCAGCAGTAAATCCCAATACAATGCAAAAAGCTTTATCCGAGCTTGAGCGGAGCGGCATCGTCTACTCCCAAAGGACAAGCGGACGATTCATTACGGAGGACACAAAAATGCTTGAGAAATTGAAAAACGATCTTGCAGGAGAACACATTCGTGATTTCTTAGAAAAAATGGAACATTTAGGCTTCCCAAAGGAAGAAATACTTACACTTGTTGAACAAACCATGAAGGAGGAAAATTCATGAAACCACTTGTAGAATGCTGCTCACTCACTAAAAAGTTTGGTGAATTTTACGCACTTAACAATCTCTCTGTTTCTATCGGACGAGGTGAAATCATCGGATTACTCGGCCCGAACGGAAGCGGAAAAACCACTTTGATCAAATTAATAAACGGTCTTTTGACTCCGAGTCTTGGTTCCATTTACGTAGATGGTTTAAAGCCCGGTGTGGACAGCAAAAAAATTATATCTTATTTACCAGAGCGCACCTACTTAAGCCAGCACAAAAAAGTCAAAGATATCATCTCCTATTTTGAAGATTTCTATGACAATTTTCAAAGTGAACGTGCTTACGAGATGCTTTCTCACTTGGAAATCGATCCGGAAGCCCGCTTAAAAACATTATCGAAAGGTACCAAAGAAAAAGTTCAGCTTATTCTTGTCATGAGTCGCGACGCCGATCTCTACATACTAGACGAACCGATTGGCGGTGTGGATCCTGCTGCGAGAGACTATATCTTAAAAACAATTCTCTCAAATTACAACGAGAATGCTACGATTTTAATTTCCACCCACTTGATTTCAGATATTGAAAACATCCTAGACCGGGTAATTTTCATTCAAAACGGACAACTTGTAATAAATAAAACAGTAGATGATATAAGACTCGAACAAGGAAAATCCGTAGATACACTTTTCAGGGAGGTATTCAGATGTTAGGGAAACTAATCAAGTATGACTTAAAAGCCGTCTCATGGCTCTTAATTCCGCTTCATATTTTACTGATTGCAGCGAGTATATTGGCAAGATTTATCATTACTTCCGGAGCCTATCTCCGCACTCCAAATGCCATTTTGATCATGGAGGTGGCAGGATATGTGATCCTTTTTGTCATTGTGACCTATGTGACCGCTTTTATGATCGTATACCGTTTTTATAAAAATCTTTTTTCGGATGAGGGGTATCTGACGCATACTCTACCGGTAACTCCTGGTCAGCACCTTTTATCTAAAACACTCAGCGGAGTCATTTGGATGTTAATCGATTACTTTGTAATTCTTGCATCTATTTCCATTGTAATCCTAGTACCTGGTGTTTTAGAGAATAGTCAAGAGCTTATTGCAGAAATGGATAAAGCTCTCGAAATGCCTTCTATACTGTTTTGGAGTACTACTTTATTACTTGGTTTACTCTCCTGCGTAACGAATGTAGTGTTTTACTATCTTTGTATTACACTCGGACAGCTATTTTCAAAACATCGTGTCATCGCTGCAATCATTATTTATTTTGCACTTTCGACACTGGCAGGGGTTCTATCCACTATCATTATGATCGTTGTCGGATTGATGCCTATGTCCATGGGATTTCATTCATCACTTGTCGCTTATGAGACAGATGTAGCAGGGAACTTGATGCGAATGTACATTGCCACAGCAATCTTTACACTGGTGGGAACAATTATTTCTTACATAATCTCTTACTATATTCTGAATAAAAAAGTAAATCTGGAATAAAGTTCCGGATTCTAAAAAAGATTGTGCAGTTGCACAATCTTTTTTACGCTCACTATTTACAAGCAATCTCATACATTGCCGCAGCAATAATCTGATAAGATTTCATCATTTTCTCCACATCTGCACATTCGTTCGGCTGATGGATTACATCCTCATCTCCCGGGAATAACGGTCCAAAAGCTACCATATTCTTAAATGCCTTTGCATAAGTACCTCCACCGATAGCTATTGGTTGTTCCTGATCACCAGTTTCTTCCGTGTATACACTCATTAGCTTCTGCACAAGTTCAGACTCTTTTGATACATAGAGCATCTTACCTTCCCCACTGATTTCAGCCTGCAAACCGTAATCCTTTGCATTCTTTCTCACATTTCCCACAAGTTCATCTCTATCTCCATGGTTTGGATAACGAATATCCAATGTGAAACTAATCTGTTCTTCTGTACAATCAATCATTCCAAGACATACGGAAGTGTTTCCTGTTTCTTCATCACTGTAATGAATGCCAAGACTTTCTCCTTGTGTTTCATCACCAATTTTCTCTGTAATAAATTCTGCCACCTTCTGCAAATCTCCGCCAAGGTTGATTCCCTGTGCCTTCAATGCTTTAAAAAGAGCAATTGCAGAATTCTTTCCAAGATGCGGCGTACTTCCATGAGCACCTCTTCCCGCTGAGACAATCACTGTATTTCCGTCTTCCTTTGACACCGTGATCCCTTCTGTCTCCGCAAAATCAAAGTCTCCTTCCACAACCATCGTGCACTTTGGCATTACAACATTGGTAGCTGTACCTCCTTTGATGGAAATCACTTTCACTTCCGACTTTTCCTCTACTTTCTTTGAAAGCTCCCAAAATGTCTGTCCTTTTTCAAAGAAAATAACCGGGAAATCCGCATCCGGAGTAAATCCGATTGTTGGCATCTCTTCATTAGATTCCACATAGTGTTTCACACAAGAAGAGCCATTTTCCTCGTCAGTCCCCATCATAACACGGATCCTTCTATCAATCGGAAGTCCCAAATCACGAATGGCTTTCAATCCATAAATTGCGCCAATTGTAGGTCCCTTATCATCCAGAACTCCGCGTCCGTACATTTTGCCATCATGAATTTCACATCCCAACGGATCATAGTCCCATCCTTCTCCAAGAGGTACTACATCCAGATGTCCCAATACTGCTGCTATTTCTTCACCCTCTCCATATTCGATCCAGCCGATTCTGTTATCCAGATTTCCTGTCTTGAATCCTAACTTTTCTCCTAATGCCAGGGCATGGTCGAGGGCTGCTTTTGGCCCTTCTCCGTAAGGTGCATTCTCCTTCGGTTCTCCCTTCACACTTTCAATAGCTACGCTTTCTTTGATAGAGGCAAAAATCTCATCCTTCATTTCAAGCATTTTCTGATTGATGTTCTCGTATTTCATTGTTCTCATCCTTTCTTCTTAATTTTATATAAATACCGCTTGTATCAGGAACATATATAAAACCGTTCCGGCACCGATACTAAGCAGAGTATTTTTCTTCCACACATGAAGAAAAACCACTACCATAACTGAAATGAGCTCCGGCAATCCGTAAGGTGCACCTGTAATCTTTGTATTTCGCAGACAGTATACAACAAGCATGCCGATTATCGCCGGGGTCAGTACCCGTCCAAGATACTGTATCACTTTCGGTATTTCTTTTCCTTTCGGAAAGATAAGAAAAGGAAGTACCCGGGTTGCAAAGGTAGTACCTGCAACTACAAGTATCATGAGAATAGATTTTCCTGCATCTAATGACATTCTTCCACCTCCGCATCCAATTTCCCTCTGCCTGTAAACAATACTGCAATAATGATCAGCATAGATGGTAATATAAAGCTATCTGCTCCAAACAATTGAAGGGAAAGGATACTGGATATTACACCGATCATTGCCGGTATTCTATTCTTGGACTGCATCCACTGCTCCACAAAAATCACAACAAAAAGCGCTGTCATGGCAAAATCTATTCCTTTGGAGTCAAACGGAAGCACCGCACCTGCAAGACCGCCAATCGCAGAGCCAATTACCCAGTAGCTCTGGTTCAAGAGCGTAATTGCAAGTAAAAATTTTTCTTCTTCCACATCTTTTGGAACATTTGTTGTACAGAGAAGCGAATATGTTTCATCTGTCAATCCGAATATCATATACCAACGTTTCTTCCCCATACGATTAAACTTTTCCAACAAAGAAATGCCGTAGAAAATGTGACGAACATTCACCATGAGAGTCAGAAAAAGTGCTTGTAAAAAAGAAAAACCTGGCACGAAAAAGTTCACTGCCAAATACTGACCGGAACCTGCGTATACCAGGGTACTCATCAGAACCGCCCAAAGAAAAGAATACCCCTTTTCCGCAAACATGACTCCAAATGCAATCCCTATAAAAAGATATCCCGTCAATACCGGTATCGTATATGGAAAAGCTTTTCTGAATGCCGTCTTGTATCCTTTCATCTTGCGTCCTCTATCTTATAATCTATAATACAGACTTTATAACCAGATTACACATCTAGGCGGATTCGAACCGCCGCACATGCCTCCGGAGGGCATTGCTCTATCCCCTGAGCTATAGATGTATACCGCGTTTGTTTTTAACGCTCTGTTATAGTACCACATTTTTGTGAAAAAGTAAAGTATTCTTCTTCCTCAATTTTCTTCAATTTTTGCAAAATGAACGGTCCACCTGTTCTTTGTACGTTCAAATTCGCTGCATGTAGATAAAGTGATAAGTTTCTCTACTATTCCAATATTTTCTCCTTCTCTTCTGCTTATAAGCATATTTTTCTCATGAATGTCCTTAACGAGCTTATAGAATTCCTGACTGCCCTGCTTCATTTTATGTTGAAATATTTCATCGCCTTTCTCACACTCGAACACAGAAAACAGCTGATATTTTTCTGTTTTCCCAGGCGTATAGAGATATAGTTGCCCATGTTCTTTCGAAAACTCCATCTCTCTATATCTTTTCAGTTCTCCAAACATCTGCGGCTTCTTCATATTATGGGCGAAAATACATATATGTGCATCTGAAAAGTCTTTTTCCATATCCGAAAATGTAAACACTGAACCAAGACTACTGTATTCCCCCTTAAAATTTCTCTTCAAATATTCCTCATCAGTCTTCCCAATCAAAATCGGGTAATTGATATTCGTTCCAGGAATATATAACCATCCACAAATGTCCGGATTGATTCTTTTCAAAATATCAAAATCAATTTTTTTCTCTTCTTCAGGCTCGCCATGTGTGCTCTTTTGTTCCAGCACTAAATCCTGTAACTTTAAATTTTCTTTTCTTTCTTTTACATACGGCTTATTTTCCTTGTATGCGGCAGCAAATAATACTGCCGCCGCACCAAATAATATAAGCATGAAAAATCTAGAAACCTTTTTCATCTTCTTCCTTTCTTCTTGAAAAGATAAAAAGCATAATGGTACCGAACGCACACAATCCTGCACTTATGAGTTTTTGTTTATAACTACTATTCAGATTTGTCTGAGGTGCTATTGGATTGTCTTTTTGAATCGGCTCATGTTTCGGTACAACATCAATCTGGTATTCCATTGCTTCATTTTTTTCATTCCAAGACGGTACTGTTAACAAAATCGGTTGAACCTCATCATATTCCGCCTTGTCCGATACAGACAAAAGATATACTCCTGTACAAAGTCCATCAACATAAGCGGCACCTGCTTCATCCGTCACCACTGTTCCATCTGGTTCCTTTACTCTTTTTACAATTTCCCATGCCGCCTTTTGTAATTCTTCCGCCGTACTTAACTCTTCCAGTTCTATTCCTTCTAAATACTGTTCTTCTACAAAATCTCCATTTACGATATCTGCCACTTTTGTATACGCAAATACTACACCCTTTTTGGATGTTCCTTTTCCTCCTTCTTCCAGTTTAATACAAACATTACCTCTTTCTTCTGCCTGTACGCTTTCTCCCGCAAGAAACACCATCAGAATGCATATCATAATAAAGCGTATGTATCGTTTCCCTTTTTCCATACCTTTTACACCTCCTTTTTTCTCTCTTCCGCATTTTAAAAATTCCCATAGCTATGAATACAAATGGGAGCAGAAAGAAAAACATTTCACGCACAGAAAGCATCTCCGGTTTAATATCATCATAAACCGCCTTCTTATACGCAACCCTTTCCCCGTCCACCACAAGTCGATGTGTATTGATTCCATATGGTGTACAAGTAACAAGAGTGACTATGTCTTTTCCCGAAATAATGCGAAGTCTGTCTATTTCTTCCGGTTCTATAACCTCAATGTTGCTTACCTGATACGCCAAAGTCTTCCCACAGACCTGAATATAGAAAAGATCTCCCTTTTTTAATTCATCCAGTCTTGTAAACAGTTTCGAACTCGGCAGCCCCCTATGACTTGTAAGAACGCTTCTTGTGCTTTTCCCACCTACCGGAAAGCTGCTTCCTTGAAGATGTCCCGCTCCGTTTGAGAGACTTACTTCCTCTGTACCGTGCCAGATCGGTAAGTTTACGTTAATCTTTGGGATTTCGATGGCTCCCATAATACCATTTTCCCCTATATTCAGATGTCTGTTATAGCTCTCATCACTCAAAACTGTATCTGTAAGATTCCCGACAACCGCCCCTTGGGTTTGATTCAAAATATTGTTGTAATCTTCCGCATCTCTTAGAATTTTTTCTACATCCGCTTCCTTCCCAACATCATCTTTGTATGTTTTAACAATATCTTTTTGTCTGCCTTTTTCCACTATTCCGCTTATAAGCGGAAAAAGACATAATCCCAAACCAAGGACAAAGAAAATAATCTGCCTGATTCTGCTTTTCATTTTTCCCTTTCTGCATATTAAAAATCTTTTCCTCGTCTTTTCAATGCGTAAATGGATAATACAGCACCTGCCGTCATTATAATCAGCATCATATAGGATCCTGTTCCCGGAAGCTTCATTCCAATCTGGTTCACTACCACAAGATTTCCCTCACCATCTTGAACATCGGTTTCCAGCTTAAGTGTATTCTCCTCAAAAACTCCAGATAAAAATTGTTTCATATACACTTCAAATTCCAGTTTTACTAAAGCCTTCTCAGTTGCACCATCACCTTTTACATATACATTTCGATTTTCCGTAAATGTTGGTATTACATCAATCTTAATCGGATCCAGAATTGGGCGGTAACCTGCCGGAGCATCCGTTTCTTTTAGCCAATAGATTCCTCCATCCAATCCGTAAATTGTAAACACACCATTTTGATCTGACACAATCTCTGTTGCATTTTCCGGAGCGTTTCCACCGGTATGATCTGTCCCTCCCACACTATCTCGATTGATTACAATATATCCTTTTTCTACTTTTTTCACATAAACCTCTTCTGTACAATCGGCGTCAGAATATAATCGGAATTTTGCATCCGCAAGTACTTTATCATGGTTGTTTGTTTTCAATCCATTCAGTTTATATGTAAAACATACAACCGTATCCCATGGTGTTTCTCCTGTACTGCCTTTTCCATCTGAGTCCGGATTATTGGAAAATTCCAGCTTTACATCATTTTCAAATCCTGGCCGCCCGGTATCTTCCGATGCACGGTCATTCAACACCGCATCATATCGTAAAACTATTTCCTGCCCGTAAACATTCTCTTTCTGCTCATTTTTCCGGTTAAATTCACGATCCACAATGGCTTTCAAATCAGCAATTTCCACTTGAAACGTCTCATCATTTCCCGGATTTGTGTTCACTTTAAACTCTTCCGCTTTCAACTTATACTCCTTGGAGCCCTTACTTTCTCGTATTACAACGGATACTGTATCCGGTTGAAATGTCAATGCCGGATCCATAATATCATGCCAGGCAAAATAGTAAGCATTATATCCATTCATATTTGGAACAGTGGATGTGAACTTGTATGGAACTGTCTGCCCAATTTCAAAGTCTCCGATGTCATTCCATCCTTCCTTCCCGATTTCTTCTCTACGATCATCCTCCTGTATTTTTTTCTCAACGATGGGATAATCTGATTTGATATTGATGTCCACATTTGGATTTGCCGTATTCACCATACACAAAGATGCTGCACTATGGTCACCTTCCACATCTGTTACTTCATCCACAATATAGTATCCGTATACAAGCCCCTTAATTTCAACTGAATTGTTTTCTTTCACATCTGCAACATGCACTTTATCCCCATATACTCCCTGTGCTTTGATTTCATCCCGAAGCTCTTCGATAAAATAACGAAGCTTACTATATCTTCCTTCCACAGGTTGTACCGTATCACTGCCTTCCGTCTTATTTGTATTTAGCGTCTGAATATAATCAATTACCATGTATTCCGTTACAGACTCCATAGGTTTTGAAAGTTTTGCACCTACCACCTTTTTTAATGCATTCTGGTATCTTGGATGAAACGTATAGTTGATAGATTCCCCACCCACTGCATTTTCAGCTTCAAAAAGCTGATATACATAGAATTTCTTTCCTTTGAGAGTCTGTCCTTCATTTCCATAAATGCAAACACTTGCATTTCCTTTTCCAAAATCCGCTACTCCATTTACTGTAGTTGCAGAATCCATTGCCTGAAACATTTCCTGCTTATTATGTTCTGCTGCAAAAACATTCCTTTCACATATATTCCCTAACACAAGCGCTGTAGCCAGCGTCATAACGTATAATCCTTTTCCGAGCTTTTTCTTCATTCTGCTATCTCCTTTTCCATGACAAAAATCCTAACACCAATGCCAAAACCACTGTAGGAATCATAAGTTCTGATCCTGTAGCGGGTAATTTTTTCAAAGTTACGTTTACAACCGTAACACCCACATGGCGATCCGCCTTTGTACCTGTCACAGTAAACATTCCTTCTGAAGACGTATCATATGCCTCTCCATTTACATAAAATACAAACCTGTCCTGTACCGGAATACTTTCCGTCCAAATCTCATACACCACCGGATTCCCGAAAATATCCGTCGGAAGACGATATCCTTTTGGTGCTTTTGTCTCTTTTAAATAGTATTTCTTTCCAACTTCCAATCCTTCCATCAAAAGCATTCCCTTTGTGTCTGTAACGGCTGTCATAATCGTTTTTTTACACTCCTTGTCTTCATAAAGCGTAAACTCTGCATCTGCCAGCTTTTTCTCTTTTTCATTTTTCTTATGCAACTGAAGAACAAACGGAGTCAGTTTATCTTCAACCTCCACCCGTATTTGGCCTTCTTCTGTAATGGTAAAACGAATCTCTCCAAGCTGTGGATCAGCCTGGGAAGTCAGCTTGATCCGATTGTCTGCATCCACTTCAAATGTAATCTCATTGCCATTCAGCAAATATCCATCCATTACAGAAATTTCCCGAATCCTATGTTGACCATGTTGTAATCCCTTTATGATCAGCTTTCCGTTTTTATCTGTCGTAACTACTTCGGTTTCCCCATCCGGTCTGATATGTTCAAATTCTGCCCCGGGAATCAGAACCTCTGTATCTTCCTGCCATTTTACCAACTCCAGTTGTAGAATCCTTTCTTTCACCGTAGGATGATTATATGTATTCACAGTCTGTCCGGTTCCTTCCGGAGTAATCTGTATGATAAACAACTCCGGGTTTAACAAGTAACCTTCCGGGGACTTCGTTTCCTGAATTGTAACAGTTCCCAATGGAAGAACCGGGTCCCCTTCCGAATTTTTGTATAGAGCATCCCCTCCTATCAAATGCGATTCTTTATATTCTGCAATTCCCCAATCATCCGTAGCAAAAATCCATCTTCGAGAAGGTTTCTTTCCCAACGCATCCGGGTCTTTGTCCTTTTCCCATAGCCCCGGATAGAATTTGATCGTAAATTCCGCATTTTTCAAACTTGCCGGTGATTGCGGAACACTTGCATTTGTTTCTGCATCAACTTTATTCAAAAGAATCTGAACCGGAGCATATTGTGGCCGATCCGCAAACTCAACAATCGTTGTTTTCCCGGAAGATACTTTCACCGCCTTAACTTCCGGGCTCAATGCAAATCCGTGTGGCGCTTTCAACTCTTTTACATAATAAGTTCCGGCATTTACTGTAAGGGTATTACTCGCTCCTTTTTCATTCGTTATCAACTTTCCTATCTCTCCCGAAACGGTATTCGTTGCACTATTGTAACTTGAATAGACTCCAAACTCTGCTCCCTGAAATGAATAACATTCGTTCCCGCCCGACAAATCGGGATCCGCAGATTTTTTCTCTAATTTCATACTCCCTTTTGGATTATACTTGTAAAAAACCAGATCTTGATTATCTGCTCTTGGAGCTTGCAGCATATGCACTTCAAATCCATCCGGTGCATCCGGATAGTTTTTATCCAAATACTCCAGAAACAACCTGCCATATCCAAATGTATTGTCTGCATTCTGATTGGCTACAGAAGCTGCAAGTGCGGTTCTCCTAAAATGTGAAGCATCATTCACAAGACCTTTATCTTGTCCTTTCCCTCCGGATGTGTCTGGTTTCGATCCGATATCTGCCGGTCCGCCCCACCCATAATACAACGCTTTCCGAATACGTCTTGATATTTCAGATGTTTTATCCGTATTCTTGGTATAGACTGCAGATTCTGTCAAAATATCATTGACTTCCGGTGAATCAAATTGATGCTGCGCACAAAAAGCATGCTTCCTCCCTTCTTTCGTCTCTACTACAAAATATCCGACACGGAGTAGTCCATTGTTATATTTTGTAGATTTTTCAACAAGTTTATATGTTGCAGCTTTCCCTAAAAACTTTTTCTTTTCTTCCGGCCGAATGATTACTTTAATCTCAGGTATCTTTGTCTCTTCCGCTATATATTGTTTTTCGTCAAACACCGCTCGAAAAATATACTGATCATAGTCAGTTGTTTTCAAATCATGTCCTGCTTTCCATGAAATAGGAATGATTTCTTTATACTGATCTTCCAGCATCACCTCTATCTCTGTCGGAAAAATGGAATCCAACTGCCCGACATCCGGCTTTTTCGTATACACATACTCCGCCTTTTCCAATTTAGCAAAAGATGTAATTACTTTTCTTTCCTCCTTCTTCTCTGATTCTGCACTGACATTCCATTTTGATGTCACCGTGAAAATCAGAATCAATGCGGCGAAAAACAAAAAATAACTTTTCCTTCTTATCATAGGCGCCTTCTCCTTTCCCGTTTACTAATTTACATGCTCAATTGCTTATTTCTGCCATTGTAATAGTAAACTTTATCAGACAAGACTTCTTCATCTTCCACCTGAGTCTGATTTATCTCAGATACAGTCTCTTCAATTTCACTCTTGCACGGTGCCATACTCTCCGGTAAAATAATCACTTCATGAACGCTGCTTGGAATAACATAGTAATTCTCGTGGATCGCAGCATATACCATTTCCATCACCCCTTCATAGAAAATACATGCTGCTCCAAAACTTCTCTCTTCATTACTCATGACATACATGAAGTCTTCTCTATCATCTTCATCAAACTGAATTTCAAGCATACTCGCTAATACATCTCTCATACGACTAAACTTTGCCGGTAAAAGTCTTTTTACATTCCTTTTTGCTTCTTCAAATACCTCCTTTTCTGTTACATTCCACAATTTTAAATGCTCTTTTTTAATCAACATCGTTGCCATATGTCCATTGTTTAATTTCATCAATACGTAACATACCATTGCCAGATCCAGCACTTCTTTGTGCGGAACTTCCTTCAGCATTTCTTCATTGCGTTCTTTGTTTATCACTTTATAAACAATTAGATGCCTGAGTCTTTCAAAAGATTGAATGCATGCTCCTTCCCAGGATTCGTGAAAACGTACTTCTTCATAACGGTGAAGAATTTGTTTCGCAATCTGTTCTAACGATTCTCCTTGCAAAAAGTCTTTATAATAATCTTCAAGGTAAATCGTCGGGGAAATATTGATTCCTTTCTCAGCCATCATAATACCCCTACGTTCACAACTGTTATTTTTAACCGCAATGTGTACATGTACACTGATGTTATCTGCAACACAACTTCTTACTTTCATCTCTACTTCATGAACAAATTGATGATAAGTCATATAAACTCCTTCCTTTTACGGAGTCCATCTAAAACTGTTTTGAATGTGACGCGAAATGCATCCTTGAATTTAATATGAATTAAATTGAATATAGAATATTATGTAGGCTTATTATATGCGAAGAACAGTTTTTTTGCAAGAGTTTTATTTTTTTACTCGCATATTTTTTCTTTCTTAGTTATAATACATAGTGAGCAATGACAAAAGAGGAGGAAATATTTTATGAGATGTTCCCGATGCGGTAAAGAAATGACAATCAAAAATATTCAAACGGGCACGGACAAAAGCGGTAATCCCATATACCACAAATATGCCCTCTGCTACAACTGCAGAATCAAACGGGATCTTGAGAAAAGCAAACGTATATCCGTCTCCGGCAAAAAAAGAAAAAACAGAAAGAGAAAAATTTCTCTTCTGCTGACCATCCTGCTTCTTCTTATTGCCGCCCTTGCTTCCGGTTTCTTTTTCTATCAGAAATCCCAGTCAGATAAAGCAAAGAACAAGCAAACGGTGGTAAACGATAAACGAAAGAATTTTATTACCGCAAGTAATTACAATGATCTGAAACTCGGAATGACTTTGGATGAAGTACTTGATATGATCGGTGCGGAAGGAAGCCTTTTGACACGCGCTACCGTAGACTCTGCTATTACAGAACGTTATCAGTGGATTACCAAAGAAGAAAACGGAACCGTTCTTCTAACCTTCCAGGATAATAAGCTTATCAGCATTTCTCAAACCGGTATGAAAGATGACGATCTCTCTGAAATCCCGGAGACGACTCTGGAGAAGGTAAAACCGGGTATGTCATTAAAAGATGTTAATTCTGCATTCGGAAGTCCAGGTATTCGAATTTCCGAAACGATCTTAGACGGTGTCACAACTTCTGTTTACGGTTGGGGAAAAAATGGAAACGATTATCTATATTCCGCTGTGTTTATCGACGGAAATATGCAGTATCTAAATTCACAACACACAAGCAGTACAGATACTTCTCAGCAAAAATAGTTGAAAAAAAGATTGCGCGAAGCGCAATCTTTTTTGTATCCTATTCCTTACACTCTTGAGATATATTCTCCTGTACGTGTATCAATTTTCAATCTATCTCCGATTTCAACGAATAACGGAACTGCAACCTGTGCTCCAGTCTCAACGATAGCCGGTTTTGTAGCACCCTGAGCTGTGTTTCCTTTGAATCCTGGCTCTGTTTCTGTAACATCAAGTTCTACAGTAAGAGGTGGTTCAATTGCAAAAGGTTTCTCCTTATAAGAGCTTACAGTTACTTCTTCATTCTCTTTTACAAATTTCAAAGAATCTCCTACATCTTCTGCACTTACTGCAATCTGATCATATGTTTCATTATCCATGAAATAATAAAGATCTCCATCATTATAAAGATACTGCATTTTCTTTCTCTCAATGAATGCTTCCTGGAAAGACTCTGTCGGACGGTATGTTGTCTCAACAACACCTCCATTGATAATGTCTTTTAATTTTACACGAACGAAAGCTGCACCTTTACCTGGTTTTACATGCATAAAATCAATAACCTGACATACTTTCCCTTCAATTTCAAGAGTCATACCATTTCTAAATTCACCTGCTGACTTTGTTGCCATTCTATTTTCCTCCTTATATTACGTCTCATAAAGACATATTACCTATATTTTACTGCATATAATTCTATAATAGATTCCATACTTTTTCAACCTTTTTTTACTTTTTACGCTCTTTCATGTAAAAATACAGTACGATTTTTTCTAAATACCGCTTCAAAACAATCTGTATCTCCTCTTTCGGATGTATCGGCTTTACTAAAATATTTCGCATTCCAGTGCGTTTTGCGCCATAAACATCTGTAAAAAGCTGGTCTCCAATAAAAATCGTATGCGCAAGGTCTGTTCCCATGATTTCCATGGCTTTTCGGTAATTTTTTGTGGAAGGTTTATGCGCATTACAGACAAATTTACTCTCCACCTTCTCTGCAAAAGGCCTGACTCTCGGTTCCTGATTATTCGAAATCAGACATGTAGAAAATCCCATCTTTCGAAGTCTTTCAAACAATTTTACGGCTCTTTCATCTGCCGGCGCCCCATGTGGCACCAACGTGTTATCAATATCAAACACAAGCCCTTTGTATCCTTCTTCATATAATTTTTCAAATGGAATGACATATGTGGATACCACATATTCATCCGGAAAAAACGTATCAAACATCTGAAATTCCTTTTCTGTTATTTATTCATGAGCGCTTCCACTTCTTCCTTTTCCGGCATTGAGCGGATTGCTCCTTTTTTCATTGTAATAAGTGCAGCTGCTGCATTGGCAAACATCAGCATCTGCGCCAACTGTTCTTCTTTCAAATCTTCAATTCCATAGTGAAGTACATAATGAATCACACTTCCGCAAAACGTATCCCCTGCTCCTGTTGTCTCAATTGCCTTCACCTTACAGCCTGCTCTTTCAACCCGCATTCCTTTATAATATGCACGACTTCCATCTTTCCCCATAGTCAAAAGGATTAGCGGAATATGATACTTGTCTTGAAGATATCGGACTCCCTCATCATAATCCTCTTTCCCTGACACAAACTGAATCTCATTATCTGAAATTTTCAAAACATCACAGATTCCAAACCCGTATTCCATCTGCTCTTTCGCAAGCTCCAACGACTCCCAAAGAGGTGGCCGTAAATTCGGATCAAACGTGATAATCAATCCATTTTCTTTTGCAATCTTCAATGCTTTTTTTGTAGCATTTCTCACCCCTTCGTGTGTCATGGATAATGTCCCGAAATGAAATACTTTTGCTGATTGTATATACTCTTCATCGATTTCCTCTTCTGTGAGCATCATATCCGCTCCTGGATTACGGTAAAAAGAGAATTCCCTGTCTCCATCCTCAAAAGTATGTACGAATGCAAGCGTTGTATGAACTTCATCATCCATATACAAATGAGAAGTGTCGATTCCTACTTCATCCAGAGTATGTCTCAGTAAGGTCCCAAACTGATCCTTTCCTACTTTACCCAAAAAGGAAGTCCTGTCACCTAATTTATTCAACATTGCAAGCACATTACAAGGCGCTCCCCCAGGGCACGCTTCAAAAAGATGATTGCCCTGTGCACTCTGTCCATTCATCGTAAAATCAATCAATAATTCCCCTAAGGCAATCACATCATATTTCTTGTCCATATCCATCTCCTCCGATTTCCAGCATATCTGACCATATTATATATTACTTCCGTTTTTTTCACAATATTTTTCCGTCAAAAGATTATTCCATTGCTTTTTTCACATCTTTTTTAAAATCTTTCCACGCATCCTCATTTTCCACAAAATATTTAGGACAGATTTTTCCTGTCACATCGTAATGTCTAATAACATCTTTTTCATCCAGCCCAAATTTTTTACAGAGCCATGCTGTAAGTTCTACAAGAGAACGATACGTTTCTTTTGTATATTTGCCATCTTCCTTCAGATGACAAGTCTCAATGGATACGGTATCATTATTTCGATTATTCGATGCATAAGCAACCTCCCACGTAGGCACACACTGCACAATCTCTCCATCAATCCCTATCACAAAATGGCTGCTTGCCTTTGTAAGATGATTATCCTTCAATCCTTCAAAATAATCCCGGTTCTGCATTGCAGTAGACCCAGGATTCGCTGTGTAATGTATCACAATTCCATTGATTCTTCCTGTTTTTGTTCCCGGCCTCGAATAATCATTCATTGTCAAGAGCTTCACATCAATATCCGGTCTCGAAGAATCAATATCCTCACCTGTTTTTTCCATATATTTGTTTCCGCCTAAAAAACCACACCCCATAAATTTTGCTATCCCCAAGCATAGAAATATAGCAAGCATTACAATAGTTCCCAGACGGATATATAGCTGTATCCTTCTTGTGCTCCCAGTTCTTCTTCTCTTTACTCTTCTACCTTTTCTTGTTATCGCCATTTATTCCCAACCTGATCTTTCGTATAATATTCGTCATTTTAACATATTTTTTCAAAAGATTCTTTAGAACTTTCTCAAAAGATTTTTAGGACTTTCTTAAGATTCCTGCGATTTATTCGAAAAACAAGACAGGCAAAAGCCTGTCCTGTCAGAGTCTGTCTGTTTTTATTCGTCTACACTGTAGTTTGGTGCCTCTTTCGTAATGTGAATATCATGTGGATGACTTTCCTTTAAAGAAGCTGCAGAAATTTTAACAAATTTTCCTGTATTCTTTAATGTCTCGATATCCGGTGCTCCGCAATATCCCATACCTGAACGAAGTCCGCCCATTAACTGGAACACAGTATCTTCTACTGTTCCTTTGTATGCAACACGTCCTTCCACACCTTCCGGAACAAGCTTCTTCGCATCCGCCTGGAAGTAACGATCCTTGCTTCCATTCTCCATAGCTGCAATAGAACCCATTCCGCGATATACCTTATATTTTCTTCCCTGGAATAATTCAAATGTTCCCGGACTCTCATCACATCCCGCAAAGATACTTCCCATCATACATACATTAGCGCCTGCTGCAATGGCTTTTGTCATATCTCCTGAATATTTAATACCGCCATCTGCAATAATCGGTACTCCTGCTTCTTTTGCTGCTTCGTAACAATCCATAATTGCAGAAATCTGTGGAACACCAATTCCAGCAACAACACGAGTTGTACAAATAGAACCTGGTCCGATACCGACTTTCACTGCATCTACTCCTGCCTCAATCAAAGCTCTTGTCGCATCTCCTGTAGCAACATTTCCCGCAATAACAGGAAGTTCCGGATATTTTTCTTTGATCATCTTAACAGCACGCAATACGTTAGCAGAATGTCCATGTGCAGAATCAAGTACGACAACATCCACATGTGCATTTACAAGCGCATCCACTCTTTCCAAACAATTTGCAGTAATTCCTACCGCAGCACCACAGAGAAGACGTCCCTGTGCATCTTTTGCAGAAAGAGGATACTTAATCTGTTTTTCAATATCTTTAATGGTAATGAGTCCTTTTAAATTAAAGTCTTTGTCAACGATCGGAAGTTTCTCTTTTCTTGCTTTTGCGAGAATACTCTTTGCCTCTTCCAGAGTAATTCCTTCCGGTGCAGTAATAAGCCCTTCTGAAGTCATAGATTCTTTAATCTTCTTTGTAAAGTCCTCTTCAAACTTCAAATCACGGTTTGTAATAATCCCGACTAACTTCTTTCCTTCTGTGATCGGCACTCCGGAAATTCTAAATTTAGCCATCAGTTCATTGGCATCTGCCAGCGTATGGTCCGGTGACAGATAAAACGGATCTGTGATTACACCGTTTTCTGAACGTTTTACTTTGTCAACTTCTTCAGCCTGAGCTTCAATGGACATATTCTTATGGATAATACCAATACCTCCCTGACGTGCCATCGCAATTGCCATGCGGTGCTCCGTAACAGTATCCATTCCTGCACTCATCATCGGTATATTCAACTTCACTGTTTTTGTTAAATTCGTTGTCAAATCCACCTGATTTGGAATTACCTCCGAATATGCCGGAACCAATAGCACATCATCAAATGTAATGCCTTCTCCAATAATCTTTCCCATGGTTTTCTTCCTCTCTTTCATCTGCTGTTTCATTATTACATTGCCACGAATGTTAAACATTAATAAGTAAAACTAATAATATTATTTTCTTTATAAGTTATTGTTATATTACATTACAAAAAACTTCGCCTTCTGTCAAGACTAAATCACTACTTTTCTTGGTGCAAGCATTTTGTATCCATTCAAAATAACATCATTTGGTTCAAAAATCACTCGGATTTTCTGTCCATTCTGTAACACAATCAAATCATATGTCTTATTCTCTGGAACAAAGCTGCTGAAATTCAAAGTCTTATCTGTCTGAATACGCTTTACTTCGTCAGAATTGCTCGGTGCAAGCATCTCAAGATCTGCAATTACAGCCGAAAAAACTCTCTTTCTTTTCGCCCGTCCCATAATCTTATCAATATCCAGATCACCATTTACATACAGATATTCAAATTCCAGATCTTGTCCTCTGAAAATAAAAATATCCGCCGCAACCATGATAACCGGCAGGATCATTCCAAAAGGGACCATAACTATTGCCAAAAAAGAAACAATCGTAAGCCCGATCATTACCCCCTTGATCACTACGGATGTCCCTGTGGTCCTTTTTTTCACCAATTGTTCTGTGTAAAAATCGTTCATAACACGCCTCCATATTTCTGATGTTCTTATTATTGTATCACATAAGAACAAAAAAAGTCTACCTAATAAAGGTAGACTTTTTATTTTTATTACATCATTCCCATGCCTGGTGCGCCTGCCGGCATAGCCGGTGCATCTTCCTTAATATTGGCAACAACAGACTCTGTTGTAAGAAGTGTTGATGCAACACTTGTAGCATTCTGAAGTGCACTTCTTGTCACTTTTGCAGGATCAAGAATTCCCACCTCTACCATATCTACATACTCTTCGTTATATGCATCAAATCCAATACCTACATTGCTCTCTTTTACTTTATTAATGATGACTGATCCCTCTAATCCTGCATTGGCAGCAATATGGAATAGTGGTGCTTCCAACGCCTTCAAAATGATGTTTACACCTGTCTTTTCATCACCTTCCAGTTCTTCTGCGAGATGTGCAACCTGTTTAGATGCATGAATATATGCGGATCCACCACCTGCTACGATTCCTTCTTCCACTGCTGCTCTTGCTGCGGAAAGCGCATCTTCCATACGAAGTTTTGCTTCTTTCATTTCTGTTTCAGTAGCCGCTCCTACGCGGATCACCGCAACTCCTCCTGCAAGTTTTGCAAGTCTCTCCTGCAGTTTTTCTTTATCAAATTCAGATGTTGTTTCTTCGATCTGTGCCTTGATCTGTCCGACACGTGCTTCAATTGCAGATTTTTCTCCAAGTCCGTCAACAATTACAGTATTTTCTTTCTGTACTTTTACGGATTTTGCACGACCTAACATATCCAATGTTGTTTCTTTCAGATCAAGTCCAAGTTCTTCTGAGATCACCTGACCGCCTGTCAAAATTGCGATATCCTCAAGCATTGCTTTTCTTCTATCTCCATATCCCGGTGCTTTTACAGCAACTACATTGAATGTACCACGCAGTTTATTCACGATCAATGTTGTGAGTGCCTCTCCTTCAATGTCTTCTGCAACGATAAGAAGTCTTGCTCCTGACTGTACAATCTGCTCTAAAATCGGAAGGAGATCCTGAATGTTGGAAATCTTTTTATCTGTGATCAAAATATATGGGTCTTCTAAGTTCGCTTCCATTTTCTCCATATCCGTCGCCATGTAAGCTGAGATATATCCACGATCAAACTGCATACCTTCTACAAGATCCAGCTCTGTCTTCATTGTCTTAGATTCTTCAATTGTGATAACACCATCATTGGATACTTTCTCCATAGCATCTGCTACCATCTCACCTACTTCAGCATCTCCTGCAGAAATAGAAGCAACATTTGCAATTCTTTCTTTGCTTTCCACTTTACTGCTCATAGATGCAATCGATTCCACTGCAAGATCTGTAGCTTTCTTCATGCCTTTTCTTAATACGATCGGGTTAGCTCCCGCTGCAAGGTTTTTGATTCCTTCGTGAACCATAGCCTGTGCAAGAACTGTAGCTGTTGTTGTTCCGTCTCCTGCCACATCATTTGTCTTGGCAGCAACTTCTTTGATAAGCTGTGCCCCCATATTTTCGAATGCATCTTCCAGTTCGATCTCTTTGGCAATTGTAACACCATCGTTTGTAATAAGCGGCGCTCCAAATGATTTATCTAATACAACATTTCTTCCTTTTGGTCCCAATGTTACTCTTACTGTATTTGCCAACTGATTTACACCTGATTCTAAAGCGGCTCTTGCCTCTGCACCATATTTAATTTCCTTTGCCATGACTATATCCCTCCTGCGATCTGAAAATTATTTGATTACTGCCAAAATATCATTCTGTCTTACAACAATATATTCTTCTTCCTCAAGTTCTACTTCTGTTCCTGAATATTTGGAATAGATGACTTTATCTCCTACGGAAACCTGCATTACAACTTCTTTTCCATCCACGTTTCCTCCCGGTCCTACTGCCACAACTTCTGCCTGCTGTGGTTTTTCCTTTGTCTGCCCAGGTAAAACAATGCCCGACTTTGTAGTTTCTTCTGCTACTAACTGTTTTAATACAACTCTGTCTCCTAAAGGTACTAATTTCATTTTAATTCCTCCTTGAATGCTTTCCATGTTATTAGCACTCTATTTTGTCGAGTGCTAAGAAGCCTCTGGTAATAAAATAGCACTATGCCTCTTCTTTGTCAACATAGTTTATATTTATTTTATAAAAACCCTTTTCTACCTGAAAGCAAAGAATATTTCCTTCCTGGTTGCAGTATCGTTCCAAAACCTTACCTTCACACTCCACGCCTTCTTTTTCTGTATACAATGTACATTTATAAATTCCATCCAAAGAAATATTTTCGATCCCGCCTTCTTCCAAAACCAAGTATATGCGGTCATTATCCCGATCATACTTTAATACTTTACACGGATATACGGCAGCATCATATTCTGCTCCTTCAAGGATTGTTTTCTTCATTCTGATTTTCGCTCTTGTATTTTGCATATCATTTCCTCATTTCACATAAAAGGGTATCAGTTCACTGATACCCCTTTTCATCTGTTTGCTATCTGTTATTTTTAATTTTCTCTAATTCATCAAACACAAAATCATTCACTACTTTAATGTAGGTACCTTTCATTCCAGAAGAACGTGATTCAATTACTCCGGCACTTTCGAATTTACGAAGTGCATTCACAATAACAGATCTTGTAATTCCCACTCTGTCAGCAATCTTACTTGCCACAAGAATTCCTTCTGTCCCCTTCAATTCATCAAAAATATGAATAATTGCTTCCAACTCTGAAAATGACAACGTACTCATGGCTGACTTTACAATCTGCTCTTTTCTTGACTCTTCTGCACTCTCTTCATTTACCGAACGCAGCATCTCCAGTCCTACAACTGTTGTTCCATATTCACTCAGGATAATATCATCAATCTCGTAACCTTCTTTTTCCTTGTATATAAAGAGTGTTCCAAGTCTTTCGCCTGCAATATTGATCGGCGTGATCATCGCCTGATATCCTTTCACCGCATCTGCAGAAAATCCCAAAGTTTCAAGGTTCACATTCTCTTTTGTAGATAGGATATTCAAAAGTCTCTCATTCAACATTTTATCAATATAAGAACCTACTTTATCCTGAACAAGTTCCAAAATAGTTGTAACATTCTCATTCTCTCCTACTCCGAGAACCTTCCCCTTCTTGCTGATCACAAGTACTGTCGATTTTAAAATTTCTGTCAAAACTTCGCAAATATCATTAAATACTACCTTACTAGAGTTGTTATTATGGAGCAGTTTATTAATTTTCCTAGTTTTGTCCAACAATTGCACACTCATGTTTCTTCCTCCGTTTTTCGAAATTCATGAACTTTCTATTACTTTCTCATGTTATCATACAATTCGAAACTAATCAATGAATTTTCGCGAAATTTTATTTTTTATTTACAATATAGCCGCATTTTTCATCCGCACATAAAAGTTTATTCCCCTTCTCAACCATATAACCTCCACACTGCGGACATTTTTCTTTGGATGGTTTCTGCCATGACATGAAATCACAGTTCGGATTATCTTCACATCCGTAATATTTTCTGCCTTTCTTAGTTTTACGGATCACTATATCTTTCCCACATTTCGGGCACTGTACTCCCACCTTCTCAAGATAAGGCTTCGTGTTGCGGCATTCCGGGAATCCCGGACAAGCAAGAAATTTGCCATGCGGACCATATTTAATCACCATATTTCTACCGCAATCCTCGCAGATCACATCTGTGACTTCATCTTCTATCTTCACAGTTTCCAGTTCTTTTTCCGCAGTCTCAACCGCTTCTTCCAAATCCGGATAGAAATTACGGATTACGGACTTCCATTCTACCGCTCCTTCTTCTACTCTATCCAAAAGCCCTTCCATATTTGCAGTAAAATTCACATCTACAATACTTGGGAAAGACTTTTTCATCATATGATTTACTACTTCTCCCAATTCTGTCAAATAGAGGTTCTTCTGCTCTTTTGCCACATAACGGCGACTGATAATCGTTGAAATGGTTGGTGCATAAGTACTTGGACGTCCGATTCCCAGTTCTTCCAATGTCTTTACAAGAGATGCCTCCGTATAATGTGCCGGCGGCTGAGTAAAATGCTGCTTTGTCTCCAACTTTTCTTTTGTGAGTAATGTATCCTTGTCAATGGCCTTTACAAGTACATTATTTTCTTCCTTTTCCTCATCCGGTTCAATATAAACGGAGCGGAATCCTTCAAACACAATTTTAGAAGCAGAAACATGAAATCTATAGTCGCCTGCCGCAATCTTCACAGAGGTTGTCTCATACTTTGCCTGCTGCATTCTGCTGGCCACAAAGCGTTTCCATATCAGTTGATAGAGACGGAACTGATCCCTCGTAAGAGAATCCTTTAAGGATGCCGGTGTCCGGTTTACATCCGTCGGACGGATTGCTTCGTGAGCATCCTGTATCTTCTTCCCGCTTTCTTCCTTCTTCTTCACTGCAGCAACATATGCATCCCCATAAACTTTTGCAATGTATTCTCCTACATTCGCTTCCGCTTCTTCTGAAACTCTTGTGGAATCCGTACGCAGATAAGTAATCACACCTACCGTTCCATTTCCTTTAATATCAATTCCTTCATACAGTTGTTGTGCAATACGCATCGTTTTCTGTGTAGCAAAATTCAGCGCCTTGGATGCCTCCTGCTGAAGCGTACTTGTTGTAAATGGAAGAGGTGCCTTTTTTAGTCGTTCACTCTTCTTGATATCTGCCACTTTATATTCTTTATCCTGAATCTCATTTATGATTCCATCCAGCTCCTCCTTAGAACCGATTGTCATCTTCCCTTTTTCCGTTCCATAGAATTTTGCAGTCAGTGGTTTCTTCTCGCCTTTCACGTTCAAAACGGCATCCATCGTCCAATATTCTTCCGGAATGAATGCATCAATTTCTTCTTCTCTGTCTGCAATGATGCGAAGTGCAACCGACTGCACGCGCCCCGCGCTCAATCCTCTTTTTACTTTTGCCCACAAAAGCGGACTAATCCGATAACCTACAATACGGTCCAAAGCTCTTCTGGCCTGTTGTGCATCTACCAGATTCATATCTATTTCTCTCGCATCTTTGATTGCTGCCTTCACCGCATTTTTGGTAATCTCATTAAAACTCACACGGTACATCTTCTTCCCTTCCAGCTTCAAAGCTTTCACAAGATGCCATGCGATTGCCTCTCCTTCACGGTCAGGGTCAGTTGCCAGATATATTTTATCCGCTTTTTTCACTTCCTTCCGCAAATTTGCAAGGATCTCGCCTTTTCCGCGGATTGTAATATATTTCGGTTCAAAATCATTCTCCACATCAATTCCAAACTGACTCTTCGGAAAATCCCTGACATGTCCCTGAGATGCTGCAACTACATAATTACTTCCCAAAAACTTTTTAATTGTCTTTACTTTCGCCGGTGATTCCACAATCACAAGATAACGTGCCATACTATACTCCTCCAAAACCAGTCTTTCTTACATAATAGTTTTTCGATATTTCTTCTACATATCCTTTCATTTGCAAAGAAATCAACTGATTCATTAATTCTGAAATTTGCATATTAGTTTCTTCCATGATCTGATTTACATTCTTTGGATACAAACCGAGACAACTATACACCATATCTTCTTGCGATTCAAGCATTATTTTATTTTTTAATTTGTTTTTCACACATTCCCTTCCGGAAATCTGTAACTCTTCCAGCAAATCTTCCGGCGAAATCAGAATACCCGCCCCCTGTTTGATCAGCCTGTTACACCCTAAGCTCAAGCTGCTGTTTACAGGTCCCGGAAGCGCATACACATCCTTCCCGAGCTCCAAAGCCTGATCTGCTGTAATCAAAGAACCGCTCTTTTCTTTTGCTTCCATTACAAGTATTACATCTGCCAATGCGCTTATGATTCGATTGCGTGCCGGAAAATTCTGTGGCAAAGGCGGTGTTCCCGGTGGAAATTCTGAAATCAATCCTCCCTGTTCCTGGAGATCAACATACAATCCGATGTGTTCCTTAGGGTAACATATATCCACTCCCGAACCAAGAATCCCATAAGAACGTCCTCCCACATTCAAAGCCCCTCTGTGTCCTGCTCCATCTACACCTCTAGCCATGCCGCTTACAATATCTATCCCACATTTTGCCAAAGCTTCTCCGAATTCAATCGCCATTTTTTCTCCATAAGGACTACAATGTCTCGCTCCTACAATCGCCGCTTTCACCGTATTCTTAGGAATCACATGCCCCTTTAGATAAAGGGCATATGGAGGAATTGCAAGATTCTCCAACGTTTTCGGATAATCCGGGTGAAAGTACGGAAGAAATGTAATCCTATCCACCAACAGTTTCTCATACATTGTCTCTAAATCCCACTTTTTTCTTCCCGAAAGTATCTCGTATCGTTCCTCTTCCCTTTCCGTAAAGCATTTTAAAGTTGTTTCTTCTATATTAAATATGTCCTTTGCAGACCCCATATTCTCTCTTATTTTTTTCTTTGTCTTATTTCTGACTTTTCTGATGCACGCAAACCAGTATTCATATTTCCACTCTTCTTTATCCATCTAAATCCCTCTTTTCTCATCCATTGTCCGATACGCAACCGCTTCTCTTAAATGTTCGATTGTAATTGTTTCTTTTTGCTCCAAATCCGCAATGGTTCTTGCTACTTTTAATATTTTATGGTATGTCCTCACCGTTAATGACATTCCGTCAAAAATCTGCTTCATAAAAGCTTTTTCTTTTTTCCCAAGTACACAAAACTTCTCAATTTCTGCCGGAGTAAGGGTCGCATTTACCTTTCTTTCTCCATATCGTTCATATTGCCTCTTTCTCGCCTTACATACCCGTTTTCTGATGTCTTCAGACGTCTCTTCCTCCCCCGCCCCATAAAGCTCCTCATATTCAACTTTAGACGCTTCTACACAAAGATCAATTCTGTCAAGAAAGGGGCCGGAAATATGACTCAGATACTGCCTCACTTGAACCGGTGTACAAATGCATTTATTCAAGTCCGGATAATAACCACACGGGCAGGGATTCATGGCAGCAACAAGCATAAACTGCGCCGGGAAACAATATGTTCCTGTTTTTCTCGTAAGCCGGATATAGCCTTCTTCCATAGGTTGACGTAGCACATCCAAAACCTGTCTTCGAAATTCCGGAAGTTCATCTAAAAAAAGCACTCCATGATTTGCCATACTAATCTCTCCCGGTCCCGGAATTGTTCCCCCTCCAATCAATGCTGCCCTTGTAGAAGTATGATGAGGATTGCGAAACGGGGGTGTTGTTATAAAAGGACGTTTCTCATCTGTAAGCCCCAATATACTGTATATTTTTGTCACCTCAATGCTCTCTTCCTCCGACAGCGGTGGGAAAATCGTTGGAATTCTTTTGGCTATCATAGTCTTCCCCGCTCCCGGTGGTCCTATAAATAAAATATTATGATTGCCGGCTGCCGCAATCTCCGCAGCTCTTTTCAGCAGATTCTGTCCTTTGATATCCGCAAAATCCAAATGTTCTTCCTCATCTGTTTCCCGCGTTTCTTTCCGCCCATATTGCTGCGGCTCTTGATCCCCATTTAGAATACCGCATAATTCTTTTAGAGACTCTACACCCCAAATTTCAATACCATTTATCATTCCCGCTTCTTTGATATTTCCTTTTGGAACCACGCATACTTTGCACCCCGCGCGTTTCGCTTCAAGCACTATCGGCAGAATTCCCGGAACCTTTCTTATACTTCCATCCAATCCAAGCTCCCCCACAAACAAAATTCCCCGTATTTTCTCACCTTTCACATATCCCAAAGACACCAGGATGGATACGGCAATAGGCAAATCAAAAGATGCTCCTCGTTTTCTCACATTGGCGGGAGAGAGATTCACCACGATTTTCTTTGCCGGCAATACAAAATCTGCGTTTCTTATGGCTGTTCGCACACGTTCACTTGCTTCTTTTACCTCTGCGGACAAATATCCCACCATATGGAACATAGGCAAGCCATTACTAATATCTGCCTCTACATGGACAAATTTCACCTCAAGTCCTTGTATAGACGCAGACAATACTGTACTATACATTTACAGCGCTCCTTTCATTTCTTCTCATTACATGTTCATACATCATCAATTGTGATAACTTGGCAGAATTGCCAGATTCCTGACGGAAGCAGAAAGCTCCCCGAATTATTATAACTATAGCATGTTCTTTCAGAATTTACAAGAAAAAGAGAACAGAAAATCCATTCCGCTCTCTCCTTGCATAAAATCTTTATCCCGTCTTACTTCTCATCTTTCCATTCCCTATTTTCTCACTTTCTGACAGGATTCTTCGTTTTTGCACATCAGAAAAAAACTCTTAGTTTCTCGATTGCACTTTTTTCAATTCTGGAAACATAAGAACGTGAAATTCCAAGCTGCTGCGCAATCTCCCTTTGTGTGTACTCTTCTCCATTATAAAGTCCATACCGCATTTTGAGAACAAGCCGTTCCCGGGACGAGAGTTCCGAAGCAACTTTATCATAGAGAACAGCAATATCGTCTTTCAATGCTATTTTTGTCTGTGCATCCTCTTCCTGGGTTTCAATAATATCAAAAAGTTGTATTTCATTTCCTTCTTTATCTGTTCCGATGGGTTCATAAAGTGAGATTTCCTTTGAAGTTTTTTTCTTTCCCCTAAGCATCATAAGAATCTCATTCTCAATACATCTCGCAGCATACGTGGCAAGTCGGTTTCCTTTACCGGAATTGAATGTAACAACAGCTTTGATCAGACCAATTGTTCCTATAGACAGAAGATCCTCCGGATCCTCATCTAAATGCTGATATTTTTTGACTACATGAGCTACAAGCCTTAAATTACGTTCAACCAGGATATGTTTCGCTTCAAGGTCGCCCTCTGTATATTTTTGCAAATAATATCTCTCTTCAGATGCGGTTAATGGTTTTGGAAATGACTTCAAGAATGGCACCTCTTAGCATATTTAATTATAGTCTATGTTGGGACAAAAACAATTGTGCTTTTCCATGTTATACAGAAAAATATTTATTCCATTACAAAAAAACAGAGCATATTCCGTTGATATACTCTGTTTTTACCAACCCCTTATCCGGTTTAGTCTATTAAAAATTTTCTATTCCTGTCTTCTCAAAATATCATACTGATCCACTTCAATTCCAAGATCTACATAAAGGATCTGCTTTGGATGCGGTGCACTCTCCTGCTCTACGCCATCTTCCGTAAGAATCCGTTTCACAATTACTTCAACATTGTCTCCGTTCGGTTTCATTACTTCGATTTTTTCTCCTACAGAGAATTTATTTCTCTGCTCGATTCTGTACGTTCCGTCTTTCTCTTCCCCAATGATTCCAAGATATGTGTACTCTTTTACATAAGTATTGCTATCATAAATCTGGGATTCATCGCTTGGTTTTCCAAAGAAAAATCCTGTTGTAAACTGCCGGTATGTACAATTAGAAATCTGCTCCAGATACCAAGGCATGTTTTTCTCATAAAGCGCAGGATCCTTCTGATAATCGTCAATTGCTTTTCTATACGTTCTTGCAACTGTCGCCACATAAAGCGCAGTTTTCATACGTCCTTCAATTTTCAAACTGTCTATTCCCGCATTTAAAATCTCCGGAATATGCTCAATCATGCACAAATCCTTAGAATTGAAAATATAAGTTCCTCTTTCATTTTCATAAACCGGCATATACTCTCCCGGCCTTGTCTCTTCTACAACCGCATATTTCCAACGGCACGGATGCGTGCAGGCACCTCTGTTTGCATCCCGTCCCGTAAAATAGTTACTCAAAAGACATCTTCCGGAATAGGACATACACATAGCTCCGTGAACAAACGTCTCAATCTCCAAATCTTCCGGAATATGCGCACGAATCTCTTTGATCTCTTCCAAAGAAAGTTCTCTTGCGGAAACAACCCTTGTCGCTCCCAATTTATGCCAGAAATTAAATGTCTCATAGTTGGTATTATTTGCCTGTGTACTGATATGTCTTTCGATATGCGGGCATTCTTCTCCCGCCAGTACAAACATCCCCGGATCCGCAATAATAAGCGCATCCGGCTTCATTTCTCCTAATTCACGGAAATATTCTCTTGCCCCGTCAAGGTCACTGTTATGAGCCAAAATATTTGCCGTCACATACACTTTCACCCCGTATTTATGAGCAAAACGAATTCCTTCCGCCATATCCTCTTTTGAAAAATTTTTTGCTTTCGCACGGAGTCCGAATGCTTCTCCTCCAATATATACTGCATCCGCTCCGAAAATAACTGCTGTTTTTAATACTTCCAGGCTGCTTGCCGGAATTAACAGTTCCGGATGTCTCGCCATATCTTTAGCCTCCTATTGTTTTACACTGACCGCAACTCCATCTCCCAAAGGAATAATGGATGTCAGCAATCTTTCTTCATGTTTTAATGCATACAAATACTCACGCATACGGCTGTGAATTGTCCGGTTTCTTCTCTCCACCGCAAAACGGGACTCTATGATATCACCGTCCTGCAGTACATTATCAGAAACAAGAATGCCTCCTTTACCCAAAAGCCGGATTACTTCCGGCATATAGTAAATGTACTGTGCTTTCGCCGCATCCATGAATATAAAATCATACGATTCTTGAAGCCCTTTCAAAATTTCCAAGGCATCCCCTTCCAAAAGTGTAATTACCTCTTCTTTTCCTGCTCTCTTGAAATTTTCCCGAGCAATCGGAATCCTCTTCTCATATTTTTCAATCGTTGTAATTGTGCATCCTTCCGGAGCATACTCACTCATAAGAAGTGCAGAAAATCCAACTGCCGTTCCAACTTCAAGAATTTTCAAAGGCTTCTGAATAGAAAGCAGAACTTTTAAAAAGCTCTGCATTTCCTTTCTTATAATCGGCACAAATGTTTCCAGTGCCTCTTTTTCAATTGTTTCCAGTATTTCACTGTTCTCCGTCTCAAGTGAGTGGATAAATGTTACCATACGTTCATCTACAATCATGACATTTCCTTCTATACATCCATAATGATCGGAAGGATCATCGGTCTTCTTTTTGTTCTCTTCCAGATAAATTCATTCATTGTATCGCGGATTACCAGCTTAATCTTACTCCAATCTGCATTTCGGTTCTGAGTCAGACAAGCTTCCAAAGCTTCTGAAAGCACCTGACGCGCTTCCTCCATAAGTCCCTCGGATTCTCTTACATAAACAAATCCTCTGGACACAATATCTGGTCCTGCAAGAAGCTGGTTTGTTCTCTTCTCTAAAGTAAGCACTACAATCAGAATACCGTCTTCTGCAAGATGCTGGCGATCGCGAAGCACGATATTTCCAACATCGCCAACTCCCAATCCATCTACAAGAATCCCACCTGTGTGTACTTTGTCCACAACTTCTGCTCCATCCCTGTCAAGAGCAAGTACATCTCCGGATTGCAGGATAAAGATGTTTTCTTTCGGTACGCCAAGGCTCTCCGCGATTTTTGCATTCGCACGAAGATGGCGATACTCTCCGTGAACCGGAATTGCATATTTCGGTTTCACAAGAGAATAAATCAGCTTAATTTCTTCCTGGCATGCATGACCGGATACATGTGTATCCTGGAAAATAACCGTTGCTCCTTTTTGCGAAAGCTCATTAATCACCCGTGATACCGCTTTCTCATTGCCCGGAATTGGACTGGAGCTAAAAATCACTGTATCTCCAGGCTTAATGCTGACTTTCTTATGAATATCTGCAGCCATTCGAGAAAGTGCCGCCATGGATTCTCCCTGACTTCCTGTGGTGATCAAAACGGTTCTTTCGTCCGGATAATTACGAAGCTGATCTATCGTAATCAACGTTTTATCCGGAATATCCAAATATCCAAGTTCCGAAGCTGTATCAATGATGCTGACCATACTACGGCCTTCCACTACAACTTTTCTGTCGTATTTATAAGCAGAGTTAATAATCTGCTGCACCCGGTCCACATTGGACGCAAAGGTAGCAATAATAATCCTTGAATTCTTATGTTCTGCAAAAATCTGATCAAATGTTTTGCCTACCGTACGCTCTGACATAGTAAATCCAGGTCGTTCCGCATTGGTGCTGTCTGACATTAATGCCAACACACCTTTCTTTCCAATCTCTGCAAATCTCTGCAGATCAATAGCATCGCCAAATACCGGTGTATAATCTACCTTAAAGTCTCCTGTATGCACCACAATTCCTGCCGGAGAATAAATTGCTAAAGCAGATGCATCCGCAATACTGTGGTTTGTTTTGATAAATTCAATTCGGAACTGTCCCAAATTAATAGACTGTCCGTGTCTTACCACTTTGCGTCTTGTACTTCTTAACAGATTATGCTCTTTCAATTTATTCTCTATGATTCCCATAGTAAGCTTCGTAGCATATACCGGGAGATTGATATCCTTTAAAATATAGGATAATGCACCGATATGATCTTCATGTCCATGGGTAATAACAAATCCTTTCAGTTTCTCTGCATTGTCACGCAAATATGTGACATCCGGAATAACAAGATCAATTCCAAGCATATCGTCCTCCGGGAATGCCAAACCGCAATCTACCACAATAATACTGTCTTCATATTCGAAGGCAGTAATGTTCATCCCAATCTGTTCTAATCCGCCCAAAGGAATGATTCTCAATTTTGAAGTTTTTTCTTTTTTCAACCTAATACCTCCATTACTTTATGTATGTTCCGCACATTTATTTCTATCCTGTACACAGTCTTTGCACATGCCGTAAAACTTCAGCTCATGATCCCATATCTGAAATCCCGTCTTCTTCTCAATCTGTCTTTCTAATTCGTCCAAAAGATCTTCATCAAAAGACAGGATTTTCCCGCAGGATTTGCAGACCAAATGGTGGTGGTAATGTCCCTCTTCTCCCGAAAACTGACGTCCGATCTCGTACCTCACACATCCATCATTTAATTCTATGCGGTCAACAAGCTGCATTTCCAACAATAGCTGTACTGTCCTGTATACAGTTGCAATCCCTATTTCAGGGAATTCTTTTCTTACTAAATCATATATATCTTCTGTTGTCATATGCCTGCCATCCTGTTCCGTCAGAACCTCCAAAATAGCAAGGCGCTGCCTTGTTACTTTCAGCCCCTTATCCTTTAACATTCCGATAAATTTTTCTCTATCTGCAGACATATTTCCCCCTAAACACTGTACGTTACATTTCAATTTCTATATCTTCCAATAATTCTCCAAATACTTTCGACACCGCACCAAGCTCTACATCATCATCTACCACCTGATAAACGCTCTCTTTCTCCTCCGGTGCACTGGTATCTTTTAATATCATACATTCTCCGTCCTCGTCCTCCGAGTCGGTCACCAAAATATAAGAGACACCATTTATCTTTGTCTCTTCCAACACAAAAAATTCTACGGATTGTTCTCCGTCATCAAACATAAATTTTATTTTTTCCATACCGCACCTCACACATATATTTATGTTCTGTCTGTTCCCATATAAACAGAATCCAGATACCCCTGTAAAATAAAAACTGCCGCAATCTTATCTATATATTTCTTGCGGTCTTCTCTTCTTACTTTACTCTCTATCAATACCCGCTCTGCAGAAGATGTTGTCAACCGCTCATCCCACAAAATCACTTCAAGCCCGGTACGTCTCTCTAATTTTTCTTTCAATTCCAACGACTTCTCTGCACGCTCACCAATATCATTGTTCATGTGCTTTGGAAATCCAAGGACAAGCTTCTCCACTTCATATTCTTTCACAAGTTCTTCGATCCGTGCCAAAGTCTGGCGAAGCTTGTTCTCTTCTTTCCTGCAAATAGTCTCTATCCCCTGAGCTGTAAGACCCAATGGATCGCTAATTGCCACTCCCACTGTCTTAGAGCCGTAATCTAATCCCATGATTCTCATATCATTATTCCCACGAGAAATGCTCAATATACGTCTTCAGCATTTCTTCTACCAATTCGTCACGTTCCATCTTCATGATCAAGCTTCTCGCACCCATATAACTTGTGATATATGTCGGGTCACCTGACATAATATACCCCACGATCTGGTTCACCGGATTATATCCTTTTTCCTTCAAAGCCTGGTACACAATTTCAAGAATATCTTTCGCCTGGATCTGCGGCGCTGGCTCTACACGGAAAAACTGTGTATTATTTAAGTCTTTCATTTTATCACGTCCTTTAATTTATTTCATTTTTATTCTAATATAATCAGTCACAAAATTCAATTAGATAGTTGTTAATTTTAATGAATAATTTGTAAATGATTCACCAATTCCACATCTATCAGTTTATTTTGAAGCTTTTCACAGGATTCAACAGCAACTTTCATATATTCTTTCGTATGTCCCACCCGGAAGCATCTGCCGTCTTTTTCCACTTCTTCTTCCATAAGGACTTCTACTGTTTTCCCGACATAATATGCCTCGAATTTCTTCTGCTTTTCTTCATTTAGTGTCAAAAGCACATTACTTCTTATTGTTTTAACCTGCTCGTCCACCTGATCCGGCATTTCGGCTGCTTTTGTTCCTTCTCTCTTAGAATATTTGAAAATATGGGTCTCATAGAAATCCACTTTATCTACAAAAGCTTTTGACTTTTCAAATTCTTCTTCCGTCTCTCCCGGGAACCCTACGATCACGTCTGTCGTAAGTGCAGGATGTTCAAAATATTTTCGCAAAAGTTCACATTTCTCATAATACTCTTCGGACGTATATCTTCTGTTCATTCGTTTCAAAGTTTCGTCACATCCACTCTGTAAGGATAAATGGAAATGCGGGCACATTTTCTCCAGGCCGGAAATGGTCTTTACAAATTCTTCCGTAATAATCCGTGGTTCCAAAGATCCAAGACGTATTCTTTTCACTCCTTCAATCTCATGCACTGCAAGAATAAGAGAAAGAAGGTCTTCCTTTTCTTCTTTAAAATCCACACCGTAAGAACTTAAGTGGATTCCTGTAAGCACAACTTCCTGGTAACCATTCTTTACAAGTTCTTTTACTTCCTCTACCACACTTTCTTTTCTGCGGCTTCGAACTCTTCCTCTTGCAAACGGAATGATACAATACGTACAGAACTGATTACATCCATCTTGTACTTTCAAATAAGCTCTTGTATGTTCTGCAGTCTTGCTCAGATGAAGTTCTTCATACTCCTTAGTATGATTGATGTCTATCACATCTTTTTGTACCGTTTTTTTCTTTGCTTCATACTCTTCTAAAATTGTAACGATTTCCTGTTTTCTGTTATTTCCAATGACAATGTCAATACTGTCATCCAGAACGTCTTCCTCATTCTTTGTCTGTACATAACATCCCGCCGCTACAACAATAGCATCCGGATTCATTTTCTTTGCACGGTGAAGCATCTGGCGGGACTTTCTGTCGGCCATATTCGTCACGGTACAAGTATTGATAATATAGATATCTGCCCCCTCTTTAAATGGTACAATCTCATATCCTGCCCTTTCCAATAATTCCTGCATCGCCTCCGTCTCGTAAGCATTGACTTTGCATCCCAGATTGTGTAATGCTGCTTTTTTCACTTTTCCACCTCTTTTGCCTTTCTTTTTGCCGAACTTTCTTTTTCTTTGAAATTTCCATGTATCTGAATCAGTTTGTTCCTTGACATTTTGTACCACAGAACTTAATATAATATAGAGGTATCAAATATGAAGGAGGTATTCCAATGAAAACAGTAGAAATTTCTTTAAATTCGATCGACAAAGTAAAATCTTTCGTAAATGAAATCACTAAATTTGATTATGACTTTGATCTGGTATCCGGTCGTTATGTAATTGACGCCAAATCCATCATGGGCATTTTCAGTTTAGATTTATCAAAACCTATTACTTTAAACATTCATGCCGAGAATGATGTTGAAGATATTCTGAATGTGTTAAGACCATACATTGTATAACAAAAATAGATTGCGCTTATGCGCAATCTTTTTTAATACATAGGCAATTTCTTTTGGATTCTATGTATTAACAAACACACTTCGTGTAAGAATGCACACTGCGGCGTGCAAGACACCTATCACAAGCAACCGCCGCAGGCACAAGAATATACTGACGCATGCTCTGCCTTTCTTAAGGCTTTACGACAATTCTCTCCACTGTACTTACCGCCTCTTCAAACAATTCATCAATCTTTTCTTTCAGATTTTCCTCTGAACGTCTGATGATATTAATATTTGGCTTTGTAACCGGATGTTTTGCCACAAAAATTGTACAGCAGTCTTCAAACGGAAGAATAGATGTCTCATACGTATTGATCTTTTCTGCAATCTCCACAATCTCCTGTTTGTCAAATCCAATCACCGGACGGTATACCGGAAGTGTACATACATCATTTGTCGCAGCAAGACTCTGCATTGTCTGACTTGCCACCTGACCAATACTTTCTCCCGTGATCAGCCCTAAACATCCGCTTTCTTTCGCAAAATGTTCCGCAATCTTCATCATATAGCGGCGCATGATAATCGTCAGCTCATCATGCGGACACTTATCATAAATATAAAGCTGAATATCCGTGAAATTTACAATATTCAACGTAATCGGTCCTGAATATTTGGATACAAGTTTTGCAAGATCGATTACTTTCTGTTTCGCACGCTCGCTTGTGTATGGTGGAGCATGAAAATAAGTTGCCTCCAGTCCGACTCCTCGTTTTGCGATCATATAGCCTGCAACAGGACTATCAATTCCTCCTGAAAGAAGAAGCATAGCTTTCCCGTTTGTTCCTACCGGCATGCCGCCCGGGCCCGGAATGATCTCGGAGTAAATATAAATTTCATCTCTCACTTCAATATGAAGCATCACATCCGGTTTGTGTACATTGACACGCATTTCCGGAAATGCATTCAAAATCGCTTCTCCGATTTCACAATTGATCTCCATGGAAGTTTTCGGATAATTCTTTCTTCCCCTTCTCGCTTCCACTTTGAATGTGATATTCTTATCCGGATACATATCATCCATGTAACCGACCACCGTCTTTTTCAATTCTTCGAATCCCTCGTCCGGTACATGAACAACCGGACAGATTCCGACAATGCCGAACACTCTCTTTAAAGCTTCCACCGTCTCTTCATAATCATAATTACCTTCACATTCTACGTACACTCGTCCCGAAGATTTGTGCACTTTGAATGTACCGTCCACATCATTGAGTGCAAAACGCATCTGTCTCATAAGTGCGTCTTCAAACAAATACCTGTTCTTTCCCTTAATCCCGATTTCACCGTATTTTATTAAAAATGATTGGAATTTCATTATATCTTTCCCTTTCCTTTTGTCTTTCTGTTCCTCAAAACATTAATGTCTTGTGTATCTCCGAAGCATTGGTACACAATTATACAATACACCAAGCGTATAGTCAATTTCTTCTTTTGTTGTAAATTCTGACATACTAAACCGAAGCGTAGAATCCAAAAACTCTTTTGATGTGCCAATTCCCCGAAGTACGCCGCTGATTGCCGGATGATTGGATGCGCAGGCTGAACCTGAGGACACATAGATTCCTCTGTCTTCCAGCGTGTGGAGTAGAACTTCGCTCCGGATACCCGCAATGCCCACACTTACAATGTGAGGTGCACTTCTTTCGTCACACAATCCATGAATCCTGGTGTTCTCAATCTTTGTGACTCCTTCAATAAATCTTTGTTTCAGTTCCCGCATATAGCACGTTTTTTCGTCCAAATTCCGATAAATTTCTTTTGCCGCCACTCCAAGCCCGGCAATCCCCGGAACATTTTCCGTACCGGAACGGATGTTTTTCTGCTGCTCTCCACCGAAAATGACCGGTCGTATTTTTACTCTTTCATTGATATACAAAGCTCCGATCCCTTTTGGTCCGTGAATCTTATGACCACTGATGGAAAGCAAGTCGATTCCGGCTCTTTTGGGATAAATCCGGTATTTTCCAAAACCTTGTACCGCATCCACATGAAACAGAATATTTCGATTATAGTTTTTCACCAATTGCACCGCTTCCTCGATCGGTTGGACAGAGCCGATTTCATTATTCACATACATAATGGAAATCAGTATGGTCTCTTCACACAAGGCATTTTTTAAATCCCAAAGCCGAATCCTTCCGCTTTCATCCACCGGGAGATACGTTACGCGAAATCCCTCTTCATCCTCAAGATACTGCATGGTATTCAGGATTGCAGGATGCTCGATAGACGTGGTGATCAGATGGTTCCCTGCCCTTTTATTTGCCCGTGCACATCCGATCAATGCAAGATTATCGCTTTCCGTTCCTCCTGAAGTAAAGAAAATTTCTTTTTCCTGCACCTTCAGAAGTCTTGCAAGAATCTCTTTTGTTTCGCGTACATATTTCTCAGCTTCCACGCCTTTTCTGTGCATAGATGACGGGTTCCCATAGTCCTCGCACATTACTTTGTGAACCGTTTCCCCTACGCTGTCATAACATCTCGTAGTTGCAGAATTATCCAAATATACTTCCATTTGTTATTCTCCTATCTTCTAATCTTACTATCAGATTATGTATTTAGCGCTCCAGATGATACATTAAAACAGCAAGTACAGCAAGCCCCGCTGTCTCTGTTCTCAATATCCGTTTCCCCAATGTAATCGGTCTGGCTCCCTTTTGGATTGCAAATTCTACTTCTTCCCGCTCGAATCCGCCTTCCGGGCCAATAAAAACACCTACCGATTGTCCCGGTTGAATTGCATCTATAAACTGCTTTGTCTCTTCCATCCCTTCAGCAAGTTCATAAGGAATCATAACCACATCCAACTGTTCCGCATAAGAAAGAGCTTCCCGGTACGTCATAACGGAAGTGACTTTCGGAATGATGGTTCTTCCGGATTGCTTTGCACCGCTTTCAGAAATGGCATTCCAACGCTCCACTTTCTTCAAAGCTTTCTTGACATCCAGTTTCACAACTGCTCTTTTTGTGGAAACCGGTATGACTTCCCATACACCAAGTTCCACTGCTTTTTGTACGATCAGTTCCATCTTATCATTTTTCGGAAGCCCTTGAAACAGATAAATTTTGGATGGGAGTTCTGTATCCGCCTGCATCTCTTCCAAGATTCCCGCTTGCACTTCTTCTTCATTCATCTGTTCTATCCTGCAAACATACTTCTTATCATTGCCATCACTCACTTGAAATTTTTCTCCGACTTTCATACGAAGCACATTTTTCATATGGTTTACATCTGAGCCCACAATATAGATTTGATTTTCCTGCACCTGATCCGGTGTCACAAAAAAGTGATGCATAACCGCCTCCTAGTTCTTTCTTGCTGTCACAGACACCCACTCTCCCTGGTATGTGACTTCAAGTACTTCCAAGCCTGCTTTTTTCACAGCTTCCACAACTGTCTCTTCTTTGTCATCGATGATTCCGCTTGTAATGTAAACCCCGCCTTGTTTTAACTGATTAACAATAACCGGCGTCAACGGTACAAGAACATCTGCAAGAATATTTGCAACCACAATGTCGTATTTCTCATACCCGACTTGATCCTGCACTTCTTTGTCATCAATGATATTTCCGATCATGACCTCATATCTTTCTCTTCCGATTCCGTTTTCTTCCATATTCTCATATGTCGCATCAATAGCACACGGATCCAAATCTGTTCCTACTGAATATTGCGCACCGAATTTCAAAGCCAGCATCCCCAGAATTCCGCTTCCACATCCTACATCCAGAATTCTGCTGTCTTCTTGCACAAATTTGCGAAGCTGACGGATACAAAGCTGCGTTGTTTCATGCATTCCTGTTCCGAATGCAGTTCCCGGATCGATATGGATAACCATCTTATCCTTATCTTCCGGTTTTACTTTTTCCCAGGAAGGAATGATGAGAATATCATCTACATAAAACTGATGAAAATATTTCTTCCAGTTATTGATCCAATCCACATCTTCCGTCTGTGACTTTTCGATACTGCATTCTCCAAGATCCATGAATTCTTTCATCTCATCCAGCTCACGTTTTACGTTCTCGAGGATTCCATCAATATCTGCATCTTCCTCCAGATAGAAACTTAAGTAGGCTACTCCATCATCAGCTTCTGTCTCAGGCAGGATATCCACAAACATCTGCTCTTTCTCTGCTGCCGTAAGCGGAATCTTATCTTCAATTTCCACTCCTTCCACACCTAGATCAGCCAGCATACTGCTTACGATGTCTTCCGCCTCTGTCTTCGTTTTTAATCTGAATTTATTCCATTTCATATTCTCACCTTCCTAGCTTTATCCTAATATTCCAAGATGTTCCAGAAGTATCTTAAGTCCCATTAGAATTAGGATGATACCTCCGGCAAGTTCTGCTTTTGTTTTATATTTTGCACCAAATACATTTCCGATTTTAACACCTGCCATGGAAATCACAAATGTAGTGACTCCAATAAAGGATACAGCAGGTACAATGTCTACCTGAAGGAATGCGAAAGTAACACCTACAGCAAGGGCATCGATACTTGTCGCCACAGCAAGTCCAAGCATTTCTTTCACCGCCAGTTCGTCTCCGTCCACACTGCATGCTTCTTCTTCCCCATCATCGGTCAGGGCTTCTTTTATCATATTAGCTCCAATCAGCGCAAGGAGAACAAATGCGATCCAATGGTCAATGGATGTGATCATATTTTTAAACTGTACGCCAAGAAAATATCCGATGGTCGGCATCCCCGCCTGAAACACACCAAAATATAATCCAACAATTACACTTTTTCTCCATGTGCATTTTTTCATGCACAATCCTTTACAGATAGAAACTGCAAAGGCATCCATAGACAATCCTACCGCAATTAAAAATAATTCTAATAACCCCATGTAAATTTCTCCTCTAGTTTCCTACCATAATGCGGATGATTTCTTCATTCGTTTCTTTCATTCCTTCTTTTCCAAGGCGTCCTACATTTCGAATCGTCGCTTCAATTCCTTTTGTAACGATTCCTTCCCCATCATAGAACTGCTGCCCATGTTTATACATATTATAACCTAAGATTCCCGCATCGACTGCCGATGCAATTTTTGCCGCACAAGAAGTTTTTGCCCCATCACATACAATTCCTGACACAATAGCAAGTGCATTCACAATCGTATGTGCGATTTCTTCAAATGTTCCGCCCATCAGATAAGCAATTCCGGCACCTGCCCCGGCACCTGCGCTGACCGCTCCACAAAATGCAGACAATCGGCCAATTCCCGTCTTCTGATGAATCGTAACCAGGTTCGATAGCGTCAATGCACGATATAACTCTACATCACTTGATTTTAACTCTTTTGCGTATTCAATAACCGGCAAAGACGCCGTCATTCCCTGATTTCCGCTGCCTGAATTGATTATTACCGGAAGTTCACATCCGTTCATTCTTGCATCCGAACCTGCTGCCGCTGCTGCTTTCGCCCTGGTACGCACATCATTTCCATAAGTTGCAAGAAGCACAGAGCCGATATTGGCGCCATAATCTCCCCGCAATCCTTCCTGGGAAATTGCCGTATTGTAAGCAATCTGTCGATCCAATGTTTCTTTGACGTCCTCCACTTCTACCGTGTTGGCAAATTCAAGAATATCCTCCACATTCAAAAGCGAACGGTCTGTAAGTCCTTCTTCTTTTTCCCCTTCTATCTCAATCTGATGAAGCACTTGTCCATCCTTTTCAACAAGTACAATATTCGTATGATAATTGGCAATCCGAACCTTTGCATAAGAATCCTCACAATACACAGTTACAATAATGTCAAAGGTAATACCGTTATCCACATGCTCTACTGTAATCGGAGTATGCTCTAAATATTCTTTCATCCTTATCGTATCTTCTTTTGAAACGTCCGCAATTACTTCCAGTTCTTTTTCCGCTTTTCCTGCAACAATTCCCGCCGTTGCCGCTGCCGGAATTCCTTTCAGATGGTCTGTGTTTGGAACAATTACACTTTTTACATTCTTAATGATACTTCCACTGGCTTCAATGCACACCTTATCCGGAGTACATCCAAGTACTTCTCTTGCTTTCGCAGCCGCATATGCCAGCGCAATCGGTTCCGTACATCCCATGGCCGGAACTAATTCTTCTTTCAAAATTTGTACATAAGCCTGATATTTCTCATCTGTTCTTTTCATATTTTCCATTCCTCATCTTTCACAAGTTTTATTATAACTCGCTGCATAACAATTTATTATACCACAGAAAATCCTTTTTTACCACAATCTGTTCCAATGTTTCCAGATTCTTGTCTGAATGTTCTACTTCTCTCGAAAACTTATGTGCCACATCCACAAAATCCAAAAAAGTGAGCTTCCCTTTCTGTTCCATAAAGCGGCCCATGGCAATTTCTTCAATCAGGAGCGTGCTGGTTACCGACATCAGCATTTTCGAATACCCACGTCCATCATAAACCCCGCCGCAAAAATACGTGAATACAAAATACACCATCAACTGCTCTGTTAAAAAGCTACTATCCAGCACATTCTGCCGAAACAATTTTCTTATTTTGTTGTATTCTTCTGCATCTTTGTACAAACTGCTTTTCACCTTGGCTATGTAAGCTGGCCACTCCTTCCGCAAAACTTCCAGCTCTTCAAAAGCTTTCATAAGTTCCTGCATATCCTGAAATCTTTCGTTTTCCTTCCCTCTGCATGTTTCCAATTTCTTCCGAAAACTTTCCGGCGCATTTTCTTTAGAATAACGCGCACAGACGTCGTCCACTTCAAAAAGCTGTCCCTTTCGTATCTTACATTCCGCATCATGGGCAAGCCCTAAAGCAAGCGCCACTCTCAACCAGATCTCTTCTTCCCGATTCTGCAAAATCCGGATTGCGCACTCTCTCACAGTAAGCAGTTTATCATATAAGAAATCGTCAAATGCGTCATCTTCCGGTTCTTCTTTTTCATTCTCTTTTGTCAGAAAGCGTATCGGCTCTTCGCATCCCAAAATGAGTTTTCCCGCTTCCATACAGGAAAGCGACAATGAAATTTCCCTGACATTTGGAAATTCTTCAATATGTCTCGGGTATGTTCTGCACGTTTTGCAGAACATACCCTCCCCGAGTTCCGAACAGATGTCGCAAAGATTATTCTCAGCCAAAAACGCACATCTGCCATCATATTGCAAAAATGTTCTCTCTTTCCAGTTAATAGAATTATAAAGTCTGTTCCCGAAGGGGCCTTTCGTTCGCTTGTATTTGTTCAGTGTCCGGTCATCGATTACAATCTGCCATCCGGCACAACATGTATCTTCACATTGATTTGCTGTACACTGAAATTTTCTGTAATAATGTGGTACTGTATATCGCATTCTTATTCTCCTGTTATTACTTTTACCGTACTGCCTTCTGCTTTCTGCTTTGTCACTACGATCTGTTTGTCAATCCGTTCTTTCAATTCTGCCACATGGGAAATAATTCCTACCAGACGGTTCCCATCCGCAAGATTGATGAGCGCTTTCATCGCCTGTTCCAACGACTCTTCATCCAGGGATCCAAATCCTTCATCAATGAACATTGCATCCAGTTGAATACCGCCCGCTGCAGACTGGATTTCATCAGAAAGTCCAAGCGCCAATGCCAGGGATGCCTGAAAAGATTCTCCACCCGAAAGTGTGCGGACGCTTCGTACACTTCCGTTATAATGATCAATTACATCCAGTTCCAATCCGCTTTGGCTTCTTAGATTTTCTGCTTCCTCCTTGCGCTTTAACTCATACTGCCCACCGGACATAATCATGAACCTCGTATTGGCTCTTGTAATAATCCGGTTGAAATGCGTCATCTGTATGTACGTCTCCAGCATGATTTTCTCTTTGCCGCTGACATTTCCATTGGCGGTATTGGAAAGAGATTTCACAAGCATCCACTTTTCTTCCACCGTTTGAATTTTCTCATACTGCTCCCGAATCGCTTTTTCAGCATTTTGATTCATCCGGTAATCTGCCATCAAATTCTCTTTTCTCTGTAAAATTTCTTTCTTTTCTTTCGCATAATCATTTTGTAGACGAACAAGTTCCTCCATATCTTGTTTCTTTTCTTCCCCGATTTGCTCCTGCAATGTCCGAATCTGCGCCTGACCTTCTTGAATCGCTTCTTTTGTTTTCCGATATGCTTCTTTCGCTTTTTCATACGCTGTTTCCAAAGTTTCTTTTTGCCTTTTCTTTTTCTTTAAAGAGCATACCGCTTCCTCATAGCTTTCATAGGAAAGTCCGGAAACAGCTTTTTTATACCGTTCTTCAAGAACTGCCTTTTCCATCTGTGCCTGATGATAGTCTTGTTCCTTTTTTGCAAGCGCTTCTTCCCAATCTTTTAAGGAACTTTCTTCCTTCTTTCTTTGTTCTTCTAACTGCTCCCGCCGTTTTAATGATTCGTTGGCCTGTTTTCTCTTGGTCTTGCACACTTCGTCTTGTTTTTTCAAAATCGCGATCTGTTCTTCCAACGCTTCATAAATGGATTGTGGTATCTGATCAAACAGTTCCTCTCCCCGTTCCAGAATCTGCTGTTTGATCCCCTCCAGTTCTCCTTTAACCGCACCGGCCTTTTCGCTGAAAACTGATACTTTTTCGTGCAATCTCTGACTTTCTCTTTTTGCTTTTTTAAGTTCTTCTTCTGTACATGTAACTGCTGTCATCCGCGCCGGATCAGGGTGGTGGACTGCCCCGCACACAGGACAGGCTTTTCCTTCTTCCAGTCCTTTGGCCAGAATTCCTGCCTGCGCATCCAGAAAGCTTTGTTCCATCTTCTCATAGGTTTCCCGCATCCTCTGACTTTCGCAAGACGCATTCCGGTATTCCATCTGTGCCTTTTCAAGCTGCTTTTCCACTTCTTTATAACGAAGCAGAAGCTTTTTAAAGTTTCTCACTTTATTCTTCTTATCTTCCAACGCATCTTCTTCCTGTTCCAGACGCACGCAAAAAGCATCCAGACCTTGAAAGGCTTCCAAATCTTCTTTCTGCCTCTCTATACGCACAGTTCCTTCTTCTTTCTCCTTTCGGACTCTTTCCGTTTCTTTTTGAAGAAGCTGCACCGTACCTTCGCATCTTTCCTTCTGCAAACGAATCCGCTCTGCTTCTTCATAACGGGGCAGATTCTCTTCCTCTGCCAAAATGCGTTTCAAAATCACTTCCAGCTCCGGCTTCTTTTTTTCTTCTTCCAGAAACGCTTGTTCCCGAAGCGCAAGCTTCGCAATCTGTATTTCCAACGCCTCTTCCAGGCGTGTAATTTCCCGTTCACCACGTCTCCTTGCTTCCGCCTCTCCCAAATTTTTCTGAATGCCAGAGAGCTGATCTTCGATCTTAGATAACTGCGTTTCCTGCTCTTTAATGCACTTTTTTTCTTCTTCCAGAACTGTCTCAAGAAACTGTAGCGTCTCACTGACCGTTCCCGTCTCCTTCCATTCTCTGTCAAAGCGGATTCCTTCCGTATATTGCCGGATACTTTTTGTCAAATCCTCATACTGCGCCCGTAATCCTCCGGATTCCGCTTTCAGCCGCTCCTGCAAAACCTGATACAGTTTTGTATCAAAAATCTCCCGGAAGATTTTACTCCGCTCTTCTGTTTTCGCCAACAGAAGTTTCAGGAAATCTCCCTGGGCGATCATAGCGATCTGGGTAAACTGATTTCTATCCAATCCGATCAACTCCACCAGGGCTTTCGTCACTTCTTTTGTCTTCGTCAAAATTCTTCCGCCCGGATATGTCAGTGCGGCATCCGCCTTCTCCGCCGTCATCCCCGTTCCTTTTTTCGACGGACGCAGATATTCCGGATTCCTGCGGACAAAATAGATTTCTCCATGATATAAAAACTCCAGTTCCACAAAAGTCGGTGTCTCCGGTTTCGCATATTTGCTTCGCAGCATATCTGACTCTCGACTATTTCCGCTGGCTTCTCCATAGAGAGCAAAGGTAATTCCGTCAAATATGGTTGTTTTTCCCGCCCCCGTATCTCCCGTGATCAGATACACTCCTCTGTCTCCAAGGAGTGTAAAGTCAATGACTACCTCGCCTACATAAGGGCCGAAAGCGGACATTGTTAATTTCAAAGGCTTCATCTATTCATCCTCCCAGATTTTTTCAATCAGTTCTTTCAAGAATCTCTCCTGCTCTTCTGATAACGGCTGATTGTTCTGTATCTTATAAAGTTCTCCAAACAGTTCCAGCGGCGACTTCCGACATATCTCTTTTGCTTCCTCAATGTTTTGGCTGTTCCTGGTCCTCGTATTGTCATAATCCATCTTCATAATGTTCGGATAAATGACACGCAATTTGTTCAGAGCATCCGGAATATCTTCCTCGTCTGTCAATGTAATATGTAAATAGTCCTCCCGATCCATCTTCTGATAAAACTTACGGGATACCAATTCTTCATACGTTCCCTTGATTTCCCGCATGTCTCTTAACGGAACAAGCAGAACCGTCCGGATTGTCACGTTTCCCTTTTCTTTCAGTTCCACAACCGTTACCGACTTTTCATGTCTGCTTTCTGAAAATGAGTATTTTAGAGGTGTTCCCGAATAGCGCACTTCTTCTCTGGAAATATGCTGCGGACCGTGAATATGTCCCAAAGCCACATAATCGAACACATCAAAACAAGAAGCATCTACATTATCAAGTCCCCCCACCGAGATTTCCTCCGACTCAGATCGGACAGCCCCAGTCACAAACTGATGGGAAAGAATAATATTTCTCTTCTTCTCATCCACATGCATCTTATTGAGAACTGCTTTTATCGCCTCATTGTAGGTGGATATTTTTTCTCCTTCATCCTGTCCTTCCAGCACATGCCTTACATACACCGGCTTTACAAATGGCAGCATATACACGCAAAGTTCCCCGAACTCATCCTGAAGTACAACCGGTTCCGGCACTTTATGAAAAACAGGGGACACATAAACACGTCTGCCTTTCATCAGTTCATTTCCAAAAGAAAGCCGTTCAGCAGAATCATGATTCCCACTGATAACAAACGTGTAAAGATTCCGGTTCGCCAGGCGGTTCAGAAACCGGTCAAAAAGTTGCACTGCCTCCGCGCTCGGCACCGGTTTGTCATACACGTCTCCTGCAATCAATACCCCGTCAGCCTGCTCTTCATCTATGATTTTCACAATCTCATCTAATATATATGTTTGATCCTCTATCATGGAAAATTCATTCACGCGTTTTCCAAGATGAAGGTCGGATAAATGAATCAGTTTCATGCACTCCTCCTGCGTTTCTTCCATTCTTTCTCTTCACTTATTATAGAGCAGAACAAGAGGCTTGACAAGGAAACAATCCACCGCTATCGGAAAATCGGATAGTTCGGCACTACAAATGAGAAAATCCAGAACAGCCAAAAAGTGAGTACCCATTTCCCGAGAAAATACCATTTTCCATAGTTCGGAAGGTGTACTGAATCCTCTGTAATATATGCCGAAGCAATGAGTGCTATCAGCATTCCTGTGAACAGTAATCCCAGATCGATCCATATCCCCTCTCTTCCAAATCCACTCTTCAATCCATAGTATCCCCCGAATATGATCAACATAGAAATCTCACTTTGAAACGCCGCCAGTACAAACCTGTCTCTGACCGAAAGTTTTTTCACAAATTCACACCAGGGTATCAAATTCACCAGGAAAAGACTATAAAAGGGTAACTTCATATGTTCCCAGATGCTTTCGCTGATCGGGAAGAAGCCCGCAAGAAAAGGTGGTCTTCCGAGAAAATCATAGGCAAAATGGAAAAGACTGCTAAGTAAAAAGGCATCCATCACTCCCACATAGATGTAGATATTTTTTCTTCGATTCATAATAAGTTCTCCATAATAAAATTTCTTCTCTACTTATATTTCCTTTTCTATCATTTTATATACATTCCTATAACAAAATGGGAGCTATACGATCCCTTTGAACCGTACACCTCCCGTTTCTATCCATACAATATTCTTTCTCTACTTCCACGTCACCCTTATCTTACAATCTTCACTCAATTCGCAAGCCTCAGATGTCAATATGATCCCTGCTTTTCGAAATGCCACACAGATTTTAAAGAACATATCCCACACTGCATTTTCCGAAATCATATTGTCTTTATACTCTGCATAACGCTCTTTATTCTTCAGAAACTCCAGCGGCATGATGTGCCTTTCCAAATCCCATGCCCATATCTTTCCAAAATCTAAAAACTGGAATTCCTGCGAGTTCTTTTTTTCCCTCCCGCATTCCAGACAAGTTGGAATTCTCTCAAGCTTTTCTTCATATGACATGATCACATCATAGATTCTACGCACTTGTTCTTTTGTCAGCTTATACATTTCAATTCCAACCACTTCATCAAAAAGTTGATATCTGCAATATCGTAAATTTCCATTTCCATACAATTCAATGGAAAATCCACCATCATCTCCTTCAATCCCCGTATCCGGTCCAATTCGATAGGAGAACACAATATGTTCTTTCCTTAATTCTTCAAACTTCATATTTACCCCTTATTTTCTGCAATCTGCATATTTTTCAAAATATGTCTTCCATGGAGCGTACTTTCTATTACGCTTTGATCGCCCAACGCATTTTCGTAGATCGTGCTCGGCTGTTTACACTGCACTCTTCTGCCGACGGGCGGATCACTTCATCAGCAATCTCACCATATATCCCTGCCTTTTTCATCTGTTTAAAAGACTTCTTTACAATCCGGTCCTCCCCAGAATGGAATGTAAGAATTGCCACGCGTCCTCCCGGCGCTAAAGCGTCCGGCAGTTTCTCCATAAAGGCATATAACACTTCAAACTCACTGTTCACATCGATACGAAGCGCCTGAAACACTCTGGCACAGGATTTCTTTACCACCTCTTTGCGTTCCTTCTCCGGAAGAAATGCGAGTGCATTTTCCACTACATGCTGAAGCTTTGTCGTTGTATCAATTGCTTCTCCTCGCCGCAACTTCTCTGTAATCAAAGCCGTAATCTCCTCTGCATACGGTTCATCCGAATTCTCTACAAGCATTCCCACAAGTTCTTCTTCCGTTACTTCCTTCAGACGTTCTGCTGCCGATGTTCCCTTCTGCGGATTCAGTCGCAGATCAAGCGGTCCTTCCTTTTTGTATGTAAATCCTCTCTCCGGATTGTCAATCTGCATGGAGGACACTCCCAAATCTGCCAGCACAAAATCAAATGGTCCATGCGCTTTTGCCACTTGATCAATATTGGCAAAATTGGTCTGGATCATGGTGAAAACATCTTCTCCAAACCCGAAACCGCGAAGTCGTTCTTCTGTTTTCACCGATTCAATCGGATCCACATCCAGCCCGTATACATGTCCCTGTCCCTGCAGACATTCCAGCATTTTCCGTGTATGACCTCCATATCCAAGCGTGGCATCCAAGCCCTTCTGTCCCGGTTTGATCTGCAAAAAATCCAAAATTTCATTTACACAGATGGAAATATGCATCCCCACCGGTGTACTTCCTTTTTGAATCACCTTTGCAATCGTCTCCGGATACTTCTCCGGCTGTAACTCCTTGTATTTTTCATGATAATTTCTCGGATGCGTTCCCTTATAACGCACTCTTCGCTTATGCTGCACTTCCTGTTCCATTTTTGTACCTCTTTATCTATATTATTTCGCTTCTTTTTGTGTTAAATTTCTTTCTCTCATAATGGTATCTATTTTCATCATACATGTCAAGAAAGAAAAAAGACTCAGTCCAATAAACTGAATCCTTTTTCCGTGAATTAAGATATTTTATTTACGAATTCGACAAGTTCCGACATATTACGAATTACATAGTCTGCACCTGCCTCCTGGTAACGTTTCATCACCCTGGCGCTTCTTTCTTCTCTTTCCTTATCGGAAAGCGCCGCATATTCTTCTTCCGTAAGCGCCATCTCCGAACTTCCTTCCAGTATCCCTACAGAAATCACACCGGCATTTTTCCCTTCCAGAATGTCTGAAACGGTATCTCCTACTTTCATTACATTCTGTACTTTTGTTACGCCAAGTGCCTCCATGTTTTTAAAAATCATATACGGATACGGGCGTCCCTTGCTTCCCACAGAATCCGGACTAAACCACGCATCCGGTTTATATCCATTTTCTTCTGCTTTCTTTGTAACAATTTCCATCATCTTATCTGTATATCCTGTTGTGGAGCCGATTTTTATACCCATTTCGCGAAGTTTTGTAATCGTTTCCAGAACATAAGGTTTCGGATCTGCATAACGATCCAATATGCTCAGTAATTTTTCCTCATAAATCTCATACATTCCGTCAATATCTTCTTCGGTAAACTCTCTTTTATATTTTGCAAGCCAAAGTTGATGAATCCGCTCCATTCCAAGCATCGTTTTGATATGATCCCGCTTCAGCATTCCCATCGGCGCTCTCACTTCATCCATAGTCGGTTCGATCCCCACATGACGGAACACTTCAATAAATACCTGCACCGGTGCAAAACATCCATAGTCTACGGTTGTTCCTGCCCAGTCAAAAATCACAGCTTCTATTCTACTCACTTTTATTTACCTCCAAAAATTCTTTGATGATCGCACATACTTTTTCAATATCTTCTTCATAAATCTCACCGATATTTCCAATGCGGAATGTATCTGCATCCGTCAGTTTTCCCGGATAGATCGCATAGCCTCTTTCCTTGATATACTGATACATATCCGTAAATGAAAATGTATGATGTTCCGGATAGAAAAATGTCGTAATGATCGGTCCTTGATGGTCTTTGATATAGGTATCGATCCCCATTTCTTTCATACGTTCGATCAAAAGATGATTGTTATCATAGTAGCGTTTACTTCTTGCCGGAATTCCGCCTTCTTCTTTCATTTCTTCCAATGCTTTTGCAAAGGCAAGCACTACATGAGTCGGGGAAGTAAATCTCCATTTTCCGTCTTTATCCATAGTCTTCCACTGATCATACAGATCCAGCGACAGACTTCTCGCTTTTCCTTCGCTTGCGATCAGTTTTGCTTTGTTTGCAATAATAAATGAGAATCCCGGAACACCCTGAATGCATTTATTTGCGCTGCTGACGATAAAATCAATGCCCCACTCTTTGACCGGAATATCTACTCCGCCGAAACTACTCATGGCATCTACGATAAATGTTCGTCCGCTTTCTTTCACCACTTTCCCCACTGCCTCAATGTCATTTAAAAGTCCGGATGTTGTCTCACTATGGATCATGGATACATGTGTGATGGAAGGATCCTTTTTAAGAATCTCTGCCACCTTCTTGGCATCCGGAATCTTGTTATATGGTTCACTGTATGTAGTATATGGAATTTTGGCATGTTTTGCAATATCCACCTGGCGCTCTCCATACGCACCGTTTGTCACAATCAGCACTTTCTCATCATCGCCGATCACACTTGTAAGAACAGACTCCACGCCGAAAGTTCCGCTTCCCTGCATCAAAACTACTGTGTAATCTTCATTATTTACATGGCCGAGTTCCAACAGTTCTTCTCTGATTTTTAACGTGATTGCTTTATAATCGTCATCCCACGTGCAATGGTCAAATAACATTTCTTTTTTTACATTTTCCGTTGTTGTAAGCGGTCCCGGTGTCAACAATTTATAATTTTTCATCTTCTTTTTACTCCTCACCCACAAAATTTCCTACTTGCATTCTTCCGATAATTCCTGATGTTTTTCTAAAAGCTCTACTGTAAGAGGCTCTGCAAACACCTTCGGATTTGCGGAAAGATTTTCTGCATCTGTATTTTCTCCATTATAAAGGGCAAGCGGATAATAAGATTGTAATTCCTCTCTTCCCTCTTCAATGATGCATTCTGCCATTTTCATCGCTTTTGGATTCGTCTTGTCACCTTTGTCAAGCACTGCTACCGACTCAGTAAGACTAAAGTTTCCTTCTGCCGGATCTACATAATCAATTGGAAGTCCGTCTGCTTTGTCTGCAACGGCTTGCTGGCGAAGTCCAAACCCAATCGCAACTTCTCCCGCACGCACTTTTTTAAGCGGTGCAGAACCGGAATCTTCAATATGATCCCCCGCATTCTTATAGATGCCTTTCAGTACTTCTTTGGCGCCATCCTCTCCATACTCTGTAATAAGTCCCTGAATCAGTAACCACGCAGTAGAAGATGCTTTGATATCTGTTACGGAGATAAATCCTTTGTACTCTGGATTTGCTAAATCTTTCAAAGATGTCGGCATCGGCAGATCATTTTCTTTCATAACCTCTGTATTGACAATGATTGTTCCTTCCTGTGCTGTGATCGGTGCACAGTAAGATGGATATTCATCCAGCGTATCTGCCTCAAACCCAAGTTTTTGGAACATATGATTCTTCTTCTGGGCGCTGTCCACATAGAACGTACTCATTGTAACAAGATCTGCTTCCAGATTCGTTCCTTCTGCCATCAGCTTCCCTCCCAATTCCGATGTACCGAATGTCTGGAACACATACTGATCCTTGTATCCGTTGTCATCCAACGTTTTTTTCATCGCTTCAATCGCTTCATCATCTGCATTGGAATAAATAATTACCTGGTCATCTGCACTGCTTTTTCCACAGCCTGCCATTCCCATTGCAGAAATCCCCATCACTGCTGCCAGCGCAAATGTTGCTACTTTTGTCATTTTCATTTTTCTTACCTTTTTCATCTCTATCACTTTCTCCTTTTTCTGATTTTTATTTGCAAGTTTTTGAAATGCATACTTACTTATAATATTGGTAAACAGAATCAATAAGGAAAGTACAAAAATCTCATTGAACTTATTGAAATACTGCAATTCTTTGATTTTTGTCGTAATCACCATCGTTCTTGTTCCCGCTATGAATATCACTGCACTGATCGTTACCATTGCATTCACAAAATAGTAGCTGAATACCTCCAGCAAAGTGGAAAAAGCATTCGGTGTCACTACACGTATAATGGTTTTTGCCCAGTTATCTCCCATCAGCATTGCGGTTGTCTCCCAGGATGCATTCATCTTAGAAAGAGAATTCTTCATCATCAGATACGGTGTGGAAAAGAAATGTATCGTATTACAGATGATAATGATCGCAAACGTATTCTGCAGAGAAGTTCCCGAAAAACTAAACAGATATGCAAGACCAATCACCATTCCGGGAATCGTATTCGTAATCAGTGCAATGCTTTCAATTGTATTTTTCACTTTTTGGTTCACTGTGCTTCTCGCAGTAATCAGCGCTCCTCCATAGGCCATACAAGTTCCAATAAGGGCTGTCACTGCAGCGACTATAAGTGAATTTGCATATACACTTGAAAGGCTACTGTCTTCAAATACCGAAAGCACATGTTCCATTGTAAAATTCATGCGATATGGCCATTCATCCACAAATGGGACAATAAAGATGACTGCAAATACCGCAAGAATGCTTACTATAACCGCCGCACTTACTATCGTGCAGAAAATATCCCGTCCCTTATTATCTTTCATCTCAATTGACGAAATTTTGTTGTATCTTACATTATATTTTTCCAAGATGTGAAGTACCGTAATACTGATTACAGAAGGCACCAGCATAATCAAAGCCACCACTGCTCCGTTTCCAAAATTCGGAATACTTCCAAGCATTTCCGTATAAAGAAGACTTGCCACAACTTCGTATCTGCCTCCTACCGAAGCAGGAATACCAAAATCCGTAAAACACAAGAAAAAAGTCTGGATGAAAGACGCTGCCAATGTTCCGAGAAGCGGTCTTAAAATCGTCATCCCAAAGGTCTGCAACGGCGAATCTCCCATCAATCTGGAAACTACAATGAATTTCTTATCAATATACCCCATCGTATTATTGATCAGCATAAACGATATCGGAAGCGTATAAATCACATAGCCCAGAAGGAGTCCATTGAAACCGTAGATTTCAAACAACTGCTTTCCAAATAACTTTGTTAAAAGTCCCTGCTTTCCGAAAGAGTAAATAATCGCAAATCCATATGTAATCGTCGGTAAAAGCATGGGAAGTACCGCGGCTTTTGTAATCAACGACTTATATTTTTCATTTATGTTCGTATAGTGCACTGTGTATGCCATAAAAAATGCAATTCCCGTAGTGATTACCGCACTCACGGAAGATACCACAAAACTGTTCCCCAATGCTTTTACAAAACCTTTGGATGCGAATACATCTTTATAATTATCTAGTGTAAAACCGGCACTTCCGTCAATTACAAAAGATTTCATCAGAAGACGTATAATCGGTACCGCAAGAAATATCAGAAAAAATATTGCAAGTACTGTAAAAATAATTTTAATCTCTTTGTTCTTTTTCTTCTGCATTCCAATACCTCTTATGCCGTCTGGACTTTTGCTTGATGCTCTGACGCAAACAGACTATAGATATTGTTCTTCTTAATCTCAAGCTGGTTCAAAATAAATTTCTTCACAAAACTGTCTTTCGGTGTTTCGATAATTTCTTCCGGTTTACCGTATTGCGCGATTTTTCCTTCATTCACGATCATCACTCTGTCCGAAAGTGTCAAGGCTTCCTCCGGATCATGCGTTACAATGATCGTTGTTAAATGAAACTCTTTCGCAATCGTTTTGATTCTGTCTTTGATCGACTCTTTGATCACTCCATCCAACGCACTCAGTGGTTCATCAAGGAGCAAAATCTCAGGTTTCATTACCATCGTTCTTGCAAGCGCCACACGTTGTTTCTGACCTCCGGACAACTGATCGATTCTCTTATGGAGATGCTCTTCCAAACCAAGCAGATGAATCATATCCTCCACTTCGTTTTTTGTGGAAATATTCGGTTTATTCCGAAGTCCATATGTGATATTCTGATACACATTCAGATTCGGAAATAATGCATAATCCTGGAATACGATATTGAATCCCCTCTTTTCCATCGGCACATGTGTCAAATCTTTTCCATTGAAAATAATTTTCCCACTGTCCGCATCCGTAATTCCAAGAATCAGATTCAGAAGAGTTGTCTTACCACATCCTGAGGGTCCAAGAATCGAAACGATTTCACCGTCTTCAATTTCCAGATTAATATCATTTAAAATTGTCACATTATCATAAGACTTTTTGACATTCATAAGTTCTAACATATTCTTTTCCTTTCATATCTTCATTCACGTTTTCTTGTTTTTTCAAACATGGTCATTATAACAACTGCCAAGTTTTCTAACTATCATGCCAAGGTCAAGTTTCCGTTAAAACTCTATGAACATCTGAAAGAAAAAAGCAGATTTATGTAAAATCCTTACATAAATCTGCTTCAAAATTTAACAATACTTTATTTTTCCAACTTTTCTGTAAAATCTGCCATTGCCTCCGATATTTTAATTCCCTGGGGGCAGACTTTCTCACAACTTCTACAGGCAATGCACTTTGACGGCCACTTTTCTTTCTCCACATTTTTTAAGACTGCCGGCTGAATGTTCCCTACTCCCGAAAACTGATTGTTATTATAGATTCCCAGAAGTCTTGGAATGTCAAGCTCCTTCGGACAATGTGTGATACAATATCTGCAGGCTGTACAAGGAAGCATTCTTCCCATCATACCATCTGCAATTTTTAAAATTACTTTTAACTCCTCTTCCGATAATGGCTTGTCTTCTTCAAATGTGGCAACATTTTCTTTCAACTGTGTGAAATTTGACATTCCGGAAAGAATCATTTTCACATTTGGAATTGTCTGAAGAAACCGAAACGCCCATGCCGGGATGTTCTCATCCGGGCGAAGTTCCGAGAGCTCTTTCTCTGCTTCCACAGACAATTCAGCAAGTTTCCCGCCCCGTAAAGGTTCCATTACCCATACCGGAATATCATATTCTTCCAGAAGTTCTACTTTTTCTTTCGCTTTCTGATAGGTCCAATCCAGATAATTGATCTGAAGCTGACAGAACTCTATGTGCTCTCCGTATGCCTCAAGAAAACGTCTCATGACATTACAGTCTGCATGTGCAGAAAATCCAAGATGACGGATCCTTCCATTTTCTTTCTGCTTTAACAGATAATCCAAAAGCCCGTATTCCCGATTCAGATACCCATGAATATTTTCTTCTGTCACACTGTGGAACAAATAAAAGTCAAAATAGTCCACGCCGCATTTTTCCAACTGTTTTTCAAAAATTTCCTCAATCCTCTTGAAGTTCTCTAAATCATATCCCGGAAACTTACTTGCTAGATAAAAGCTGTCCCGCGGATGTGCAGAAAGCACTTTCCCCATGACAGTCTCCGAATTTCCTTCGTGGTATCCCCATGCTGTATCATAATAATTGACACCATGCTCCATGGCATAATCAACCATCTCCGCCGTTGCTTTTTCATCAATTTTAGAATTATCCCCATCCAACAACGGCAATCGCATTGTTCCAAGACCGAGCATAGATAACTTTATGTCTTTAAACTCTCTGTAAATCATGTCTCTTCCCCCATTTCAAATCGTTCTTTTATATTGCTATTGTATTACACAATATCACAGATTTCCATCCCGATTTTGCATCTTTTTCTTTAGTATCACATTCACCACAACACACATTGCCGGAAATAACGCTGCAATCAAAAGACCGGTTCGAAGTCCTGCCTGTTCTGTATTAAGCCCCGCAAGCCAGCGTGCATTTGTGACCCCTTTGGAAGTTACCATATCTGCCACGCTTCCAATCACGAAAGAACCCGCAGACGCTCCCACATCCCCACCTGCAGATATGAGGGCAAACATTGCTGCTCCTGCTTTCGGAAATGCTTTGGAAGCAACTACAACACTTCCAGGCCATAAAAGACTGACAAAAAGTCCTGTTACAATGCAGGCTGCAATTCCTACATAAGGATTCCCACTTGTCGCTGCGATCATATAACTGACTGTTCCCAAAAAAGCGCCTCCAATCATTACTTTATGAATGGAAATCCGATCTCCCCATATTCCATAAGCCGTTCTTCCCATCGCCAGCATGAAAGAAAAACCGCACACACCGATCATATCCCCCAGGATCTTCGGAAGATTCATTCCACGCTCAATAAACGCGGATGCCCATTGTGCCATCACAACTTCTGCGGATCCGCCTGTAATGATCGCCAATAATATCAGATGAAATACTCTGTCTTTCAAGAGCTCCGATACTTTCATCTTCTGTTCCCCACTCACTTTTTCATAAAGCGGAACTTTTGCAAAGAGCCACACACTGATAAGCGGAACCACCGCCCAGAAACAAGTAATAATCTGCCAATATTCTTTTTCCATAAAATAGACAAACAATGTAGTGATCAAAACACTTACAATTTGTCCCCATGCAAAGCAGGAATGCAACATGCTCATACTTTTTCCTTTTTTCTCTTCCGGTATCGGCAATGCATCCAAAATCGGACTCAAAAGCAGTTCCTGCAAACCTGCAGATGCCGCAAATACAAACATTCCGATACAAAATCCTACAAAGGGATTGTTCGGAAACAGCGCCGGTGCCGCTGCAAAAATCAGCATCCCGATACAACTTAACACCGGCGCTCCCATCGCAAACCTTCGAAATCCATATTTTTCTACCGGCTTACTAAATAGCACATCGCTGACAACCTGTGTGATAAAATTAATCGTAAGCAATACTGCAAACTGGGTATAGGTAATGCCATAAAGAGAACGGATCGGAATAAAAAAAATAGCAAATACCGATCCGGATGATTGCAGAAAATTTCCCAAATAGCATGCCTTGATTGTGTCTTTATACGTATATTTCATTTTCTCTAACCTCTGACCCTCTCTTTCTTTTTATAAATGTTACCCCATCAGATGGTATGATAAGTAAATCTTTATCTATCCGAGCTTTTTATTCCGATACTCATTAGCTGACATTCCCGTATATTTTTTAAATACACGAGAAAAGTGGGCAATATCAAAAAAACCTACCATATCAGCCACATCTCCAACACGAAGTGACGGATCTTTCAATAATTTCTTTGCTTCGCATATTCTTGTCTCATTTAAAAGTTCGTTAAAATTCTTCTTTGTATGGCGGTTCAAAAGTTTGCTTAAATGCCACTGACTTACATACATCTTTTCAGCAAGTTCACCAAGCGTCAATCTCTCGGCATAATGTTCTTCCAAATACTCCAATGCATTCTTTACAAGAAAACTTCCTGCTGTACCGTGGTTTTCCTCTTCTGCTCCCGAAATTTCCTCCGTATTCAAAGATGCATGCTCCTGATTTTCCTTACTTTTCAATGTATCTACCATATACTGTACTGCTTCTTCCAGTTCTGCAAGGTTCGACGGCTTTAACAGGAACCTACATACGCCAAGTTTAATCGCCATCTGCGCAAAATCAAAATCTCTGTATCCTGTCAATATCGTGATCATCATATCCTTATGTTCTACACGCAGTCCTGCAATCATTTGCAATCCCTGCATTCCGGGCATAGCAATATCAGAGAATACAATATCCGGATTCTTCTCTTCTATCAGTTCCATTCCTTCATTTCCATCAAATGCAGTACCTACAAGTTGACACCCATACTTATCCCACTTAATAACTTTGGAAAGTCCTTCCACAATAATCGGCTCATCATCAATAATTACTACTTTAAACAATTTGTTTGCACTATTTATTTCCATCTTCCCATCCTCTGATTCTCTCTTATTCTGCAGTCTGTTTTGTATATTCTGAAATTCCTTCTGCTACTGCATCTTCAGCACTTACCTCTCCCATTACAATCCGGGGCATGCCGTCAAAAGTAGACTCTCTGCATTCTCCGTCAAAAAAGTCCTGAGCCGCTACCGTAAGAGATGTTGCCCCTTCCATCATTTCAATTGCTTTCATCTGAAGCGAATTAAATTTTTCCGGATTTACATCCGGTGCATTTTTCAATGCTGATGCTGTATGTTCCGCAAAATCCGCTACCATTTGATCTGAAGTCATATATTTCACAAAGTCAACTGCCACTTCACGCTTCGCTTCATCTTCCCACGCTTTTGTAGAAATGTAATATCCCATAGAAAGTCCACCAATCAAATCGGTTGCTTTTCTTTTGCCCATTGTAGGAACGTAGGTAACTGTAAATTTATCAAGCTTCTCTCGGTCAAGAGTAGAATCGTCATCCGGATCCGATTGACAAGCCGACACAATTCCACCTACTTTCCACGAACCATCAATCAGAAATGCGGCTTTATCACTTGTAAAAAGTGCAAATGTCTCATCATCTTTTGCAGATAGTGTATTTTCCGGAAAATATCCTTTCTCATACAATTCCTTCACATCCTTCATTCCTTCTATCCATGCCGGTCCATTCCCTGTCTTCACATCTTTTGGAATCTTCCGATGAGTTTCTGGTTCCGTATGATTGAAGATACTGTATTCCCACAAATAATGCGGAATTTCACCGAGGGCTGCTGCAATGGGCGTATATCCGGCCTCTTTAATCTTCTCACAATCGTCCAAGAATTCATCCCACGTATAATCCGGTCCAGGCACTTCCACTCCCGCCGCATCCATTACTTCTTGATTGCAGAACATGGCCTCCCAGTATCCATTTACCGGAACTGTATATTTCTTTCCATCCACAAGAGACGGAACAAGGAAATCATCTTCCATATTTCCGGCATAGTCCGGATACTCTTTCCGAATCGTATCAATGGAAACAACCTTTCCTTCTTCAATAAACGAATTGGCATCTGCACCGCTAAAGAAGAACAGTACATCCGGCTCTGATCCCACCTGAAAATCTGTCTTAATTCTCGCTTTAAATGTCTCATCCGACGTTGCAGACGAGTCATTGATTTTCACTCCTGTCTCTTCTTCAAAGGCACTGATCGCACCCTTATACCTCTGTGCATTTCCGTCTTCTCCTGCAAATGTAGTAATGACACTAAGTGACAACTCTTCTTTCAGATTGCCCTCAGACCCTTTTTTCGTCCCACATCCAACTATCAAAAAAGAAATCAATATTCCTATAACTATTAAAGAAACTGTTTTTCCTTTCATCGTTTGCCTCCCTTTTCTCAATCATCCTTTTCTACCAGTATTGTTAATCTGGAACAAATATAATCTTCACCTGCCTGCTCAATTTCAAGCCCACAAGGTGTTCCGTATAGAATCTCCAGACGTTGATTTACGTTTGCAATACCCATACTTCCGGAAGACTCTGTTCTCCGGTTATAATTTTCCTCCAGAAGTCTATGTATCTTATCCTCTTCATTCTTTTCAAGCTTTCCTTCATTTACAATTTCCAGATACAAATACTTTCCTTCCCGATAACCGCTCAGTTCGATTACTCTTGTCCCTCGACGGCCGGCACCATGCTCTACTGCATTTTCAATAACCGGCTGCAAAATCAGCCTCGGCACCTTATATTTCATAATCTCCTCCGGCATATTATTCACCACTTCCAGACGTTCTCTAAAACGCTCCGATATAATAAAGAAATATGCCTTCACATAAATCATCTCTTCCGCCAGCGTTACCTCCGGTTCATGCTTTCTGTCAATGCCCGCATCCATAATCGTAGAAAGAGCTTCGATCATCTGGGATACTTTTTCATTACCGGAAAGCCGGGCTTCCCAATTTATGATTTCCAATGTATTATTCATAAAATGTGGATTCAATCTTGATTGCAATGCCATGATCCTTGCATCCCGAAGCGCGAGCTCCTCTTCATAAATATGGTCAAACAAATCCTTTATCTTCTCAGACATATGATTAAAAGCATTGACTAAATACTGAAATTCTTTACTTTCCGGCTCATAATCCAGTTGATAACCCAGATTTCCTTTCTTGATTTCTTCCGCACTTTCCATGATTTTTTCAATTGGTTTTGATACATGTTCTGTAAAAATCTGCAACAGCGAAACCAAAATCGGTATGAGACAAATCACCATAGCAATCAAAATCTCCCGGTATCCGTAAAATGGCGAAAAAGCAACACTATCATCAAACCTTACGAGTATCTTAAGCTTTAAGTCTCCCGCATTGATGCGATGATATAAACGCAATGTACCATTTTTCCAGTAATACCCGGCACTTCCTCCCATTTCTGTAATTCCGGTTTCTTTTTCCGAAACCCTTGTTCCCGTAAGCTGCAGTACACACTGATCCACCTGAAGCGTTACCGAAGCATCCTCTTCGTAAGCCGAATACGTTTCAAAACAATATGTCTGATTCATCCGCAATACAAGCACGGCCACCTTATCAAAATCAGAATTGTAAACATTTCTCACCAAATACAGACGCCGGCCACAAGTATAAAACCCGGCAGAGGTGCCGAGTTTATCCGCATAGCTCAATATGGACTTGTGATCTTCCTCCCAGTATGTCAGCACATGCTTGTACAAACCGTTTACACTTTCATTGTATGTACTACAGTTTAGATTTTCCGGGTTTGCACTAAACCAAAGTATGGCAGACTGTACTGCATCTTCCCGACTATATTTGTCGTTTAAATAATATGCAGATGATGTAAGAAGTATCCGGTCCGGAATTTCCCCATTTTCATATTTTTCATATTCAGACACAATATTTCCATCATACGACAGTTCCCTGGAAAGTTGGATTACTTCATTTAACCTTCCCATCGTTGTCTGGTCATTGTACTTTAATTGTGTAATCTGTTTTGAAATTTTACTATCAAAATGATTGCTGTTGATATAATAGAAATTAAATGCCACAATAAGCGCTAACGGAAAAAGCCAGCACAACAAAAGCAGCACTGTCAGACGTGATTTAATCGATATTTTCTTTTGCATAACCTCTCACCCTATAAACCATTTTTCAAATGTGTTTTACATCCGCCATAAAAAAAGCGTCTGTCATATCCTATCACAATTCTTTCTCATCTTCCATTATATTCTTTCAAAAAGATGTAATATAGGGTCAAATATGGTAAAATTTGTATAAATTTGTGCAATTTCCCCTTGCCAATCTACTTACAGGAACCTATAATCCTTATCAGACCTATATTAGCAGGAGGTAAGAAAATGAATCCAATGAAATTATTACAATTAAAAACCATGTGGAGCAGTTTTGTCTCCCGCCATCCAAAAGTACCTGATTTTCTAAGAGCCGTTGGACAGAACGGTATTCGCGAAGGCTCCGTTTTAGAAGTCAAAGTCATTACCCCGGAGGGGAAATCCTATACATCCAATATAAAAGTGAGAAAAGAGGATATGGAACTCTTTCAGTCATTAAAAGATATGAAATAAAAAAGATTGCACAACTGTGCAATCTGCGCGCGAGCGGTTACGAAGTAATAAACTCCTTGCCGCGAGGTGGGCTATTTCTAGTCCATCTGTCCTACTATATTGTTCAACCAGTTTACTGCTTCCCATATCCCATCTGTCGTAAATTCAAAATCTCGGGATGTTTTCTCATCCTCTTCGGTCATCTCCCAACAATATGGTCCCATCCAATAAGAGGCTCGAATTACATCTTTTTCTTCCGTTTTTTCTTTATGCAGCCGGAATCTAAGTTTCCCTTCACTCCCGGTGAACGCCTCTTTTTTCAGCAGATTGATGCTGATCATTCCCTTCAAATCTATCATCTGTCTTCTCTCCACTTTCCTTCTGCCATTAAAATCGTCTTTCGTGCCTTGTCCATTTCTAACATCTTTTTCTACACAATCTGTGGAAAGTATAGCACGAATGGAAAAAGGACACAAGATGCAATATCACACCTTGTGTCTCTCTATCTATTTGATATAGTTTTCCAATTCTCTGCACAAATATGGAATTTGCGTCTGGAAATCAACTGCATAAGTTCTTGCATCATCGGATGCCATTGTTCCTTCAATACAAGCTACCACAAAATCTGCCGCCAGCTTCAAAGAATCTCCAAGCGAAAGACCTCTCATCAAGCCTCCTACTACTACAGAAGAATACGTATCACCTGTTCCATGGAAACTTTGTGCACATTTATGTGTGAAGTATTCAAACTCTTTTCCATCCTGATTGAGCGCTGCCACTCCTAATTTATCCGATTCATAACTCACTCCGGTAATCGCTGCCGTAGTACACCCAAGTGCAAGAAGTTTCTCAAGAAGTTCTCTTACATAAGCGCGATCATATTCCGTCTTATATGGCATCCCCGTCAATAATGCCGCTTCTGTAATATTCGGGATAATTACATCTGCCTTAGCACAAACTCTTGCCATTTCTGCCGGAAATGCCGTATCGAAAGCCTGATATAGTTTTCCATTATCTGCCATTGCCGGATCCACCACGATCACCGTTCCTTCTTTCCGAAACCGATCAAAGAAATCACACACCTGTTGGCATTGCTCTGCTGAGGCAAGATATCCTGTATAAATTCCGTCAAAGTCAATCTGTTCCTTTTCCCACGCATCCGCAATCGGCTCAATCTGATCTGATAAATCCTTGCATGTAAAGTTTTTAAACATCGTATGTGTGGAAAGCACTGCTGTTGGAAGAATTCCACACTCTACTCCCATAGCTGAAATAACCGGCAGTGCCACAGTGAGAGAACAACTTCCTACACATGATATATCCTGTAATGTCACAATTCGTTTCATTTTATTTAACCTCCACTACTATTTTTGTTTCTCAGGAAAGTATAGCAAAAACTGTCTTTATTAAAAGCATCCATTTCCACGTTTTTTAACCATACCAGTTTCTATGCTCTTTATTTCATTTTCTTTTTTCTCATCTCGTAATCTTCGAGAGCGGCAAGCGCTTTCTTCGACATTGGGAACAGAATGAAGATATTGAACAACGTCATTAATCCAACCCCCACATCTCCAAGATCCCATACGACCGTATACGCTGCAAGCCCTCCAATAAATAACATTACCAAAGCAAGAATCTTATACGCCGTCTGTGACATCCAATTGTCTCCAAACAAATACGCAACATTGCTTCTTGCGTAAAACAAGATTCCAATAAATGTAGAGAAACTGAAAAGCCACAAAATAACCGCAATAAAAATCACACCGAATTGTCCCATATGATACTGCATTGCTCCCTGCAGAAAGTCCATACCAACGGCTCCTTCTGTAAATTCTGCGGGAGTCAGAAGCATGATAAATGCAGTACAACTACAGATTACAATTGTATCAATAAACACTCCCAAAGCCTGCACAAGCCCCACTTTTGCCGGATGGTCAGATTCTGCGGTAGCTGCTGCACAAGGTGCAGAACCTGAGCCTGCCTCATTGGAAAAGAGTCCTCTTTTCACACCATTCATAATAACTGCTCCGAATCCTCCCGCAGCAACCTGACGGATGCCAAATGCTTCGGCGAAGATTCTTTCAAACACTACCGGAAGCTGCCCTATGTTCAACAAAATAATCACAATTGTCATTACAAAATAGCATCCTGCCATAATTGGCACGAGTACATCCAACACTTTTACTGTCGCATTTTTTCGCAACACGATGATTGCCGCCAATACTACAAGTGCTATCGTCGTATAAAGCGGTGGAATATGAAATGCATTATCAAATGCCGATGTCACCGAGTTACCGATTACCTGGCTGATTCCACACCAGCAAATCAATCCCGAAATCGCAAACAATACCGGAAGAATCCTGTAGCGTTTTACTTTTTCACCTTTTTCCTCCAAATATTTGTGTATATAATATGCCGGACCTCCTCGATACCCTCCATAAAGTGGATCTTTTTCTTTATAAAGTTGTGCCAGCGTAGCTTCGATAAATGCCGTAGATGATCCGATTAATGCTGTTACCCACATCCAAAATACAGCTCCCGCGCCTCCTGCTGAAATCGCCGCAACTACTCCCACAAGATTTCCCATTCCCACGCGGGTCGCAGTCGATACGATCAAAGACTGTACAACAGAAATGGCTCCGCTTTTTCCTTTTCCATCTTTTTTCTCAAGCAGGACATGTACCATGTCCGGGAACAACCGTATCGGCAAAAACCTTGTCTTTATCGTAAAATAAATCCCTGCCGGGATCAAAATTATGACAAGCAGCGATAACGGCAACTCCTGTCCTCCCGGTAATGGGATGACAAACAAATCCCCCCACAAAAAGTTGTACACCGTTCTTATCAGATTCACAATCACATCAACCATTTTATTCATATCCTCTCTCTTCCTCATTCTCTTTCTGTTTTCACAGCGTTGGTTCTATTCTATCACAAAATGATTTCTTTGCATACACTTTATCACCGCAAAGCGCTAAATTATTTGTGAAATCTGATAATATTTTTCTTTTTTCATTTCCATTAGCCTTTCTGGTTACATTTTCCATTGAAATACCTCCGTAAAAAACAAACTGCTTCATCTCTTATTAACGTATACGTAGCCATATTCATTTTCTCTTAAACAAGCTGTCCGATGGATACCTATGGAAAAATGGGATAACTGTTCTTTTAAAGTGAACGAAGAAGATCTTGAAAACCGCGTTTGTTATGGTGGTTTAGACTTATCTTCAGATCCTGCTGGAAATATTAAGGCCGATAAAGAAAAATCAACTGAAAAGATTGATGGTGCTGTTGCAATGATTATGCCCCTTGATCGTGCGATACGTTGTGGAAATGATACTGGTGCTTCTGTATATGATGAACGTGGTATACTTTTTATCTAATCATTATTCCGCTAAAATCGTTTATGTTATTCCGTTATTATTGATATTATTCCGATAAAGTGGTATACTAAATGTTAAATTGGAGGGATAATTTATGTTTATGACAGTAAAACAAGCTGCCGAAAAATGGGGCATATCCGACAGACGAATTCGTGTTCTTTGCTCCGAAGGTAAAATTCCAGGAGCATATCAAGAAGGCCGTGGTTGGAAACTTCCTATCGATGCACAAAAGCCTGCGGATAGACGTTACAAATCAAGAGAAAGCATTCTTTTACAAATAGACCGTAAGAAAAAAGAACTCGATAGCAGAAGACCTCTAACCGCTGGAGAAGTTGCAAGATTAAATGAAGAGTTTATTATTGAATATACTTACAATTCCAACGCTATTGAAGGAAACACTCTCACATTGCGTGAAACTGATTTTGTTTTACGTGGACTTACGATTGATCAGAAACCATTAAAAGACCACATGGAAGCTATCGGCCATAAAGAAGCGTTTGACTTTGTTTGTGAATTAGTAAAAGATAATGTTCCAATTAATGAAAGTATTATTAAACAAATACATTGTCTAGTACTTGCGGATAAAAAAGAGGACCGTGGTGTATATCGTAGAGTTCCTGTACGTATTATGGGATCACAACACGAACCGGTGCATCCTTATCTTATCGAGCCTAAAATGCAACAATTATTAAGTGATTTTGCGACAAATAAAGATCATATTGTAACAAAACTTGCCCGCTTTCATATCGAATTTGAAGGAATCCATCCATTTATTGATGGCAATGGTCGAACTGGAAGACTTCTAGTTAATCTAGAATTAATGAAAGCCGGATACCCACCAATTGATATTAAGTTCACAGATAGAATTGCATACTATAATGCATTTGACGAATATCATATAAAGCATAATCTTTCCTCAATGGAAAATTTATTTGCAGGATACATTAATTCAAGATTAGATATGTATTTAAAAATTTTACAAGATTAACATTGTGCTAACTATACAGGAAGCATCTATCAAAAAAGGTAGGTGCTTTTCTTATACCCATTTTCAGAAAGGATGGTGATTCATGTAGGAATATTAACTGGATTATTTAAATCAAGAGATAAGCCGAAAAATAGTATTAATGGTAGTAGCTACCGTTTCTTATTTGGTGAGACTATGAAGAAAAGTCTGTAAATAAGATCTTCTATGATAATGATAGGCGAAAGGCTTGAGTAAAATCAGCTTTT
>JAJBSL010000089.1 GCA_020540725.1 Lachnospiraceae bacterium EP-SM-12S-S03
GCTATTATTTCATTAAAAAATTCTTACATTCTCTCTGAATATTTATGTTCTCTTTGGATGTGTGTGTGCACCTACGTACATGATTAATGCTTCATTATCTAATGTATTTGTCCACACTCAACAAAAAATTAAGTTAAACAAAAATAAAAATAATGTTGAACGAAAACCAAAACTATATTCATGTTCAGATGTTTCGTTTGAGTTATATATGTTGAAGTTATTTCTATTTTCAACAATAATATT
>JAJBSL010000090.1 GCA_020540725.1 Lachnospiraceae bacterium EP-SM-12S-S03
TTATCATACACTATATTTTCCATTTGGGACATAATCATAAATGATATATTAGGACATTATCATAAATGGTTCATAAATTTTTTGTAGAAAGTAGAATTCTTCTTGCATTTTAGTTGAAGCTGTGGTAGAATATCAAATTGTTGGAGCACATGTTTCGACATATGGATGGGTTCCCGAGTGGCCAAAGGGGGCAGACTGTAAATCTGTTAGCAACGCTTTCGGTGGTTCGAATCCACCTC
>JAJBSL010000091.1 GCA_020540725.1 Lachnospiraceae bacterium EP-SM-12S-S03
TGAGCATTTCGGTAGCTCTCTTCTTGTCTTTCTCGGGCAATCTTCCTATTATTATAGCAATAGATTTGTATAGTTGCTTTCTATTGTCTAACAGCTTGTTATTCTGTAGCATCAAATCTATGGCAGCCTGACTTGCTTCTTGTGAAGAGAGCATACCATTTCCAATCGAATCAAACCTTTCCTTAACCATCTTCGCAGCAGGCAAAATTACCTCAGCACTGGAGTCAGAAGATACGC
>JAJBSL010000092.1 GCA_020540725.1 Lachnospiraceae bacterium EP-SM-12S-S03
GTCCATACAGATGATGCGGTGATTGCTGACGGCAATCCTATGGGTATACTTTCCAAGGTAGTCAATCACAGACTGTGTGCCGTTAAAAGTTTTCTTACAATAAGGAATCCATTCCGCATCATAACAGAAATCAATCAGTTCTTTGAACACATAATGGTTACTGTATTTTTCGGCAGTTCCATGAAACTTAAGTTGATTCGTATTCCAGAGATTTTTCAACTCATCCATATATTT